>CAIZWU010000111.1 GCA_903936775.1 uncultured bacterium | reverse complement strand
TGCTTTGTTTCCCTTTCCCGTCATTTTGCCGGATCCCTGAATTGACCTGATGCCCGAAAACGGGGTCATCCCCTAGAAATACCCCACCCATGTCCAATATCCTAACTTTTTCCCGTTTCGCCCCGGGGCTCTCTCGGCACCCGGCAAAATCATGGTATGGATTATTTACCGTCGCGGTCCTTTCCCTGCTCCCCCTGAAATCCCAGGCCCAGGAAGTCCCCTTGGCCGCATGGGACGTCAGCGGCGCGGTCAACTATGGGGAAACACCCTTGGCTGCTTCCAGTGCGGCTCCCAATACCACCCCCACCCCACTGACCAAGGGGAGCTTGGTAAACGTCCCGGCCAGCGGGGCTGCAGCCCGCGCCTGGGGGGGAACCGACTGGACTTCGGTTGATGCCGCCAGCGCCATCAGCGGGGAAAAATTCTTCACCTTCGGAGCGGCTCCCGGCGCGGGTTACCGGGTTTCTTTCACCCAGATTGACCGTTTGGACTACCGCCGGTCCAATACCGGGCCCGCGGAAGGGCTCCTGCAATACCAAGTCGGAGCGGGCGCCTTCAACGATGTTGGGCCTTTGTCTTTTTCTTCCTCGGCATCGGGGGGGGAAAGTCTGGGTCCTATCCTGCTCAGCTCGATCAGCGAACTCCAAAACGTGGCCGGGGAAACTCCGGTCACGTTCAGGATCGTGCCTTTCGGCGCTTCCAGCACCGGTGGTACTTTTTATATTTATGACCGGGCCAATACCACCGCCCCGGACCTCTCCCTGAAGGGATTGGTGAGCCCGACCGGCGGAACCCCGCCGGCGATCATCTCGTTCAGCCCGGACAATGGTGGAGCCGGCACCGTGGTGACCATCGACGGCACTTCCTTCACCGCCACTCCCACCGTCAGCTTCAATGGAATCCCTGCTCCTGGGGCGACGGTGAATGCGGGCCGAACCCAGATCACGGTGACCGTCCCTGCAGGAGCCACGACCGGCCTGATTGTTGTCAGCACCTCCGGCGGGGCCACCGCCTCGCCTTCCGCCTTTACCTTGCCTCCCCTGCCGGTCCTGGCCCTGAGCACGGATCCCACCTTTTTCCCGGAAAACGCCACTTTGGACGCCATCGTCACCCGCCCCGCCGAAGGCCCTGCGCTGTCCAGTCCACTCACGGTGAATCTCTCCAGTTCCAACAGCGGCAAGGCGGTTGTTCCGGCCACGGTGGTGATTCCTGCGAATGAGCTGTTTGCCACCTTCACCATTTCCGGGGTGCCGGACAATGTCTTCACTCCGGCCGTAACCGTCACCATCACCGCCTCGTCGCTGGGTTACGACAGCGGCACTACGGACGTCTCGGTCACCAATATTGACCCCGCCCCACCGGCCGGTGCCCCCATCGTGGTGATCAATAAATTTCTTAATATAACGCCTGACCTGGTGGAGCTGCTGGTCGTCGGCAATGGCACCCCCGGCACCACCGTGGATCTGCGCGGCATGATTCTGAAGGATTTCAGCAGCAGCATGGCCAACGATGGGGGAGGCAAGCGCGTCTTCAGCCCCACGGCACCGGTCACCACCCCTGGAGCACCGGCGGACAGCAATTTGTTTGAAGCCGTCCCGGTGGGCACCCTGATTGTGGTGACGAACAGCGCCGTGACCACCGACACCGATACCTCAGACTTTCTGATCCGGGTGGGTCTGGCCGATAAAGCCTGTTTTACCGGGACCACCGGCACTTTTGATCTCAGCGCTGCGGAAATGGTGATGCTCAAGGCCGCCGGTTCAGCCGAGGCCGGGCAGGAGGGCGCGATCCACACCCTGGCGGCCGGGCCGAATGCTCCTGCTTCCTATGTGCGGTTTGATAGTGTCATCTCAGCCAAACTTTTCGCCACTGGCACCAACTCCGCCATCGCCCAGAATGCGACATCCACGATTTCCGACTTCAATGGAGTGGGGGCCATCTCCAGCGGGACCCTGTCCGTGGTTGATTTTGGCAAAGCCAACAATCCCTCCAACAATGGCTATATCCGCAGCCTGCGAGGGATCACTTCGCTGAGCGGGGTCGGCGCCGCCTCCATTGAAAACAAGACCCCCGGCAGCCCCTTCATTGACAAAAACATCTTCGGCAGGGGCCTCAGCGCCCAGAAAGCCTCCATAACGGTATTCAGCGACGTTTCCCCCGGCACCTTGACCCGGCTTTCGATTGTGGTTCCCTCTGCCCTGGGTATCCCCACCGCTCCAAACCTCACCGTAACAGGGGCCGGAGCCGGCACCCCGGTCGTCTCCATCACGGGACAGACCATCTCCATCACCGGCACCGCGGCCACCACGGTGAATCCGGTGGTTATTACCCTCTCCGGCCTCAGCACCCCCAGCCCCGCCGGACCATCCGCCGATGGACGCTATCCGTTTATCGTCAGCACCGCAGGACCCTCCGGCACCCTGGCTCCCCTTGCCACCACCCCCGCGGCCGTGGTCATCATTCCGGTGGAATCCCTCCGTGACGTGGATCCCGTGACCGGCATCCCCGGGGAATTGAACACGCTTGTGGCCATCAGCGGGGTGGTCACGGAGGAGAACTTCAACAATTCCCAGCTGAGCGCCTTTATCCAGGACGGCAATTCCGGAATCAATATCTTCTCGTTCAACCTTGCTTTGGCCACCCTCACCCGCGGCAACCGCTACGTCGTCACCGGCACCATTGTCCAGTTTGCCGGCCTGACCGAAATCAGTCCGGCAGTCGCCTCGGACCTCATTGATCTGGGGCCGGACACGGCGCCCCTTCCCCTGGTGGTGACGGCGGACCAGATGGCCGACCCCGTTTTTGCGGAAAGCATCGAAGGCCGTCTCATCCGGATGGAAGGTCTCTCCTATGTCTCGGGAAATTGGGCCGATCCTTCCGGCACCAACATCAACGATGTCACACTCTCGGATGCGGTGGGCAGCACCATGACTGTCAGGATCGCCCAGGCCACTGACGCCAATTCACCGCCCGTTTCCTATCCCGCCACCATCACCGGCATTCTCTCCCAGGCGGCCCTCCCGCTCAATCCCTTTTCCGGCTACGTCCTGATGCCACGGGACGCGGCCGACGTGGTGGCCAATCCCGCCGGTTACGGTTTCTGGGCGGCGGCCTATCCGGAAATTGGAGGACCTGACGATGACGCCGACGGGGATGGCCAATCCAATTTTCTAGAGTATGCCCTGGGCACCATTCCCAATGACTCAGGCTCGGTCCAGTCCCCCGGAGTCACCCTCATCCAGGGGGAACCCGGGCTGATGATCACCAAAGGCACCGCCGCCGCTGCCGATCCCATGGTCAAATACCGCATGGAAGGATCGACCGATTTGACCGATTGGGCTCCGACCCCCGATCTGGAACTGGCGGAAGACGCCACCACATATTCGGCGCGTTACCTGGGCACTTCACCCCGTTATTACTTCCGCCTCAAAGTCGGCCCCCCATCCGTCATTCCATGATTGGAATAAACACCTTTTGTGGGATCACCGGTTCCTGCCGGAAGCGCTAGTCCGGCAGATCTCCCTGCCATGTTCCCCGCATGAAAGTCCCTGCCTTCCTGCTCCTGCTCCTCACCGTTTCCTCCCCGGCCCAACCGCCGCCGGCTCCGGCGCTTCCGGGCAAATGGAAGCTGGTGCCGGAGTTTACGGATGAATTCGACGCCCCGAAACTGGACCAGGCGAAGTGGCAGCCCCGCAATCCGGAATGGTACGGCCGCCCGCCCGGCTGCTACCAGGAGCAAAACGTGGTCATCAAGGAAGGGAAGCTGCATCTGCTGCTGAAAGCGGAGAATATTCCGGACATGCCCCCCGGCTACAAGGACTACACCTGCGCCATCGTGCGCAGCCTGAAACGAATCCGCTATGGTTATTTCGAAATCCGCTCCCGGGCCGGGGCTTCGGCCGGCACCAGCGCGTTCTGGTTCTACCACCAGCAGCCGGAGCGGTGGGTGGAAATCGATGTCTTTGAGCTCTCCCCCCGCCATGCACAGTATGGCCGCACCCTCTTCACCAATGCTCCCGTCATCCGGTATCCCGGCCAGACGGGCGAACTGGCCCACAAGCAGGAATTCACCCTGAAGGAGGACCCGTCCGCGGGCTTCCATACCTGGGGCCTGCTCTGGGAAGCAGATCTGCTGACCTGGTATCTGGACGGCCAACCAATGCGCAGCCTGGCCAACACCCATTGGAAAACTCCGCTCCGGCTGATTCTCGACACCGAAACCCAACCCGGGTGGCTGGGCCTGCCGGATCCCGCAACCCTGCCCGCCGCTTTCGTCATCGATTACGTCAGGACATGGCATCCCGCAGCAGATTGATTCTGGAACCATCCCTCGCGGATGGCCCTTCCCTGTTCACCAACAACAATGGGCCGGTTGATTGCCCACACAAAAGTTCATTTCAGAATCGTTCAACGGTGCCAGGGCAAGCGTGGCGGGCAGCGTGGCCGGAAAGGCCGGCGAAGCGGCCGCAGGAATTACGGGAGGAGTGGCCGGTACCGGCCTTGCCACCAAGGCGGAGGTATTGGCCGGAAATTCAAAGGCATGGATGTATCCACCATTCCCGGCAACATCCTGCAGGGCAAAGCCCTGTAACGGAGCCTTCCCTGCTTTTTAATCCGCGGCCTCCACGGAAGGCCTTCCGCGTCCACCGGCCGTCCCGCCCACGGAACGGCAGGTTCCCCATTCCTCAATTGAACCTGCTCCGTAGCTGACTTAAACAAAGGTTCCAAGTTGATTTCCCCTCCCCCTCTCCGTGACCCGCTTTCTTCCACTGGTGACCGCCTCAGCTTTAATGCTGCTGCCCTATCCGGCATCTGGCCAGGAGACGGCTGCCACATCACTTGATACTTCTCCGCACATACAACGCGGCATCGCCGCCATGCGTGGCCAGCAGTGGAAGTCCGCCCGCAGTGCCTGGGAGTCCGTGCTCCGGCTGGAACCGGAAAACGCCGCCGCTCTTTCCAATCTTGGTAAAGTCCAGTATCAACTGGCCGAATACGAAGCCGCCCGGGGGTCGCTCGAGAAAGCCACCACCCTCAAACCGGATCTGGCTGATTCCTGGCTCACCCTTGGCCAGGTCTATTTGGAACTGAAGGCACCCATGATGGCCGTTTCCGCCACCACCCGCGGCGTGGCCGAAAACCCCGCCGATCCCCGTGCCCACAACTCTCTCGCCATCATCCTCAAACGTATCGGCTGGACCAACGGGGCAGAGGTCGAACTCCAAAAAGCCCTCGATCTGGATCCGGACTACACGGAAGCTCATTTCAACCTCGCCGTGATGTATCTGGAGCGGAAGCCGCCCTCCCTTGAAATGGCGGGCCGGCACTACCGGAAGGCCCGGGCGCTGGGCGCCGCGCCGGATGAAATCGTGGAGCAACAAATCCGCGGGGAATCGGGCGTCGAAGAATCCGAAATTTCGGAAAATGAGGCCCCCGTCGGCGGCGCTTCCCGCAAAGCAGTTCCTCCTCCCAAGCCAACCCGCGCCACCCCAGTGGACCCGCCAGAAGCTCCGGCCCAGCCTTCCGCCAAAAAACCCAGTCCCCCAAGGAAATCCACTCCCCCATGAAGCGACGCACGCTCCTCCGAAACGCCGCCCTGACCCTGCCCACCGCCGCCTTCCTCCCCCGGGCGTCGGCCCAGTCCGGCCTGCCCAAACCTCCCCCGACCTCCGCCAAGGCCTGTATCGTGCTCGATGCTGTCGGCGGCCAAATCCTCTTTGAGCGCAATGCCGACGAGCGCCGCGCCGTCGCCAGCACTCAAAAACTGGTCAGCGCGCTGGTCTGTGTTGAAAGCACTGCACTCGACAAAACGGCCAGCGTCTCCGCCTTCGATGCCGCCGCCGAGCCCCACAAAATGTATCTCAAGGAAGGAGAACATTATCCGCTGAAATCCTTGCTCCAGGCCATGCTGATCGAAAGCTGCAACGACGCCGCCCGCTGCGTCGCCCGCACCTGTGCCGGCAGCGAACCAGCCTTTGCCGTCTGGATGACCCGCCGTGCCCAGCAACTCGGCATGAAAAATTCACACTTCAAAAATGCCAGTGGACTACCGGCAGAAGGCCAATATTCCACCGCCCGGGACTTGTCCCGCGTCGCCCGCGCCGTGCTTTATAACAGCACCCTCCGGGGCATCGTCGGCCGGCATGAACTCAACGTCTCCCGACCGGATGGCCGCGTCAAAAAGCTCACTACCACCAACCATCTGCTGCGCCCCAACTCCCCCTTCTACCTGCCCCACTGCATCGGCATGAAAACCGGCTACACCAACCTTGCCGGAAAGTGCCTCGTCTCCAGCGCCAACTACCGGGGCCGCACCATCATCTGCATTTCCCTCGGCAGTTCCTCCAAATACATCTGGAAGGAATCCGCCGCCCTGCTCAACTGGGGACTGGGGCTGGCTTGAACCCTATCAATAAAGATCCAGGGCCGGGCCACCATTCTCCGAGATCATCCTGACCACTCCCGGGGCGATCCCCCACCTCCACCCGCATGCGCAGCTATGATGAGGATCTCGCTCCCCTGCACGCCGCCTCCCTGCACCGGAAGCTGCGCCCCCTTGAGACACCACAGTCCCCGCTCGTCAGGGTAGGCGGCGCCGACCTCCTGAATTTCTCGTCCAACGATTACCTTGGCCTCGCCAATGCGGAACCCGTCCGCGCCGCTTTCAAACAGGGGCTGGATCTCTACGGAGCCGGCTCCGGCGCCTCCCGCCTCGTCTGCGGCACACTCCCTCCCCATGCCGCCCTGGAACGCAGCCTCGCATCCTTCAAAAAAACGGAAGCCGCCCTCACCTTTTCCTCCGGCTACGCTGCCGCCATGGGGACCCTCCCCGCCCTGTGCGGGCCGGACGACTTCATCCTTCTGGACAAACTCAGTCACGCCAGCCTGATCGATGCCGCCAGGCTCAGCGGCGCCACCGTCCGGATTTTTCCGCATAACCATCTCGGGAAACTGGAGCATCTCCTGCAGTGGGCCCGTGCCAAGGCCACCGCCGCCCACCGCATCCTTGTCGTCACCGAAAGCGTCTTCAGCATGGATGGCGACTGGGCTGATCTCTGGGACATCGTCCGTCTCAAGGAAATTTACGGAGCCCTCCTCCTGCTGGATGAAGCCCACGCCTTCGGCATCATGGGCCCCCAAGGCCGTGGTCTCGCCGCCAAACTCGGGCTCGCCGCCCGCATCGACATTCAGATGGGCACTTTCAGCAAAGCGGCCGGCCTCTCCGGCGGCTATCTCTGCGGCAGCGCCTCCCTGATCGACCTGCTGATCAACCGCGCACGGTCCTTCATCTACAGCACCGCCCCCTCACCAGCTCTCGCCCACGCCACTGAGGAAGTCATCCGCCACTGGCTTCCCACCGCGTATGGAGAAGACCGCCGCGCCCGTCTCTGGGCGAATCTCGCCTATCTGACCAACGTCCTTGAGGGCCGTATCCCTGAACCCGCCAGCGCCATCGTTCCGCTTCCTATTGGCGACGAAGCCGAAGCCCTCCGCCTCAGCGGCCTCCTCCTGGAGGCCGGTTTTCTCCTTCCCGCCATCCGCTATCCCACCGTCGGCAAGGGCAAAGCCCGCCTCCGCCTGACTCTCAGCGCCACCCACACCAGGGAACAAATCGATGCCCTCGCGGCCACCCTGCTCCCTCTCCTCCCGCTCCCCGGCGGGTAATCCACCGGCCGCCTATCCGGCGCTCCGACTCCACTTTTGCAAGCCGGAATGGGAACCGGCATCGTCACAAAACCTTCACAATAGAAGCATATCAAATACAGTGATTGGATATAAACGGTGGGGACTTATGAACCGAAAAAATCCACCTCTCCATCTGCTGGGTCTATTTTCCCTCACTACTCTCACGGCAGGATCACTCCAGGCCAAATCCCCCTCCTCCATCAGTCTCGCCCCGCTGGGCAGTGTGGCTGCAGGGTCATTCCTCACCAGCGCTGCGGAAATCGTGGCCTACGATGCCGGCAGCAAGCGGCTTTTGGTCGTCAATGCCCAGGCGGCCCAAATCGACGTGGTTGATATTGCCGATCCCGCCGCTCCGGTCCTGCGTGATGATCTCTCCATCGACGTGACCCTCTACGGCGCGGTCGCCAACAGCGTGGCGGTGCGGGATGGGTTGATCGCGGTGGCCGTGGAATCCGCCGTCAAGACGGACCCGGGGAAAGTGGTTTTCTTCGGTCCAGACCTGCAGTTCATTTCAGCCGTGGAGGTAGGAGCACAGCCTGACATGATCATTTTTACGCCGGACGGACGGAATGTGCTGACGGCCAACGAGGGAGAGCCCAGCCCAGACTATAGCCAGGACCCCGAGGGCTCTGTCAGCGTCATCAGTATTTCGCGGGGAGCAACCCGGGCGACCGTCCGCACGGCGGGTTTCACGGCCTTCAATGGGCTGAGCCGGGCAGCACTTTTCGATGGAAGTGGCAGCGGTCCCAAGCCTGCCGTCCGGGTCTTTGGACCCGATAATACCGTGGCCCAGAATATTGAGCCGGAGTACATCACCATTTCGCAGGATTCAAAAACTGCATGGGTGACCCTCCAGGAAAACAATGCGTTGGCGGTGATTGACATTTCCACCGCGAAGGTAACTTCGGTCAACGGTCTGGGCCTCAAGGATCACAATCTGGCGCTGAATGGATTCGGCTCCAGCAATGCCTTGGATGCCAGCGACCGAGATGGCACCCCGGTCGCGAATGCCGGTGGGATCAATATTAAGAACTGGCCGGTCAAAGGACTGTTTCTGCCGGACGCGATCGCTTCCTTCAAAGCCGGACGGGAAACCTACCTGGTATTGGCCAATGAGGGCGATTCCCGCGATTGGACCGGCTATTCGGAGGAAACCCGCGTGGGCAGCATGGCACTTGATCCGGCGGTATTCCCCCCGGCACTGGCAGTGGAACTGAAAAAGACATCCAACCTCGGCCGCCTGAAAGCCACCAAGGCGCAGGGCGATACCGCAGGCAATAACATCTACAAGGAGATCTATACTTTCGGCGGGCGCTCCTTTTCCATCCGCTCGGCGACAGGTGCCCTGCTCTGGGATAGCGGTGATCAGTTTGAAAAGATCACGGCAGCGCTCCATCAGCCCGTCGCCCCGGTGCTTCCCACCGATCCACCCCAGTTCCTCTTCAATTCAAACCACGAAGCGAACAAATTTGACGACCGTAGTGATGACAAGGGTCCCGAACCGGAAGGAGTGGCGGTAGGCAAAGCCTACGGCCGCACCTTTGCCTTTATCGGGCTGGAGCGGGTCGGTGGCGTCATGGTCTACGATGTGACCAATCCGGTCTCACCTCGATTCGTGCAATATGTGAACAACCGCGATTTCAGTCAGCCGGTGGATAGTGAGGCCGCAGGTGATCTGGGTCCGGAGGGCCTTCTGTTCATCAGTGAAGAGGACAGCCCAACCGACCAACCGCTCCTCGTCATCGGCAATGAGGTCAGTGGAACGACCACGATTTATGGAATCAGCAAACTGAAATCCAAAGAGGACGATGAGGATGACGATTCCGAAGGCGAACCGAAAGGAACGGAACGGGTGAAAGACTGATCTGGCCCGCTCATCAGCCACATTGGCCGGAATCCAGGCCGGGCACCTGTGAGGGTGCCCGGCCTCTTTTGGCTTTCCGGGGCAGACCAGGAAACCCCTGGCGTCAAAATTGCCGTGGGGTTCCCCGGGAGTAGGAAGGAACATTTCCCGGGTGGGATCCTTGGAATGAATTCCTTCAAGTTTGCCACCCGGACATTCAGCCGGAGGGGCCTCCCCGAGGCCATCATTTCGAATCGACCTCTTGCAGTGGACATGGAAGCGACGCCGGCCAGCAGGCCCGTGAACCAAACGAGAACGGCCTCCGTTGATTCGGGAATCGGGACTACGGTGATGGCGACCCCCGGGTCACTGCCGTAGGCTCACCCTACCAGCAGGGATTGCCGGCTTTGGCCAGGAGGCCGGCCCCGGTCCAGTTCACAGTTTGAAGCGGTAAAGATCGTTGCGGCGGCACCACAGTGGCCAGCACCGCGGCGGTGGGGTAACTGATCCAAACCAAGCGGAGACCCCTGGTCGTTTCTAACAATAAATCCGCCAACCCTCAAAAAAAGCCCGTTCCCAGCACAAAAAAGCGCACCTTCCGTGAGGAAGATGCGCTGGGAAAAGGGGAATCTGAAATCAGGCACTGGCCTTGGCCAGAGCCGCAGCGATACGGGACTTGAAGCGGCTGGCCGCGTTTTTGTGGATGACATTCTTGTTCGCGGCCTTGTCAGCGGTGGACGCGTAGATCGCGACCTTGGCGGCGATGACGTCCTTGTCTCCGGTCAGGATGGCAGCAAGGGCAGCCTTGCGGGCATTTTTGACGCGGCTCTTGATGGAGCGGTTACGGGCGGTGCGGGCGACCGTTTGGCGGTTGCGCTTTTTGGCAGATTTGTTGTTGGCCATTGCTTTGGAAATTCGTGAGCTTGAAAAAGGGAGCGGAGACTAAACGCGGATTCCCGGGTGTCAAGCGGTGCGTCGCCATTTACGTTCAGGATTTGCTGCGCCGGGTGCTGGCCATGGCGGTCGACTTGGTATGGCTGCCTTGCTGCCGGGCCGGGCCGTAATGTTTGAGGGCCGCGGGGGGCGCCGGTGGCGGGGTGTAGACATATTCCTGCTGGTTGCGGGCATCTCCCGGCAGACGGCCTTTGACGATCTGAACCGGAATGCCTTCCGGCACATGGTTGAAAAGATCGATCACATCCATGCTCCGCATCCGGATGCAGCCAAAACTGGCGGGACGTCCAATGGTGGATTCTTCCGGCGTGCCGTGGATATAGATGAAGCGGCGGTAGGCGTTGCGGGTTTGACTCTCAGTGCCTTGGAGCCACATGATGCGGGTGACAATGGGGTCGCGGCCGGGGGCATTGGGCCGGAGCACTTCACCTGTAGGCTGCCGGCTCTTGAAGACCATGCCGGGTGGCAGCCCGTAGCCAATCTTTTTGGCCACCTTCATTTTGCCGATGGGCGTGCAATTGCTGGAGGGGCTGTCGCCCAATCCAAATTTGGAGGTGGATACCTTGTAGACCCGGACCGGCTCGCCATTTTCATACAGGGCGAGTTTTTGATCCGCGACGCTGATCCGCATTTCCCGCGCCGGCTTGCTGGTCGAGCAGCTGGAAAGGACACACGCCGCGATCACACTCAGCAGCGCCAAGGTCTGCCGCAGGGAGCGGCGGGACATCGTGGAAAAGCAGTGGATTGAAGCACTCATTTTTTTAGAATTTTCAGACAGCGGCAGGTCCGTCCGGTTCATCTGGTTGCCGATTCCGGAAGAGTTGCGGGAAAGAACCCGCTACAATCCCCCAGAACCCCAGCATGAATATAAGCAGAAATGGCAAAGAACTCCAATAATTATTTAAAATTGTAAAAATAACGACACCTGTGAAATACAAAGCAAGCAAGATTTCCAACCCCAGCAGGCCTTTTTTCGTCGAACGACCCGCCGCTGGCTTCCAGAGTTGACCCTTTTTCTCGATTCCATACTTCGGAGTCCGGATGAATGCACTTTCCTGGCCAAGCATGGCTTCGATGACACCTTTTCCATTGCTGATGCTCATGCCGATCCCCAAGGCGAGGAGCACCGGAAGGTAGATGATGTTTCTCCACCCGGTCTTCGGGTAGGCGGCGATCTGGCTGGAGAGGTAAAAGGCACCCACGGAGCCGGTCGTCAGCAGGAGGATCGGAAAATCAAAGCACCAAGTCCGGTAGCCCCCCATGGTGAACTCCTTGCCCGCTCCGGGAAAGACGAGGAAGAGCATGAGGAAGACCAAAAAGTAAGCGTAGTTGGCCCCAAGGTGGATGGTGGCTTCGATCTTGAGCAGCAGTGGAATATCGCTGAGCCAAACCGGGCCCAGGATTTTCCGGCAGGTCTGGATGGATCCCTTGGTCCAGCGGAATTGCTGGCTCTTGAAGCCATTGATGTCCACCGGCAGTTCGGCGGGGCTGATCACGTCCTTGAGGAAAATGAATTTCCACCCCTTCATCTGAGCGCGATAGCTCAGATCCAAGTCCTCCGTCAGCGTATCGTGCTGCCAGCCCCCGGCATCGAGGATGGTTTGTTTCCTCCAAATGCCGGCGGTCCCATTGAAATTAAAAAAGCGGCCACTGCGGCTGCGGGCGACTTGCTCCACCACGAGGTGGCCGTCCAGGAAAAGAGCCTGAGCCTTGGTGAGCAGGGAGTAATCGCGATTCAGATGCCCCCAACGGGTCTGGATCATCCCGATCTTCTCGTCCGTGAAATAGTGCACCATTTCGTGCAGCACCCCCGGGGTGGGCACGAAGTCGGCATCGAGGATGAAGATAAAGTCACCCTTGGCCTGAGCCATGCCGTTTTCCAGCGCCCCTGCCTTGTAGCCCGTGCGGTCCACCCGGTGCAGCAGGGTCACGTCGAATCCGCGAGCCTTCAACTGCGCGGCTTCGGCCTCGCAGATCTGTTTTGTCTCGTCGGTGGAGTCGTCCAGAATTTGGATTTCGAGCAATTCCCGCGGGTAATCCAGCTCCGACACCGCCTTGACCAAACGGGACACCACGAGGCGTTCATTATAAATAGGAAGTTGCACCGTGATGAGAGGCAACTTTTCGAAACGCCCCTTTGGCTGCGGTGGATTTTTCAGATTCTTCCAGAAGAGCCCCACCATAAACCAACGATGGACCCCGAACGCGGACAGCCCGACCACCACAAATGTGTAGCAGCAAAGCCAAAGAATAGTCAGCCAATGCATAGTAAAAACAAAACTGGCCCGGCGAAAAGGCACCGGGCCGGGGATTGGGAAAGAGCAACTTGTTGCCCCCCCCGTCAACAGAGCAAATATTCCGAGGAAAAGACTCGAAATCAATGCCCTCCCAGTTGATATTTGCCATAAGCCAAAGGGTCCCCCACCCTTTACAACGCGAGTTCCATGTCCCTCCACCCATCCGCCGCTTTCCTCTGCCCGCTGGCTGCTCTCCTGTTCAGTCTTGCGCTCCATCCGGCCCAGGCGCAAAAACCGGCGTCCCCTCCCCCTCCGGAAACAGCACCCGCCACGCCGCTCAAACCTGAGAATGGCAAACCGGAAGTGCCGGACGACCTCCTCGAAGACGATCACCTCCGCGAGGAATATGGGGTCAATCAATTCACCACCCCCTCCATCCGCAAAATCTTCGGGCAGATGGAAGCCCTCGGTTCGTTACCCTATGACAAGCTCAAACGTCCCGTTCCCAAGTCCGTCGGGAGCGACCGGGCCTTGGTCGCTCTTTCCCTCGGGGTGCTGATCGGCGATGGTTTCCTCTCCGTGCAAACTGAAAAAGTTTCGGATCTGGAGGACGTCGGGCGGGCGGTCCTGAAACACGCCAAATCCCTCGGGGCCGGCGCCCGCGTCACCGAACATGCCAAAAGTCTGCTCGAAAACTCCGCCCTTGGCGATTGGAAGACCCTGCGCAGCGACCTCGCGGGCACCCAAAAGGATGTCGAAAGCGACATGGTGCTGCTCCGCGACATGGAAATGGCGCATTTGATCAGCTTGGGCGGCTGGCTGCGTGGCCTGCAAATCGCCAGCGGGGCCGCCTCCGATCCGTTTTCGCCGGAACGCGCCGGCCTGCTCGCCCGCACTGACCTGCTCGAATACTTCACCGCCATGCTGGCGGAACTGAACCCCACTCTCCAAAAGCGTTCCTGGCTCAAAACGCTCCGCCCGGGTCTCGAAGAAATCCGCGTCCTGATCGACATGCCCGAAGGCAAACCCTTCGAGCCCGCCCAGGTGAAAAGCCTTTACGAAAAATCCTCCGCCCTCGTGAAGCTCGTCACCGGCTCCTAATAAGCTCTTCAGCCGGCCCGGCTGGAGGGAGCCTCCTGGTGATTGACTGCCCCTTGTCAGGATTGATTTTATCGCCCTTTTTCCCGTGAGATATTTTCTCGCCATCGTGCTTCCACCCCTTGCCGTATTCAGTTGCGGCCGTCCCCTCGCGGGCCTGCTGAATTTGGTGCTCACACTCATTTTCTGGATTCCCGGCATAATCCACGCCATTCTGGTGGTGCATCGGTTTTACGCCGACGCCCGGCATTCTGCTCAAATGCAGATGCTGAAACAACCTGCCCGCCAGCCTCTCCGGGCCAGACGCGTGGTGGTCCGGGGGCCTTCCCGGGTGCCCCGGGTCTCCCCGGAAGTTGAGGGGTGACCTTTCACGGATCAAGCCCCGCCGCCCAGCGCGGTGGCGGCGTCAAGGGAAACGAATTTCAGGAGGGCTTCGTTGGTCATTTCGATAAGGGCGGTTTCGGCTCCCGCTTCCGGACCCAGCAGTTGGTGGGCGGTGGCTTTTTTGTCCTCGATCATGGCATCAATGCGTTCTTCAAGGGTGCCGGTGGTCACGAATTTATGGACCAGGACATTGCGTTTCTGGCCGATCCGGTAGGCGCGGTCGGTGGCTTGGTTTTCGACAGCGGGGTTCCACCAGCGGTCGAAGTGGATGACGTGGCTGGCGGCGGTCAGGGTTAGTCCGGTCCCGCCCGCTTTGACGCTCAGCAGGAAAAAAGGCGGCCCTCCGGGCGCTTGGAATTGATCAACCAGTTTTTGCCGTTCCTTCACAGGGGTGCCGCCGTGCAGAACGAGCCCGGGGCGCTTGAAGAGCGTGGTCAGGAAGGCGTGGAGGGGATCGATGATTTCCCGGAACTGGGTGAAAATGAGGACGCGCTCCTGGCGGTCGGCGATGTCCTGGCAGAGTTCGGCGAGCCGTTGGAATTTACCGCTGTCGGCCGGCGCATAGACGCCATCCCCACTCCAATGGCTGCTGTGGTTGCAGACCTGTTTGAACTTCATGAGGTAACCGACCACCAGTCCGCGCCGCTGCATGGGTTCGAGGTTGGGGTCGTTGAGGTCGGCTTTGAGTTGCTCCACCAGCTTGCCGTAGATGATGGCCTGCTTGCGGCTGAGGGTACAGGACGCCATGACCTCTGTTTTATCAGGGAGATCCGCGATGATGGACTTGTCCGTCTTCATGCGCCGCAGGATGTAAGGTGAAACCAGCCGGCGCAGGGGCGCGTATCCACCGGAGGCGGGAGATTCGGCAAGACGTTTGAGGGTGCTGGCGAAAGCCGTGGCCCCGCCGAGGAGGCCGGGGTTGAGGAAATCGAAGAGGGACCACAGGTCGCCAGGGCGGTTTTCGATCGGAGTGCCGGTGAGGGCCAGCCGCCAAGGCGCGGAGGCTTTTTTGACGGCCTTGGCCTGGGAGGTGCCGGCGTTTTTGATGGCTTGGGCCTCATCAAGGATGATGGCCTGCCATCGGTGGTTTTGCAGGGAAGGGGTGCGTTGCAGGACACCGTAGGTAGTGAGGACCGCGTGATGGTTGGGGAAGGCTTCCGCAGGGCGGGCGAGCGCGGCGTCCAACTGGTCGCGCGGGGTGCGGGACGGATGGGCGGGGAAGATGCGGAGTTGGGGCGCGAATTTCGTAAATTCCGACAGCCAATTCCCCAGGAGGCTGGCGGGCACCACCAGAAGGACGGGGGAAGGGGCGGCCCCCGGCGGGGCCGGGCTGGCCAGCAAGGCAATCACTTGCAGGGTTTTGCCGAGACCCATGTCATCGGCGAGGCAGGCCCCAAGGCCAAGGCGGCGCATGAAGGTGAGCCACGCGAGGCCTTTTTCCTGGTAGGGGCGCAGGGTGGCCTGGAGGGAAGGCGGAACGGACGGGGTGTCAGGATTGCGGATTTGATCGAGGGCCGCTTCAAGATTTTTACCGGCCACCACCTGGGACCAGTTGGTGAGGGTTTCGATGAACCCGTCCGCAGGAACGGGTCCTCCGGGCTGGAATCCGGCAAGAAATCTCATGCCTTCGTGGAATGTCAGACCCCCTCCGGCATGGGCGGCCGCGACTTTGTTCCAGTGGTCCATCACCTGTCCGAGCTGGGCATGGTCGATCTCAATCCATTGACCACGCAGGTTGACGAGACCCGTGGGGCTGTTTTTGATGCGGGCCCAGTCTTCCGCGCTGAGCGGAGTGCCCTCGAGGGTCGTGCTGATCTGGAATTGCAGCATGGCCCCCACCCCCAGCATGGATTTGTCTGGATCCAGCTTCACCTGGACCGCGGGACGTGAGGGGCGCCCGCCTTTCCACCAGTCCGGAACCTTGAGCACCAGTCCAGCGGATTCGAGGGCGGGCAGGTCGCGGATGAAGCGATAGGCTTCGGCCGGAGTCCAGGCGAGGGCTTGAAAGACCCGGCGGGATTCCAATAATTCGCGGACCCAGGAAATGGTGGCGGCGGCGGTGCGGACCGGAGTCAGGATGGCGTCGAGGGTACGCTGATCCGGGGAGGCGGCATAAGTCTGGAGGGCGCGGCCAAGGGGAATATGCTGTGGTTTGCCGGTGGCCCCGAGGGCATCTGTGTAAGTGGCGAGGAAGGCAAAGGGCCGGTCCGGGTCCCGTTTGTTTTCCGCGAGGTGGAACGTGACCCGGCCGACGAGGTGCCAACCGGCACGGCTGGAGCGGAGATAGTCGTCAAGGCCACCGGGATGCACGGTGCAGGCCGCCGCGAGAGCGGTCCCGGCGTCCGCCCAGAGGGTAGCGAGGACTTCCGCCGTGCAATAATCGGAACCGGGGAACGGCGGCGCCTCCTGGGCGCAGGAGGTGAGGAGGGAATGGCCGGTGGAATCGGCGGCCGGGACCAGTGGGGCGTCGTGCCGGGCGCGGCAAACTTCGGCCATCCAGTGGTGGCTGAAGCGGTGCAGCCAGGCCAGGGCAGGGTCCGGCGGGGCCTCATGGGACGGGCGGGCGGCAAGGTGGAGCAGGGCATGGGCAGCGCTTTGGGAAAAGGCATGGACCAGCTCCAACGGATCTCCGGGTGATGGTTCACCGCTGAGGAGGAGCAGGCCTTCGGGGAGGCAGGTCAGGGACAAGGACATGGCGGGCGGCGATTTGTCAGGATCAGGAAAGGAATGCCCTGCCCTGGCTGGCAGCAAGTGCTTCCGGAAAGGGACGGCAGCCTGAACATCCATCGGCAAAGGTGCAAAGGCGGATAGAAGAGGCTTGCCTGAACGCTGTGTTTTTGCTCCGCTTCATTTTCATCCGTTTCCATCCCATGATTACTTCCTCCTTCCGCCCGTTCCGACGCTGCCTTTTGCCCTGCCTTGCGGCCTTCGTGGCAGTGATGCTGCTGCCCAATCCGGCCGGTGCTGAAGAGGTGGTGGCCTTGCCGCTCTTCAACGGCAAGGATCTGACGGGTTGGAAGGTGCCCACCCCCAATCCGTTCTGGAAAGTGGCGGACGGAGTTCTGACCGGAACCAATGATGCTGCCAAAAAGGGTAACATGCTATTGACCGAGCAGCTGTATGGCGACTTTGAGCTGGAAGCCGAGGCCAGATGGGAAGGAGAGATCGACAGCGGTTTCATGATACGCAAACCGGAATTGCAGGTACAGATCGGCGTGTCGCGCAGTTTGAAACAGGACATGACAGGCTGCTTTTACCTGGGCAAATATCCGGAGGCGGGACAGGCCAAGGAACGGGCAAAACTGCTGAAGCCAGGAGACTGGAACCATTTCAAAATCCGCGCCAAGGGAGACACCTTCACCGTATGGATCAATGGGACCGAGGCCGTCAATTACCAGGATGCCAAATTTGCCGCGCCGGGGCCGATCGGCCTGCAAATTCACGGGGGCCTCGCGATGACGGTGCAGTTCCGCCATCTCAAAGTGCGGGAGACAAAGTAATTCCGACAAGCTGCGGAACCGGTTGTTCCGTCACCACTGCACGGAACCACCCCCGCTCTGGGCAAAGCTTGGCAGGAAACACGGGCTTCCGCGCCCAGGACGGGACGAAGGAAGGTGGGCCCGGTGGAAAGCAACTCCCAGGAGGAAGCCGTGGCATGGTTCATGGTCCATGGCCTGCAGTCACTTTCGAGGGGACTTGCAAAGCGGAATGGGTGATGGAACCTCCCGCTTCCCGATGCCCGAATTCTCCCCGCCACCCGCCCCTGTCCGTTTGCCTTGGTGGAGATGGATCAATTGGCTGGCCTTGGATGCCGTGGCGGTGGCCGTGGCATGGCTGCCGGTCTTTGCTCATTTGACGGGCGCTCGCCTGACCCCGGTGAATACCGGAGCGCTGGCGGCAGGGGTCTGGCTTTTTTACATGGCTGACCGGATCCTGGATGGATTGACCGGGCATGGTAAAAAGGGGAGGCACCACTTTGCGGGACGCCAGGCCGCATGGTTGCTGGCCCTCATGGTGGCAGTAGCCGCCGGCTCCGGTTATTGGATGCTGCACGGGATGAGAGCCATCACGGTGCAGGCCGGCGTGTGGGTGGCGATGGCTGGATTGCTCTACTTTGGAATCGTGGCGGCCTCGCGCTGGAAGCCGGTCAGCCAAGTCCTGCTGTTGGGAGTGAGTGTTCTCATGATCATGGGACTGGTACAGCAGGAAGCTCATATTGCCGCGGGGTTTCAGCTCTGGCGGGCCATTGCCGCCGGCACGTTGTTGACCGTGCTCTTCTTTGGACTGCGCCAGCAGTATGATCCGCCTCCTTGGATTCTCGTAAAAAAGGGATTGGGCGGTTATCTTTTTGCGCTGGGAGTGGCAGTGGGACCATTCTCCCATGTGATGGATTGGGACGGGCTGATCCGGGCGGCACCCGTGATGCTCTTTGCCGGGGCGTGCATGCTGAACTCCCTCGGCATCCGGCTGTGGGAAAACCCCACGGCATCCGATCCCGAAAGTCTGTTATTGAGGCGGCTCTATCCATGGTTGCTGGCCGCGATCGGGCTCGGCGCGGCGGCGGAAGCGTGGGGCGCAGATGCGTGGAGCCTTCCGTTGCTGCTGGGAGTGGCCGCCTGTAACGCAGGCTTCGCCGTGCTACATCTGCTGCGGAACCGCTGGCCGGCCGGGGTCTATAGCCTGGCTGCGGACGGGATCATGGTGGTGGCCGCTCTGCTTGCGGGGTATTTTGGCCCACGCTCCTTGCCATAGCGCAAAGTGGGCAGAGGGCCGGCAGCACGGGCGGACCTCTCCATTTTGAACAAGGCAGGGGGGCACAACCATCCCTCAAGGGGCGTCGGCAACTGCCTTGAGCAGCTCCGCCGCCAGTTCACGGCTGAGGTTACCCGTCACCGGACCGTCAATGGCCACATCCAGCCACGACCAGCCATCCGCACCAGACTTGAAATAACGGGCTGCCACAGCCGGCTTGATCTTGGCCAGCACCATGGCCGGCACTCCAATCTGGAGAAGTCCCTCGATCTTCATCGATTCCCCGGGCAATTTTCCGTCCGGATTTCCGATTTCCCGGATCTGCTCCTGCCGGTAGTTGCCCTTCAGCCGCACCATCGATCCACAGGCCCACTCAAAGGCCTTGATCTCCACAATCATGCCCCCGTGCTCCTCTGAACCGCTGGTGGAAAACGTCAGGGTTCCCGACTGGAGGGAAAGCCGGCGGAACTGGTCCTCCTTGGTGATTTGACTCAGCGCATTGAACACCGGGAGGGTATTCAATCGACCGGATTCCAGCTCCAAGGTGCCTTCCATGCGGATTCCGGAACTGCGGTTTACACTGCCACTGAGCTTGACGGTCCCACTGGCCGTAGCAGTAAACATGCTGCCCGCCGAGACCGCCACCAGATCCTGCAGACGAACCTCCTCCAACTTCAGTTCCGCGTCCAGAACCGGCAATTCACCCAGGGTCATGCTGCCGGTAATCCCCGCCTTGCCCCCGCCCGCCCGGGACAATCTCACATCATCCATCACGGCTTTGCCGGGAGCGATCGTCACGGCCAGCTTATCGATCTTCATCCCGTCCAGCCACCCTTGGCGGAATTGCCCTCCGTTCCCGGAAACCACCCAACCGGCGGCAGTGCGGGCCAAATCTGTCTGCATCCCGGTCACCCCCCCCAGCGTGGCCGGACTGACTCCCCAGGTGGCATTCAGGCGCGAAGTCTGCACCGCATTGATACGCAGGGCCTTGAAGTCGGGCGAAACGCCATATCCGGCCCGCATCACCTGGTTGGGAGGCAACCCGCGCGCTCCAGTTTTCGGGGCGCTTTCGGCGGCGGGAGGCAGGGAGGGGAGTCTCACTTCATCACCCGGGTCGGCCTTCAATTCATACAAGGGCACCTGCCCCACTCCACCCGAGCGCAGTGAAATGCTGAGGTCTTCCATGCTCACGCGCGGCAATATCCACTCACGCCGGAACACCATGGGCATCGGCACACGGGTAGCAATTCCCTGGGCTTCCAGCTGTTCAAAAAAGGCCCCACTGCTGCCGGTCGCCTTGATCGCCTTCAGAGCCAGAATGCCATCAAATCCCCAGAAACCTCCACGAGCGGTGACCTTGTCCGCATTCAGCACCGTCCCGGTTCCGTCCGATATCATCTGACTGAACTCCTTGCTCTTCACGTGGCGGCCTAGCAACACCAGGTAAATCACGAGAGGGATGACAATCACCACCAGCAGACGGCCCAGATAGCCCAACACTTTTCTCACTGGATGGGCACTGAAGGGCGGATGCAGCAGGCGGCTGCGGTTTTCCCCGATGAAGTCGCGCTGCGCAGCCCATTCGTTCATGACTTCGCTGTAGGATTTCCCGGCAGGGCGTTTCGGCTGATCCATAGTTGATTGGGTTGGGCAAGGCGGCGCCTGGTTTTAAAACCATGTGTTCCTACCCCGTGCGCAGCGCTTAGTCCAGCCTGCCCTCGGATTCCAGCAAAACTTCCGCCACACATGGCCTAAAACCGCACGGCGACCTGGGGTGATTTCTTCCACGCACTGGGCGACATGCCGGTCTGCTGCCGGAACCATCTCGAAAAATAATTATTGTCGAGAATCCCAATCCGTTCCCCCACCGTCTGGATGGGCAACCCCTGCTGGATATACCGTTGAGCCCGCTGCAGCCGGTGACGCGACCGCAGTTGCCCCAGGGTCAGCCCGCATTCCGCCTTCAGCCGGCGGTTCAAATGGTCCATTTGGTATCCCGACCGTGCCGCGATCATCTCCAAAGTCACTTCCGCCCCATCCATCCGGTCCAGCACCCGCTCCACAAATCGTGTGGTATTCATCACCTTGGCATTCCCATACCGGTTGAACGGCTTGATCCACCCGATTGCCAACAAGACCCGGTCAAGAATCTCCAGCACGATCGACCCCACCAGCAACATCGACTCCCGGGCCTCCACCTGCCGGATTTGAAAAAGCCGCATCACGGAGGTTTTCACCTTCGCCAAATCCGCATCCGGCATTTGGGCGCACGGATGAGGGGTCGCCCGCGTGATTTCCAAATCGACGTCTATCACCAGTACCAAAGGCGGCCGGACCAACTCCCGCTCAAACCCATGCACCGCTCCCGGCTCCAGGTAGATCACCGTTCCGGGCCGGCATTCATGCGGTTTCTCCTGCACATTTTGCCGCCCCCGGCCCGTCAGGTAGACCAGCAACTGACCGTGCTCGTGCGAATGTTTGGTCCACACCGCCTCGGGCGTATGCTGATTCAGCCGGAATTGACGCACCCTCACCCCCGGCACCGTCACGGCAAGATTTTGCAGCAGGATCGGTCGGTAGTTTTTCATGGGGGAAAAGCGGAGTCGCTCCCTGTTATGGCGCAGTCCCCCGCTGCTGGCCACGGATTTTCTCCACCCAATTTCCAGTAGCACCCAGGCACGGCGTGTGCTCATTGAGGTCACCCAGCGCCCCTGCGCCGGCTCGCAACGCGCCCTCCGGTCCATGGGGCGCGTTTCCCATTTCAGCCCTGCGGCTGATCTCTGACTCCTGACCTCCGAATTCTTCCGCCATGAGCACCGCCCCTGCCTTCAATCTCAAAAATCCCTGCCCCGCCACCATGAAGCACGCGGTCAAGCTTTCCAAGGAAGGTTCCCCCAAGGACACCCGCCACTTCGAAATCGATCTGCGCGGCAGCGGTATGACCTTCGAGCCCGGCGACTCCCTCGCCGTTCTCCCCACCAATTGCCCCGATCTCGTCCAGGACGTGCTGAACACCCAGGGGTGGATGGGTGATGAATCCGTCGAGGATCTCGGCAAAAAGCCGGTTTCCCTGCGCGAGGCTCTCATTTCCTCCTGCAATCTCGCCACTCCTGACAAAAAATTCCTCCACGCCATCGTCCAAAAAACCGGCAACGCCCCGGAGCTTGCCAAACTGCTCGAACCTGAACGCAAGGAACAACTGGAAGCCCACCTCCACGGCCGGGAGCTCATCGACTTCCTCCATGACCACCCCGATGCCAAATTCGAACCCCAGGAATTTGTCAGCCTCTGCAAGAAGCTCCTGATCCGACTCTACTCCATCAGCTCCAGCCTGAAGGCCAATCCGGACAGCGTGCACCTCACGGTGGCCACCGTCCGCTATCACACTTTCGGCCGGGACCGGAAGGGCGTCGCCTCCACCTTCCTCGCCGAGCGGGTAAAGTTGAACGAGACCATCATCCCCACCTTCATCAAGGAAGGCAAAGGCTTCCGCCTCCCTGCCGCGGACGATGCGACTCCGGTCATTTTCTGTGGACCGGGCACCGGCATCGCCCCCTTCCGCTCCTTCCTCCAGGAGCGCGATGCCACCAAGGCCAAAGGCAAAGCCTGGCTCTTTTTCGGCGAAGTCAGTTCGAAGACCGATTTCTTCTACGAGGAAGAGTTCAACGATTACCTCAAAAAGGGCGTCCTCACCAACCTCACCACCGCCTTCAGCCGCGACCAGGCCGAAAAAATCTACGTCCAGCACCGCATCACCGAACACGCCGCCGAACTCTGGCAATGGCTGGAGGAAGGCGCCATCTTCTACATCTGCGGGGACGCCAGCCGCATGGCCGTCGATGTCGATAAAGCCCTTCACGCCGTCGTCGAAACCGCCGGCGGTAAAACCCCGGAGGAAGCCGCCGAATACATCGAACAGCTCCGCAAGGACAAGCGCTACCGCCGCGACGTCTACTGAGCTGGCAATCCGGGGGAAGCCGCCTTGTCCGTGGAGACTTGGCGGCCCCGGATCTTATTATTCCGCCGAGGACGTCAAACGTTTCAATTCCTCCATCCAATCGTTGCTGTCCTGGTGGGTGGGATTGGCACTGATGAGAGCCATCATCGCCGCCCCCGCCTGCTTTTGCTGACCGGCGGTCCACTGGTCACGATACATGGAGAACTTCATGGCGGGCACTTTGACCTCGGCATATTCCTCCTCGATTTCGTCCACTTTGGTGGCCTTGGCGACGCGGGCGGTCTGCTCGATGCGGCGGGTCCATGCGGCGGCAATCCCAGCCGCATCCTTCTTTTTACGCAGCGGCTCCAGAATCAGGGCATCATAGATTTCATCAATGTTTCCCGCGTTGGAGACCGATCCATTTTTTTGCTTTACGCTCCCATCCAGTTTAAGGTGTTTGGCGAAAATACTGTCCAACACGTCGCCCCCCAGCGCGGAGGAGGCCTCGCGCACTTTGGCGAGGGTTTCCTGGATATTATCCGCCGTCACCGTTTCATTGGGATCAGCCCCCGTATTCATGATGCTTCCCATGATGCCCTTCGCGAGGTTTTCCTCCTTTTCACAAAAGGCCGTCAGCGCTTCCAAATAGGCGGCGGCTCCTGCAGCCACCTCGGCTTGCTGCGCCGGGGTCCCGGCATGGGAATCCAACACCACCAGCATCAGGAAATGAATTTGCAGGCGGAATCCGGCGCAGGCGGCGTCATTGGTCCCGGTGGTCTTGATCTGAGTGCGTTTCCACTCGGAAAACTCCGTGGCGGTCTTGCCCTTCATATCGAAATCCTGCTCCTTTTTGCAGTCGAGCCAGAAGTTGAACGCCTTCTCATTGCCGGACATCGCCTCCTTCAGGATGGCGATCTGACTGGCGTGCATCCCCCCGCGTTTTTTCGCCAGATCCTTCTCCAAAAGCAGCACCTGTTCCTTCAGTTTCGCCATTTCCTCCGCACTCAGCGGAGTAGCCGGAGCGTCCGGCGTCTCCGTGCCGGTAGCTGGCTTGCGCGGGATCAGTTCGCCATGGGCAACCATAGCCGAACACAACAAAAGGACGGACCAACAGGGGAGGGGAAGTTTCATGGGTAAACGGGTTGCCGGAATACGGCTGGCAGCAGGCTACCCCTTCCAGATTTCCACGCCGCTGACAAGTCCGGGGAAATACAAACTCCGCCCAGGGAAAACCCCCACCCTCCCTGCGGCGGCACGGCGGGCTACCCAATGTGGGGATAATCGTTCAGCGCCTCCAATTTCACCCCATACATCGCGGCGAGGGCGTCCGCCTCACTGCCCGCATAGTCATCCCGGTAATAGATTTCCTTGATGCCGTAGGCGCACAACATTTGCATGCAGCTGGTGCAGGGTTTGGTGGTCACCGCCACCAGCTTCACCGATCCCCGGGTGAACAGGCTGCACAGATTCACTTCGGCATGCAGCATGAATTTCTGCCGCGCCTCCCGGTCCACCCAAAAATCCGCTTCGGCATTGAAACCCGGGGCCAACCCATTGTAGGCGGTGCCGATCACCCGGTTCGCGTGGTCGATCGCCACCGCCCCCACCTTCCGGTAGGGGTCCTCCGAGCGCAGACTCGCCACCTGGGCCAGGGCCATGGCGTATTGTGGAATACTGATGCGCCCCGGGGGCACCGGAAGGTGATCCGCAGAATCTGTCGTGGTTTCACTCATTTGATTTCCTTGGTTTTGGCCGCCTGCCAGGCCGACTCCATCACTTCCAGCGAAGCCGCTTCCAAAGTCAAATTCTCCGCCGCCAACGCTTTTTCCATCGCTGTAAACCGCCGCTCGAACTTCGCGTTCGCCGCCGTCATCAGCACCTCCGGGTCCAGCTTCAATTTACGGGCCGCATTCACCGCCGAGAACAACACATCGCCCAATTCCTCCGCGATGTGCTCCTGATCCCCGGCCGCAACCGCCTGTTCCAATTCGCCGCATTCCTCCCGCAGCTTCTCCAGCACCCCGCCCACCTCCGGCCAGTCAAACCCCACCTTGGCCGCCTTTTTCTGCAGCTTCGCGGCCCGGCTCAGGCCCGGCAACGCCTTGGAAACCCCGGCCAGGAAGGCCTGCGGCACATTGCCTTTTTCCTGACGCTTTATCTCATCCCACTGCTTCAGCACCCCCTCCGTATCCGCCACGCCGCTGTCGCCATACACATGCGGATGCCGGCGGATCAGCTTCTCCGCGATGCCATGGGCAATTTTATCCAGATCAAAAGCCATGCGCTCGCTGGCAATTTCTCCATGCAGCACCACCTGCAGCAGCAGATCCCCCAGTTCCTCACAGAAGTGTTCCATATCCCCGGACTGGGCCGCCTCCACAACCTCGTAAGTTTCCTCCACCAGATTCGGCAACAGGCTCAAGTGGGTCTGCTCCATGTCCCACGGACACCCGCCAGGTGACCGCAGATCATGTACCACGCGCTGCAGGCGCACCAAACCATCACAGGAATCAGGGGGGATTTTACCAGGCATGGGGGAAGGGGAGAAGACGGGGGAACCGCCAAGCCATGGCACCGCAGGCGGCATTTTCAAAGCGCCATTCTCGGAGCTTTGAGGCTGGCGAAGTCTGGTTTGCCGACCTGGGGATGGCCGAAAAAAGCCGTCCCGTTCTCGTATTGGCGGTCCCAAAACCGGAAGATGCCAGATCCCTTGTCATCGTGGCGCCACTCACCTCCCAAATCAGGGGAATGCGCGGCGAAATCGATCTGGGAAAACCCCGCCGGCTGTCCAAGCCCTCCGCCGTCAATCTGCAAGGCCTCGCCAGTTTCGACCGCCACAAGCCCACCCGCCGAATGGACTCCTTGACCAAGGATCAAATGGATCAGGCCAAAGCCAGGTTGCGGAACATCCTGGAATTGATTCTTTGGCGCAACGGGAATGCGCGGGGGGATTAGATCGATGTGCGGAGACGCTGTAGGGGCAAGTAAACTCGTGGAAGGCCGCACAGAAGGGCATTTAACCGCGTGAAATGCCATAATGACCTTCTATCAGGCTCAGAGCGGAGGGCCAGGGAAAACCGGAATAAGTGCCGCAGGCCGAGCGAAGCGAGTTATGCCGGATTTTCCTTGGCCCGAAGCGGCGAGCCTGATACTCAAGGAATTACGGAAAGCACGGGACCCGGCCAAAAACCCGCAAGTTACCCCCCGGCGATTCCCGAAGCGCCGAAAAATGGACGGAGTGGCCATGGTCCAGTGCTACGACCTGGCTGGAAGCGTCCGGTCGTGAAGCCGGCGAAGCGCAATGGCGGAACTATCCGATCAAGGAATACGGCCAAGGATGGGACGACCCGGAAATGTAACGTTGGACACCAGTCGAAGCCGTTGGAGTCCAGCCTTTAAGCGGGAGCGATGGAAGGTGCAGGGCTATGCTGTCGCCTAAAGGCTGGACTCCAACTTATTAGCTTATTTCCAACGGGCTCACCCCAGCCCCCGCGACCGCAACGCCGCCAGGGTCCAATCGTATTCCCTGACCAACTGATCCACCACACTGCCTGACTGCAGTTCCGGAGGCAGCACTTCCCAGGTGTAGGTTTCCATTTCAAGGTGGGCACAGCGCGCAGGTTTGGCCGCCAGCCAATCAAGGGCGGCGAGCAGATGATCCCTCGTGTCGCCGAACGGCTCCTCAACGTCTGCGTGCAGCGGCACATGGAAATGCACCCGCCATTCCTCATCCTCCGGCACCCCATGCACCTCCGCATGGGCCAGCGCATCCGGCAGGTCGCGGAAGCGGTGGAGAGATCCGTCAGGACGACGGGCGATGGTTTGGTGGAAATAGGTGTCTTCCTGGAAACCCTTCAGCCGCTTCAGCACCCGCCGCACATCCGTCACCCGCAAGGCACTGCTCAGATGCAGTTTGCTAAGCCGGATGCCGCGCTCCTCCAGGGTATTCAAACCGGGCGCACCTTCCTCGAACTCCACCGCCAAATGGCAGGTATCGTAGTTCACGCCGAGGCAGCGGCGGATGTCCTCGCCGCCTCCGAGGGTTTCAAAAAACCGGACGGTCTCCGCCGTGTTTTCAATGTAGCCCAGCGGCTCCGGCTCGATCCCGAGGTGCAGGTCGATCCCGCTGCGGTCGCTCAAACGGGCAACCCAACCCGCCATCGCTTTCAGATTGGCCGTGATATCCTGCTCATGTTTGGCATCGCGGATCAATTCCTTGTGCGAGCCCGGCAAGGTACTCACGCTGCCCGAAACCCCGGGCGGCACGATGTCCGCCAGAATGGTGAAAAGCGCCTGGGTGTAATCCACCCGGTCCACCGTGGACCAGTCGGGCTGGAACACCTGCTCCTTCACCCGCGTGCCATGGAATTGGCCGTAAGGAAAACCATTGATTGTAAAAACATAACACCCCTTCCGGTCCATCCAGCGCTGAAAATCCAGCCGCGTCCGATGATCCAGCAAGGCCTTGGCCGCCCCCGCCCCCAACCGCAACCCGATGGCATACGGCCCCTCCGGGCAAACCTCCGCCTTCACCGCCAGCGTATATTTTTCCAAAGCCTCCAATGTCTCCGGCCACGTCTCCCCGCGGTGGATATTGGTGCAGTAAGCGAGATGGAGTCCGTGGAGGAGGTGCATGCAGGAGGATAGAAAAATAGGCCCTATAAGTCATATGCGACCTATAGGACCTATGGCTTTAAATCAGTTCAGGCGACGGCCAGTTCCGCGACATCAAACACCTCCCGCGCATCGGCCACGACGCCGGTGACGGCGGCGGCGGCCACCATAAGCGGGCTCATCAGGATGGTGCGGCCGGTGGGGCTGCCCTGACGGCCTTTGAAGTTGCGGTTGGAGGAGGAGGCACAGAGTTGATCGCCGATCAGTTTGTCAGGATTCATGGCGAGGCACATGGAACAACCCGCGCCGCGCCATTCAAATCCGGCTTCGGTGAAGATTTTGTCGAGCCCTTCCTTGCGGCAGAGGACATCCACGATCTGACTGCCGGGGACGGCGATGGCGGTGACTCCCGGAGCGACCTTGTGGCCTTGGATGTATTTGGCGACTTCGCGGAAATCGCTCAGGCGGCCGTTGGTGCAGGAGCCGATGAAGGCGACATCGATTTTAGTGCCTTTGATGGGCGCCCCGGCGGGGAGCTTCATGTATTCCAGCGCTTCCACGATGGAAATGCGTTCGGCTTCGGTGGGAGCGTCCGCCGGGTCGGGCATGTGGCCATCGATGCTGAAACCCTGATCCGGGCTGATCCCCCAGGTGACGCTCGGGGCGATGTCGGCGGCGTCGATATTCACCACGTCGTCGAAAATAGCATCCGCATCGGACGCAAAACTGGCCCAGTTGGCCACGGCCTTGTCCCAGGCATCGCCGGAAGGGCTGTAGGGACGGCCTTTGAGGTACTCAAAGGTTTTTTCGTCAGGATTCACATACCCGCAGCGGGCGCCGCCTTCGATGGACATGTTGCAGACGGTCATGCGTTCCTCCATGGACATGCGGTCGAAGACCTCGCCAGCGTATTCGTAGGCATACCCGATTCCACCCTTGGCTCCGAGCTGGGCGATGATGTGCAGAATGACGTCCTTGGCATACACACCTGGACGCAGGCTGCCGGTGACGTTGATGAGGCGCACCCTGGGCTTGCTCATGGTCATGGTCTGCGTGGCCAGCACGTCGCGCACCTGGGTGGTACCGATGCCGAACGCGATCGCGCCAAAAGCTCCGTGGGTGGCGGTGTGGCTGTCCCCGCAGGCGATGGTGGTGCCCGGCTGGGTGATCCCCTGCTCCGGCCCGACCACATGGACGATCCCCTGTTTGCCGCTGCTGAGGTCGAAATAAGTGATGCCGAATTCCTCCGCATTCACGCGCAGCATCCGGATCATCTCGGCCGCAAGGGTATCCGCGAAGGGTTCGGTCTGCACATCGGTGGGCACGATGTGGTCCACCGTGGCGAAGGTGCGGTGGGGGAATTTCACCTTGAGGCCAAGGTCGCGCAGCATCCCGAAGGCCTGCGGACTGGTGACTTCATGAATCAGATGGGTGCCGATCAGCAATTGCGTCTGGCCATTATCCATCGTGCGGACGGTGTGCGCGTCCCAAACTTTCTCGAATAGCGTCTTGCCCATAAAAATTCTGCGTAGGGAGGGGGTGGAGTTGAACCGTGAGGGTAGCACCAGCCGGCGAGGCGGCAAACGCTGATTCATTGGGACTTTCCCCCGGGTCCAATCCGCGCTTAGCTGTTCCCCATGCGACCGATCCTTCCCCTTTCCCTTGCTGTGGTGCTCCTCAGCGGCTGTGGCAATCTGCAAAACCTCGCCGCCAAAGCCCGCGCCAAAAAGCAGCAGAAAGCCATGGAAAATTTGGCCGCGACCGCCTCCGAGGAAGCCGCCGCCCGGCTCGGAGCCAAGGCCGTGGGCGAGGTTGCCTACGTGGATGATGCCGAGCAATTTGTCCTCATCCGGGCCCTGACCGGCATCCAGCTGGCGCCTGAGGCCACCTTGGAGACCCGCCGAGACGGCAAACGCACCAGCCTGCTGCGCGCCACCCCGGAAAAGAAAAACGCCTTCCTTGCGGCCGATCTTCTGGAAGGAACGCCCCAAACCGGGGATGGGGTCTTTCCGTCCACCGCCAAACCCAGCCCCCTCAAACCCGGACCTGCTCCAGCACCCTCCCCGGTCATTCCAGGCAGCACTCCCTCCGCACCAGCAGCCGTCAGCCCTCCTGATAGTCCTCCTCCCACATTGGTGCCCGCCGACGACTTGGATCCCACCAATCTCCCCGCCTTGAAAGACGCTATCAAAACACCGGAGGACCTGAAACGTTGACCGGAACTCCCTTCCCTGATCCCATGCTGGAAGAATCCGAAGCCCGGCAGCGCATCCTGTCACTCATTCCCAACGTCACCGCGGAATCCGTCCGGTTGGATCAAGCGGTCGGCCGCTACGCTGCAGTGGAGGTCTTCGCGACCCTACCCCTTCCGCCCTTCGACAACAGCGCCATGGACGGCTATGCCATCCACCAGAGCGACTGCGGAGCGGCCGGCCGCAAGCTGCTCCTCACGGGCGGGCAACCCGCCGGGCCCGACCTCGGACTTGAGGTCTCCCCCGGTCATTGCATCCGCATTTTCACCGGCGCCCCCCTGCCACGCGGCACTGGGGCCATTGTCATGCAGGAGGATACCATCCGTTCAGAAGATGGGTCAACCATCACGCTGACAGAATCCACCGATCGCGGCGAATTCATCCGCCATGCCGGAGCCGACCTCTGCGCTGGCCAGCGCATCCTCACTGCTGGCGCCCCGATTACCCCCACCCGCCTTGCCTTGCTCGCCAGCCAGGGTTTTGCCGCCCTGCTCTGCGGCCCACGCCCCCGGGCCTGCATTGTCACCACCGGCAACGAACTCATTCCGCCCGGCCAGACCCCCACGCTACCAGGCCAGATTTATAACAGCAATGGTCCGATGCTCGGCGCCTTGCTCGCCGGGGCCGGGGCCGAAACAACCGCGCTCCATTCCCCGGACGATCTGCCGTTCCTCACCAAAACCCTGCAGGACGCCCTGACTTCCCATGATGTCGTCGTTCTGGCGGGCGGCGTTTCGGTCGGCGATCATGATTTTGTCAAACCCGCCCTCCAAGCCCTCGGCATTCCCCTGCAGTTCTGGCGGATCCGGATGAAGCCCGGCAAACCCTTCCTCTTCACCACCCACGCCGGCAAACTGATCTTTGGCCTACCGGGCAATCCCGCCTCCGCCTTCGTGACCGCCCTCCTCTTTGTGCTTCCGGCCCTGCGGAAACTCGCTGGGGCCAGCGAAAGCGGGGCGCTTCCGGTAACGACCCCGGCCACCCTGACGGCGGCGGCAGACAACCCCGGAGACCGGCCCCACTACCTGCGCGGTCACTACCAATTTTCGACCGCATCCTTCACCCCCGTCGGCCTGCAACAATCGCACGCCCTCGCCGCCCTTGCCTCCTCAAACGCCCTGCTCCGACTCGCGCCTGACGCTCTCGCCCCCGCCGGTTCCGTGCATCCCGTGGTCCTATTCTGAAGGATCACTCAAACAGAGCGGGGTGAACCGTCTTCCACCCGGAAATGCTCACGAAGCGTCGATTGCAACCGGTCCATGGCTCCGGTGAGGCCGGAGTAATTCAAGGCGTTTCCACCATCCGGTGGCCCGGGAACCGCCGCCATCACGGTGGCGTAGCGTTGCACCAGAGGCTTGCGGCGGTTGGTGGCACCCGCGGCGGCCAGCAAGGCCTCGATTCCAGCGACCTGACATCTGACCCCGTCGATCCGTCCCGCCGCAGTTTGTGCGGGGATTTCCCCTGCGGCAACCAATTGGTACTGGCGGCACTCAAATTGCCGGCACCGGGTGGGGCGGTCGCCGTAAATGGTGCACTGGGAGCCACAGAGGGCGGTACAGGGTTGGTTGAAAAAGCGGCGCTGCTTGAGTTTCAGTCCCCGGGCTGACAGAGCTTTGGCATTGTCGCCAGCCACCAGCCGTACCTGATCAAACAGCACCCCATTACAGCAGAGTCCGCAGTCCAGACACAGCGATGCCGCAGCGTCGGCAGGCGTTGTTTCAGGACTCACTTTCGAAGGCTTAGCCTGCGGTGCTGACCGGGGCAAGTAGTCTTCACCAGACTCCGGCCTGAGGACATGTGGGACAAAAAAGCCGCAGCCCCGGGTGGGACTGCGGCTGATATTTGCAGCTGGTTTCCAGCTTACAGGCCGGCGAGGAACGAATCGGCCTCGTCTTCGATGGAATCGAGTCCTTCGTTGCTGGCCGTTTCTCCTGACTCCTTGACGCGCATGTTGCGGTTGAGGAGGAAACCGGTACCCGCCGGGATCAGGTGACCCATGATGACGTTTTCCTTGAACCCGCGCAACCAGTCGGACTTGCCAAGAGTGGCGGCATCCGTGAGCACCCGGGTCGTGTCCTGGAAGGACGCCGCCGAGATGAAGGAGTCGGTTTCGAGGGAGGCCTTGGTGATGCCGAGGAGGATGGGCTCCGCCTCGGAAGGCTTGCCGCCCTGCTCGACGATCTTCTCGTTGGCTTCCTCGAACGCGATGCGCTCGACTTGGTCGCCCCAGAGGAACTCGGTATCGCCGGGATCGGTGATCTTCACCTTGCGCAACATCTGGCGGATAATGATCTCAATATGCTTGTCGTTGATTTCAACGCCTTGCAGACGATACACTTCCTGAACTTCGTTGACCAAGTGCTCCTGGAGCATTTGCGGGCCAAGGATGTCGAGAATCTCGTGCGGCACCACAGGGCCTTCAGTGAGTTGATCGCCTTTCTTCACGCGGTCTCCATCGAAAGCGATGATGTGCTTGCTGCGGGGAACGAGATGTTCCTCTTCATCACCGGAATCCTCATCGCGGACGATGACCTTGCGCTTGCCACGGACCATGCCACCAATGGAAACGACCCCGTCAATCTTGGCGATTTCGCAGTGATCCTTCGGTTTACGGGCTTCGAAGAGTTCGGCCACCCGGGGAAGACCCCCGGTGATGTCCTTCGCCTTGCTGACCTTGCGGGGAGTTTTGGCGAGCGTGGTGCCGGCAGGGATTTTGTCGCCCTTCTTGACGGAAAGGAACGCGCCGGCTGGAATGGAATAGCTGGCAAGGACTTCCTTGGTCTTCGGATCCACGATAACGACCTGCGGGTGCAAATCTTCTTTGTGTTCGAGGACGATGGCGCCTTCGCTGCCTTTTTCCCCACCTTTGCCAAGGGTAATCCCTTGGATCATGTCGCGGAAGTCCACCAATCCTTCGCGCTCGGTGATGACGGGGACGGAGTGTGGCTCCCAAGTGACAAGAGTCTCGCCCTTCTTGATGGTCTGGCCCTCTGCTTTGTAGATGACGGCTCCGACCACCAGCTTGTGGCCTTCCAGCTCCAGACCGGCCTCATCGTGCACGGACACGGTGCCGTTTTTGGTGAGGACGATATGGTTTCCGTCGGTGCTGAGCACGGCGCGGACATCATTGTAATGGACAGTACCGGAGTTCTTTACCTTGACAATCGGCTGCTTGAAGCTCGTGCCGGCAACCCCGCCGACGTGGAAGGTACGCATCGTGAGCTGGGTGCCGGGTTCGCCAATCGACTGGGCGGCGACGATGCCGACGGCCTCGCCAATCTTGACCTCGAAACCAGTCCCGAGGTGCAACCCATAACAGAGGACGCAGCAGCCGCGTTTGCTTTCGCAGGTGAGGACAGAGCGGATCTTGAGCTGTTCGACCCCGATCTTCATCAGAGCGTCAGCTTGTTTCTCGGTGATGATGTCGCTGGCCCTGACGATGTTTTCCTTGGTGACGGGATCCTTGATGGTCTCGCAGGAAGCGCGTCCATAAATGCGGGTCTTGAGGTCAACGACTTCTTCATCCCCTTCGTAGAGGGAGGCTACGGTGATGCCGTTGGTGGTGCCGCAGTCGTGTTCGAAGACAATGACATCCTGGGCGACGTCGACCAGCTTACGGGTCATGTAGCCGGAGTCAGCGGTCTTGAGCGCGGTATCTGACAGACCCTTACGGGCACCGTGAGTGGAGATGAAGTATTCCAGAACTGATAGACCTTCCCGGAAATTGGCGGTGATCGGGCGTTCAATAATCTCGCCGGAAGGCTTGGCCATGAGGCCACGCATCCCGCCGAGCTGCTTGATCTGCTGTTTGTTACCGCGCGCCCCGGAATCGACCATCATAAACAACGGATTGGCGTTCTTTTTGCCTTCGTTGAATTCGAGGGTCCGGAACAAGCTCTGCTGGATGTGGTCACCCGCCTGGGTCCACAAGTCGATGATCATGTTGTGGCGCTCGCGGTCCGTGATGACGCCGCGCTTGTATTGCTTGTCGAGTTC
>CAIZWU010000110.1 GCA_903936775.1 uncultured bacterium | reverse complement strand
TGATGATGGCGTCGACCGATGGGGCGGCACCGGGGGCCCCGGTGTGCAGCCCGTTCTTTCTTCCCAGCGCGCTGGGCCGGATGCTTTGTTCGCATCGGTTATTGTCAATTTCCGCGACCCCGTTTTCCAGGCTGCGCCGCAACCGCGCCCGCAGGTTGAGCGCGTAGCGGCAGGCTTTGGCCAGCGCGCCGCCGGGCAGGAGGTTTTCGTTCAGGGCGGCAGTGTTGAGTTCGCTCATGAGTTGGTCGAAGAGCGGCAGGCTGCGTTTCGCGCGGACTTGCTGGCGGGTGGTTTCGTCGGCCCGGCTTTCCTTGAGCTGGCGCTCGATGCCGTAGGGTTCGCCGATCCTGGCCACCAGCGCGGTGGCCGTGGCCACGATGGTGCTGAACCCGGCGGCTGTTTTGTTGGCACGGATGATTTCGACCAATTTACGCCGCACGTGCGGGAGGCACGCGCAGTGCCGGACCACCTATCGCCCCCTCACACGGGGAGGGGCAGATTGAAACAACATCTGCTTCAACGTGGTGGTGGATGCCGCCAGTCGCCTTCTCACGCTGCCGGCAGTGTTCAGCGATTTGGCCTTCGTGCTGCTTTCTTGCATCGGAAAACCGGGGGGAAAACGCGCTTTTTTGCATGGGGAACACGCTCGCCCTTAAGGGAGATTTTAGAAAATCCCTTACGAGCAACCGTGCGCGTAAGGGAGATTTTAGAAAATCCCTTATGTGCAACCGCGCGCGTAAGGGATTCCGACGATGATCCGTGGGAGAATCGCTTTTCTCCCACGGATTCGAACCGCGCACCAAGGGATTCGAGCTCTGTTCCTTGGGAGATGAGGGTTTCCCCATGGGAGAAAGCGCCGGATTCAAAGGAGTTGGCCCGCTTTCCCTTCCCAAACGAGCTGATTCCTTCCCGGAAGATCAGATTTACACGCTTCTGTAGCGTAATTATATGGATTATCAGCGGGCAGTGCCGAATTTTTTAAAATTCAGCCTACCCGGCCAGACCCCTCTTCAAGGCATCGAAAAAACGAGGGGCCGCCCTCCCACTGCAGCTGGGGAAACTGGGAATAACGGCGCCCATTGTCCGGACACTGTCCGGACGGTGACGGCTTCACGGTGCGCCATGGCTGTGATCCGCCCTGAAAGACGCGCCGCAGGCAAAAGTCTGGGGCGATTACCTTAAAAAAGGACGCAGCGGGCACGGCATTCTGTCCGGCGTTGCCGTTGGCCTTGGATTGAGACGGGCAATAGAGGTTGAAGCGGTTGGGTGCGCTGATGGTGGGAACCAATCAGCAGGCGGCAGTGGCGGTGAAAAGAGTTTTCATTCCGATGACTTTTGCTAAGGTTATTTCAACACCTCAATATCTGGCAGCACCCAGCTACGATCGAAATAGGGTTGGGTGGGGCCGTAAAGACGGAAGTAGGTGAACCATCCTTTGCCGGGAAGGGTCTGTATCCAGTTGCTTTCCGGTTTGCCGGCAGGTGCCTGCGGACCAAAAAAAAGGTCTGTGGAGCCGTCGTCGTTTTTCGTGATCTTGTCGCGCGAAGAGCGGTCGGGCGGCACGCCGGTGTCCACGAAGCAGCGCGTTTCATTGTCATAGACGGTGAAGGACCAGAACTGCGCCACGGGGGCATCGGGCGGGACGTGCAGGGTGTAGCTTTTACTGCCGTCGAGCCAGCGGCCGTCCTTATCCTTGGATGACTCGAGGTAAACCTGCCCGAAGCCGACGGTGCGGCCCATCATGCCGGTGGACACGCCCACCGCTTCATAAAACCAGGAGGCGCGTTCGTCGATCTCCGTGTAATGCGGGGCTTCCTGATTCGTCTCCTTCAGGAAGAGGGAGATTTCCCACTTTTTGCCGGGCCAGACGGTCACGCCTTTGAAGCGCTTTTCAAAACCAATCGTGCGCGCCATCACTTCGCCCACCTCGGCGGCCTCAATGAGAATCTGCTGCTGCCGTGCATCGGGCTCGAAGGGTTTGCCCTTCTCGATCCCCAGCGGCTTCAACATGCCGAGGATCATGCGGTCCCGCTCGTGCGGGGGCTCTTCATTGATGAATCTGGCCACGCCTTCCCAATAGGCCAGCCCCCGCGGCTGGGTGCCGCTCCACTTCCGGCCATCGGGCCGGAGGTGCGGCGTCGCGGGCGGGTGGTCTGCCTGACTGTAGGGGTAGAGCCGGATCGCCGCCATCAACGCCAGCGCCTTGGCCTTATCGGGATCCAGCACGCGCTGCCCCACAAACACATTGACCGTGGGCGAGCGGAAGACACGATACCCCTCGGGGTTCATCTCCGGATCATCCGGCCCCAGGATGAGATACTTTCCGCCCATGCCCTTGTCCGGTCCAGTCTGACCGGTATCCGATACGGGCCGCTGCCAGAAGTCCGTGAAACCACCCGCCGTTGCCCCTGCGGGAATTTCCAGCACCAGCGGCCCGGTTTCCTTCATATTGGGAAAGGCCATGAGGTAGGGCGTCGTGGCATTGGCGGTGAGCAGGCCCAACTTGTCGGTGAAGGTCAGGTAATCGACGAAGTCCAGATTGCCTGCACCGAATTTGTCGTGCTGCTCGTCTTGCCACTGAACCATCCCCATCATCGGCAACGCCCAAAGGTAAGCCTGGCAGGCCCGCTGGAAATCGATGTCGTCATACATCTTTTTCGCCGTGGCCGCGGTGGGGTAGCCATTCTCCAGTTGTAGTTTTCCGAGGCGGGATTCGACGCTGCCGGTGGTTGGAAGTTGCTGGGCATACGTATTCGTGAGAATCGCCACCCATGCAACCATGGCGGCGAACGCGTTTTGTTTTCCTGCTGGTTTCATTCCGTGTGTGTTGTACTGATAGTACGCTGCCGTTTCAAAAATTTCAACCAACGCGCATCTTATCGGGAGATTGTTTTCAGCATCCCGCTCCATCAGAGGTTTGCGCATCGCGATGAGTGCCTTTTCGGTGGCAGTGAGCCGTTAAGAATCATCGACGCAGACAGCCGCGGGCCCCGGCACTGGGCAGCAGGCAAAATCCGGAAGCTTAATTTGAGGGAATAACAGACTGAAGCTTTAAGATCCGATAAATGAAATTCACGATCTCTTTTTCACGAGTTGCGCACTTATTTTATTTTTCAGGGCACTCAAAAAGAAGATTTTTACTAAAAAATAGCGGATAATTGTAAAATTTTGACAAAATATAGCAATCGCAATAATTCATCACAATTCTAATTCACCTCACATGAATTATCGAAAATTTGTTTGCGAGTAAAAGACTTACCCCAGTTCAAATGTGGTGATGCCAAATACTTTGTGAATTGGAAGTGATGGTGCCGCTCCGTGGTACATGCGGCCACACTCAAAAATTGCCTGCGTCTGGTAATTGGCGGTCAATGCTACCGCCCATGGGTTGCTCCGCGGAATATCCAGATACACGTTGTCTTCACCTGCCGCCGTCAAACACCGTTCGTACAAAGCTTCAGCAACCGCCAAGGATTCGGCAAACAAGGGACCAATTTTATAGCCTTCGCTTACTTTTCGAAGCACGGCAAATCCTTGCAATCCATCCTCATTACTGAATTTGAAGGCTTGACCTTGGGTTTGAAACAACCAAGCCTCCAGAAATCGGGCCCGGTCGAATCCAAAGCACTGTTTATCAAACGCAAATATCGCTGGCAGATTTTCGGGTATAACCCCCGAAACAGACGGATGAATTGGATAGTTTTTTCCGGCATTGGCGTGTCGCTCACCGGTAAATGCCAAAGCAAATCCTCCTTTTTGATAAAACGATTGCATGGCAACCACCCCATCCATGCCAATAGCAGCATTCGGTTTTAGTCGATTCAACAAGGTGTTTTTGCGCTGGTTCCATAATGAACGACCAATACCTTGGCCGCGGTATTCCGGTTTCATAATATACAAACCCATGAATCCAAATTCACCACTATAGGAAACCAAGGAACCGCCACCTATTAGTTCATCCCCCTTAAAATAGCCATAAAATCCGTCGGGATCAGCCCAGTAAAACAAATCAGCATCTTCCGAACCGGGATTCCATCTCTCTTGTTTGGCCCAAGAAACGAGTTCCCGCACGTGGTCCAGTGTCAATTTGCGAAAATCAAAGGTCTGCATACGAATACTGAAATCACGGTTAAAAACGACTTGGCCGCAAACAAGGTTTGCAGCCCAGTGGTCAGCACTTGAATAGAAAATGGCAAAGCTTCTTGGTAATCGGGCGCATGTAAGCAGGGAATTTATATTCAGCGCATTTTATTTTCCTTGGGTAACTGGTAATAAGGTGCCCTTCCACAACAAGTAGGAAGGAATCGCCGGAACGCCACAATAAAATGCAGAATTTTCTCCAATCATGACGGGCTCAACCGGAAATATTGCTTTATCGCCTGGGTTTTTTCGGATTGATTCTGCCGCTAATTATCCCGCCGCTTAAGGCGGGTGCGGCGGCAACCTGCGGCAGGGCATCCCGGTCAGCCTGGCTTGGCGGCCGGAATCGGGGCACCAAGGATGGACGGACACAACAATCGCAACCTGCGGTGGCGACCGCCGCGCCAGGGACATCTGCCGTCGGGGCGGTGAACGGTGATTTGCGGAAAATGGTCCGGCCTTCCTTGATGGTTTCCATCACAGAGATGCTCTTGATGGCCTTGGATGCGACATTGAGAGGGTTCCGGTCCAGAACCACAAAATCAGCGAAATTTCCAGCGGCAAGCGTCCCCTTGGTTTTTTCCTCTTTGATCTGGCAGGCGGCCATGGCCGTGACGGCGCGCAGGGCCACATAGGGTGAAACACGCGCATCAGGTCCGAGGACCGCCCCGCTCGGCGCGATGCGATTTACTCCTGCGTCCACGAGTTCAAGGATTGAGGGCAGCGGTGAGACCCGCGCATCGTCTGAGAAGGTAAACGGCATTCCCTGTTTTGAGAAGGTGTTGACAGCGTTCACCATGGCGGTGCGCTCCGGACCCCAGAGACGGGCCACCGAGCCCCCCTGCCCGCCCAATGAGGTCGTCAGGAAACCCGGGATGGCTCCTACGGCCTTGATTCCGGCCAACTGGTCCACGCGGAGATTCGCGCCGTGGATGAAGACGGGACGATGGTCGCGCATCCCCTATTTCTGCACCGCCTTTTCGATGACCCGGAAAGTCTGGTCTGCGGCAGCATGCTCCGAGCATGTGCATGTTTATTTGCAGATTGATCGTCCAGTATTTGTCGAACGCAGCATCCAGCACCGCGTCCGGAATTTGCTGACAACTCATAAACGCGCCCTCTTTCCCTGGTGGATTGGCCGCAAATGGCTTTGTCATCCAGCAGGAGTCCGGGCTGCCATCAAGCCAGAGTTTTATGCCACCAAGGCGCACCCGGTTGATATGGCGTATATCAAGATCCGGCCGCCCCGCCAGCAGCTTGAGAGAAGTTCCCTCCGGATGCTTGTTGTATTCGGAGGCGATTGAATAGGCGGCGTTGATGGTGTCATCGGTGGCCGTATCCTTGGCGACAATATAAAGATCAATGGGCGGCAGTTTCTCATCGATGGCATTGCGGACCCGCGCGATGTCATAGGCTCCGGGGCCAAGTCCGCCCTCCTGCGCAGTGGTCTGGCCATGCATAGCTTAAAGAGCAGCAGCCCCGGTGACGACTTTATCAGCCAGTTCACCGGTAAACGCCGGACGCTGGATGCGCACCGCATTCAGTGCTGTTTCTTCCATGGGCCCCCGGAGAGACTTTCCATCCGCCTTGCGGAAGAAATCCCCCCCCACTGGATCGGCTGTTTCAGCGGTAATTCCGGTCACTTTGTAAAAGGCCGAGTTTCCGGAGGCTAGATGCCCCGAGCCGTGTACGATCATGACGGGCCGGTCAGCCGAAACCGTGTCCAACTCTTCGATGGTTGGCGTTCTTCCTTCCTTCAACACCCACGCGCTGTAACCCATGCCGACAATCCATTGTCCTGCAGGAACATTGGGGGCATGCGCCTTCATTTTCGCCAGTAAATCGCCGATATCAGGCGTGCCAAAAAGATTAGTGTCCATCAAGTTCCTGCCAAACTGTATCATGTGGCCGTGGCTGTCGATAAAACCTGGCACAGCGTCTTCCCGCCCAAATCGACCACCCTGATCGTAGCGCCTTTGGTCTGAAGCACCCCTGAAGCAGGCCCGAGAGCGAGGATGTTTCCCTCTTTTACCGCGAGAGCATCGACATAAGCCGGCCCATTTCCAGCCATGGTGAGAATTTCGCCACCAAAATAAATGGAATCAGCATCATCGGCGCTACCAATGGAAGTGCGGCGGATCAAAACCCAAACCGATGAGAGAATGGCAAGCCCGGCAATGGTGTATTTCAGCAGGTTGATCTGGGTCGTTTTCATTCGGTCGAGTGGCTGCCTCAAGCATAACGGATGCTTTCTGCCATCGGAGTTTCACCCTCAAAATGACGCAGGATCCCTCCCCATGGGGGAGCTCGGCGCGTGCGCACCTCGTCAGTCATGGGGAGGCAAAATCCTCCGTTTCCAAGGCGCCGGATTCCACCCAAAGCGTCGCTGCGCGCCACAGCGCAGGGGCATTCCGCAGACTCAGTTTCACCTTCAAATTCTCCCAATACATCTCGACTGTCTTCGGGCTGATCCGCAACTCCGCGCCGATCTCAAGGGTGCTGCGGCCGGCCATGCGGGGGCTGAGGTGGATACCTCCTCTGAGCATGGTCCCGATGGCGGTGAGCACCGCTTCGGTGGCCTCGGACTTCATCAGGTAGCCGCAGGCGCCAGCCTTCAAGGCGCGGTGCGCTTGGATATCCTCGTCAAACTGCGACAGGGCGATGATCCGGATTTTCGGATGCTCCCGCATCACCACCGCCATCAACTCGAGCCCCTCGCCATCGCCCAGGCGCAGGTCCATGAGGATCACGTCGGGGGGCTAGTCTGCGACCGCCTGCCGGGCTTCGGCGAGACATCAGGCTTCCTCGCAGCAGGCCACCCGTTCCTACGGGTCGAGCCACTGGGCGAGGCCACTGCGGAAGAAGGGGTGGTCTCCGACCATGAGAACGCGGATTTTTTTCATAAGTCAGATTTCAGTTTTTAATTAACGGCACCGCCGGGCGCCAAGGCTTATGGGGTGGGCGTGACGATCAGGCGGAGGAACTTCCTTGCTCCATCCATCGACACCCGGAAGAGGTGTTCGCCGGGCGTGACACTCGTGTCCGTGATCGGTTGCCAGTCGCCAGCCTGGAGCGTGGTGCTCCACTCCGCTCCGTAGCTCAGGCCGCTGACTCCAGCGGGTTCGGTGAAGCGGTAGCTTATGAATCCCCCGCTGGCGGTGGCCTGCGGCAGCTGGCGGATCCGGGCCGTCGCGGGATCCTGGTTGGGCCCAAAGAAGGCGAAAACCTGAATATTCGGAACCCCAGTGTGGTAAGGATCGGCGTTATTCGCGGCATTCCCATTGTTGGTGGCGCCGGGACCATACCAAGCGGAGCGCCACGTATCGAGGGCGGAGAGCGGGACGTGGTAGGTGAAGGTTTTCACGTTCGAACTGCCCCCCGGCGTCGTGACCACCACAGTGACCACACCCGCCGCATGGGCCGGTGTGTTAGCGGTGAGGGTGGTGTCGTTGACGATGGTCACATTAGTGGCTGCATTTCCTCCGAAGGTGACGCTGGAAGCACCCGTGAAGTGGGTGCCGGAGATCGTCACTGGGGTGCCGCCATCGGACGTGCCGGAGGACGGTGAAACCGCCGTGACGATGGGGGAGTCCCGGGGGGTGACGGAGTTGGAGGTGCCAGTCGTGAAGCTGGTGCCGGTGGCGTTGCTGGCGGCGACTGTGAAGGTGTAGGCGGTGCCGTTCTCCAGACCCGTGACGGTGATGGCGGTGGCCGCTCCTGCCGAGGTGCCAGTGAGACCGCCGGGATTGGAAGTGGCGGTGTAGCTGGTGATGGCAGAGCCCCCATTGTCGGACGGGGTGGTGAAGGTAAGGGAGGCTTGCCCGTTTCCGGCAGTGGCCACGACATTCGTAGGAGCATTGGGCGCCGGGGCGGCATGAGTGTGCGCGGGCATTTCTGCGGTGGTGAGGGTGATCGTTTCCGTGCCCCACTTTTGTCCAATCACCCGGTTGGTTAACCCAAGGCCTTGGCCAGTGCTGACGGGGCTGCGGCCTTGCAGGTCGGGCAGGGCGAAATTTTGAGTTCCGTTACCGCCAAAGGCGGTGCCGAGCTGGGCAAAAAGGGCGGTGTATTGGCTAATGGACTTCAAGGCTCCATCGCAGTTCACAAAGCCAGTCGTGGTTGAAGTTTGAGCAAAGAAGCGCACCTCGCCGAGGGCGGGGGCAAAGTCCGAAATATAACCATAAGCACCCTGAGTCGCAATCATGGCTTTCAGCGCCAGAGAAGGCTGGGTCTTGTTCAAGGCCGTGGCGCTGCCGGTGATACCGGTCGTGCCGACTGCGAGGGCATGACTGTGAAGAGGGAGCTGGCTGGCGGTCAGGGTAAGACTGCTGGCTCCGCTTGATTCGCCGATTTGGCGGGAGGTCAGGCCGGCGCCCAGACCGGTGCCGACGAGGGCCCGTCCACGCAAATCCGGCAGACCAAAGGTATCGATTCCATTGCCGCCAAAGGTAGTGCCGATTTGCTGGAAGAGGGTCTCATTCGAGCTAATCTGCTCCACCCCACCCGTGCAGGGGTAAAATCCGGTGGGGGTGAAGTTATAAGGAAAAACCCGAATCCAGCCGGTGGACTGGAAAACCCCGCCGCCTTGAATGCCGATATTCAGGGCAAGATAAGGCTGTTGGTTACTCCACGCCTGGTTGGCGCCGGTGGCGCCGGTGCTATTGGGGGCGACCGTGATGCTGTGGCTGTGGCGCGGCAGTTGGGCGGAGTTTAGAGTCACTGATTCTTGACCACCAGCGACACCCAGTTCGTATGGGGGATTTCCAGGCGAGACCCCGACAGGCACCCGGCCACGCAGGTCAGGGAGGGCGAAAGTGGTGCGGCCATCTCCGCCAAACGTGGTGCCGAACAGGGAAAAAAGGGCGGTGTTTTGGCTGAGGGGCAAAAGTCGGCCATCACAGGGCAGAAAGTCTGTAAGTGAGTCAAAAGTGACACAACGGATTTCGCCGAGGTAAGGACCGTCCGCGGAACTGACGGCACCCCCGCCGTCTCTGGCTGGATAAACGCCCGAGATACAAATCATCCAATTGAGAACGAGGCTGGGGCTGGTGGTGTCCACCGGGGCGGGGTTGCCCGCACCTGCCGCCGCGGTGAAGGTGTAGCCGGCGGTGAAGTTGGCGGTGACGCTCTTGTTGGCCGTGACGTTGGTATCGGTGCGGGGGTTGGCGGTGGAGCCGTCGCTCCAATTGACGAAGTTATGGTTGGCCGCCGGGACGGCGGTGACGGCGGAGCCGCTGGCGTTGTAGTTGACCGTCTGGGGCGTGGTGCCGGAGAGCGAGCCGTTGGCGCCTGCCGTGTAGGTCAGGGTATAGGTGATGATCGCGAAGATGGCGGTAACGCTCTTATTCGTCCTCACGTTGGTGTCGGTGCGGGGATTGGCGGTGGAGCCGTCGCTCCAGATCACGAAGCGGTAGCCGGTGGCCGGGACGGCGGTGACGGCAGTGCCGCTGGCGTCGTGAACGACAGTCTGAGGCGTGGTGCCGGCGATCGAGCCGTTGGAGCCTGCCGTGTAGTTCAGGGTGTAGGTTTTGATTACGAAGTTGGCGGTGACGCTCTTGTTGGCCGTGACGTTGGTATCGGTGCGGGGGTTGGCGGTGGAGCCGTCGCTCCAATTGACGAAGTTATGGTTGGCCGCCGGGACGGCGGTGACGGCGGAGCCG
>CAIZWU010000109.1 GCA_903936775.1 uncultured bacterium | reverse complement strand
TTTGCGGCGCCCATTGATGCCAGTGCCCCGACTGAGGAGCTGGGCGATATCCTCGACCAACCCTTGACGGGCGGAGAATGGCTGGCCACCGCCATTGCACCCCTCCCGGTCAACCGGACCCTGCTCCATGGGGTGCCCGCCTTGTTGCTGGTCCTGCTGGTCGGGCAGGGCATCCGCCGGCGTTTTCAGGCGGCGGCGGCCGCCCGCCAGCCCCGGCCCGGGGCTCCGCGCGAACCTTACGAGGTGCTGACAGATCTGCGGCGCCCGGGCACCGGCCGCCGCACCTTCTACGCCTTCGTGAATGAATATCTCACGTCCCTCGCCTATCATCAAAACCGGCAACCCATGGCTGGTCCGGAACGCACCGCCGTGCTGGAGGCCTGCGACCGTTGGCTTTACGGTCCGGATGAAGCGGCGGCCCGCGAAGTACTGCCGGCCGATGAGCAACGCCATACCCTCGAGGTGCTTTGCCGGCTCTAGCCTTTTTTATCAATCATGTCCCGCCTGCTGATTTCCTGCCGCCTCACCCTCCTGCTTTCCGCCTGTGCCGGGCTCCTGACAGTAAGGGCGGATGTCAACCCTCCTCCTCCTGCGGTCCCAGCCCCGGTCGAAGCCGCTGCAGCCGTCCCGGTCACTCCACCGGCGGCGGTTCCTCTTCCTGACCAGAAACTGCCATCGCCTACGGTTCCCGCCAATCCTGACGCGGCCTTCGCCAGGGCTCTGACCGCCTACAAAGCGGGGGTGATCGAGGATGCCCGCCGGGAGTTTCTCGCCATTGTGGAAGGAGGGCAGTTGTCCGCCCCCCTCGCCCACAATCTGGGCAACATCGAATTCCGCCGCGGCAACCCAGGCCAGGCCGTCCTTTGGTATAAACGGGCCCTGGCGCTCCAACCCTTCAGTCCGGAGACGTTGCAAAACCTGCGCACCATCCGCCGTCAAACTGCCTTCGTCAGCTTTGATCCCTGGGGCTTGTCCTTCTCGCATCTCAATCCGCGCTGGATTGGATTGGGGACCACGGTTGCCGCCTGGAGTATCGGTTTGCTGGTCCTCTGGTTGGCCTGGCTCACCCCCCGGCCGGGCCGCCGCTGGCCTTTGGTGACGCTGCTCATCCTGCTGCTGCCCGTCCTTGCGGCTGGTTCGTGGCTGACTTGGAAATTGAAGACCGATCCCCATCCCCTGACCAAACGTCAGATCGTCTCCGGCAAGGAAACCAGCGCCTATGCGGCCCCCGCCGAAGCCTCTTCCACGGTGATGTCCCTGCCCAGCGGCAGCGAAGTGGTTCCGTTGGAAACCCGCGGGAACTGGCTCTACTGCATCATCCCCGGCGGGGAAGAGGACCAGCCGCTCCGGGGCTGGATCCGTGCGGCCAAACTGGAGCCGCTCTGGCCGTATGCCGGAGGGCGGTAATGCCTGCGGTGGCTGTTGTCAGGGGGAAGTGGATCACCCCACACACGGGGGCTGGAACGTCCGCCGCTTGATTGGTCAGGCGCCGAGGGACCGGAGATTGGCTTCGTAGGTGCTGCGGCTGGTGACTTCCCGGCCGGTTGACAAAGGGCGGGCTACGATCAACCCCGCATGGCTGCGGAAGGCGTTCAGGTATTGTGAAATCGTCTGGTCCAGGACCACCTGCCGGTGGTTTTTGGAGGCGTGCATGAAACGCGCCTGACCATTCGTCCGGGTGATGAGCCCGACGTGCGAACAGACGCCTCCCTGATCCCTCGTCACGATCCCGGCGATGTCCCCGTCCGCCAGTTTAGATTCAATTTTGGCGACATCGGCCTTGGGAATATACCAGACGGGGAGTTCATTCACTTTAGCCTCGATGCGGGCCATCTGCGGGCGCAGGGACGGGTTGTTCCGCAGGTAGCGGTAGCCCTTCCAGAGCACGGTCATCTCACGGCTTTCCCGTCCTTTCAGCCGGACCGCGCCCCCGAGTGCCCGGGTGATGTCTTTCACATTGCCACGGGCTTCATTGTCGATGAACCACTCGTTCAGATAGTGAATGCGCTCCAGATAATTTCCAGTGCATAGACCGGCCCGGTAGCGGGTCCACTGAATTTCCTTGAGCAGATCTCCCGGGGTATAGACCGCCTTGGGCCGCTCCAGCAGCCGGGCCATGCCGAGAGCGATTTCAAAAAATGTCCAACAGTCCAATCCGTCGAAATTGGCAGAAGGGCATTCCACCCGGTCATCGATTTCAAGGGTGTATCCCACATAGGCGATCCCAAGACATTCCCGCCCCAGTAGGGCCATCCGGGGACCGATAGGGATTTGCCCCCAGCCGGCGGCCCGGGCTTTGGTCATGATGCGATGATAGCGCTCCACGTTTTTGAAGGTGGTGTCGATTGGCAGGTGATCGATCCCGGCTTGGGCGGCGGGAGTGCCTGCGGCGGTGGCAGCGGCCAGCAGGAGGAAGCGGCGTCGGGTAAAGTCCATGGCAAGGGGGAATGGAAGCAGACCGGACAGGAATAGCACAGGTCGCCGGAAATTGCACGGACGTTGTGCCGGGGGGGGCGGGTTCAATAATGCACTGCACTTACTGCATCCAGATCAAACCCGGAACTGCCGGAACCACTCAGGGGATTGAAGGCGGGGTCATCCGGGTGACGGATCAGGTCACCTCCGGCATCATCACGGAGGGCCGCGTCCCCGGTGGACTGGATTTTGATATATCGGATCCAGGTCAAGCCGGCCCGGGCGGCGGCTTCATCCAGATCAAGGCTGTCTCCGCCGCTGGCATTGGGATTGGTAGGATCGCTTCCGGTGGTGCCATTCCGGCCGGCAAATCCTCTCGCGTAATAAAAAGGATCGCGCAGATCCAGCGGCTGTCCGTCGATGGGCGGCACGGCATCACAGGACACCCGGTGCCATTCGCCGGGGAACAGGGCCACGCTGACCACCGCCGGTTCCATGAACCGCTGGTTGGCATTGCCACCCACATAAAGGACGTTCTCAAACACCGTCAGGTCCTCGCCCGGCAGGATCTCGACAATGTTATCGGTGAACTCCAATTCAACCAATCCCCCGGCACCGGGGCGAGCATGCAGGGAAAGCACCTCCCCCGGCTTATTGGCTGGCGCATAAATGCTGCGGCCGTCCGGCGGGCCGGTGACATTACGGGGCAGACTGGCGGAGCCGTAGCCACCGGGGCTGAGCGGCTGGAAGGAAACCACGCGGTCAGCATAGGGATCGCCATTCCGCCCCGGTTCGGCCCGTGTCAGGATCTGGGGGAGGATGGCGGTTTCCTTTTCGCTGACGGATTGCCGGCCTCCGTCGTTGGTCAGCGCCATCAGGGTATAACGTGGAATGGAGCCGGGGCGTAACCCCCGGTCCACAAAATTGCTCCCGCCCCCTTCGTACACAGGGATGCCATCACGCAGGACCTGGAAGCCGGTGGCCGAGAGTCCGCCTGCGGCCAGCAGGCCGGAAACGGCTGCCGGAGACCACGCCACCCCCACCTTTTCGCGGCTGGGCACGAGGATGAGCAAATCACCCACGGCGAGGCGGAAGGATTTTTCAAAGGTGGCTTCCGTGGAATCGGAAACGGTCAGGGTGAATTCCACAAATTGTTCTGTGCTGCCTCCTTGTCCGGTGAGGAGGCCCGTGTCCGACAATTTCCAGGAGGAGTCAGGAAGGAATCCTCCGCTGATCTCCCAGGTGTAGGGGGCCACTCCGCCGGTGGCTTCGAAGCTGAGTTCATACGCCGCGCCCGGCGCCGCCGGAGGCAAGGCTTCCGGGGTGGTGATATCGAGTCCCTCGTGGCAGCGCAGGGTCAGAACTTTTTCCACCCGGGTCTCCTGGCTGTCGGTCACGGTGACCGGCAGGGGGAAATCCCCCGCCTGGGAGGTGGAACCCTCGATCCGACCGGTGTCCGGTTGCAACGACAGGCCCTCCGGCAACTGGCCGGTCAGGCTCCAACGATAGGGCGGCACGCCTCCGCCGGCATGGAGTTCGGCGGAGGCCGGTTCGGTGGGCTTGAAGGCCGGCAGTTCGGCGGTTTCGATCGCCAGATCCTTTTCCGGGCGGACCACCAGCTTCATGCTGGCGGTGTCTACGGCACCTGCCGCATCGGTAACGGTCAGATCCAGGGTAAGTGTCAGGGGCTCCCTGCTCAGCCCGGTCAGCAGGCCATCGGCCGGCCCCATGTTGAAAGTCCCGGCCGGAGCGGGCAGGCCGGCTTTCCATTGATAGGGAGGGGTGCCCCCGATGGCTTCGGCTTGATAGAGGAAGGTTTGATGGACCCGGCCGGGCGGAGGGCTGCCGGAGGCGATGGACAGCGGGATCACCGTGAGCGGCGGAGGGCCTCCTCCGGGCCGCGGGCCGGGAGAATACACCGGGAACCAGACGCCATTCTTTTTCACCACCCGGTTCACTCCGCTGCCGCCTTCCCCATCTATCGAGGTCAGTCCTTTGGGCAGGGCCTTGGGGTCGTAAATCCGGAGGGCCGATGAATTGCCAGAGCCGGGGATCAGGTTTTCCGGGTCCGCACTTTTGGAGATGGAATCAGGGGCTCCATCGGCCGTGGGGACTTTGGCATCTTTTCCTTCGACGCCGATTATCTCCAACAGACTGCTCATCCACGCCGGGGCCAGTTCCGGGTAGGCTGCCGAAAATACGCCCCAGCCACCAAGGGACAGGCCGAGCAGCAGAAGCAGCAAGATGGCCGGTTTGAGAGGATGGCGTTCAAGCTTCATGGCAGCAGGGTGACGCGCAGACGGAGAAAGTGGCGCAACTGTGAAGAAATGACCACGTTATCCCGCAGGGTCACTGATAACACAGCGCCCGCCGTCGTTTCCGTGAGCAGGGGCAGGGCGGGCGGCACCGCCGTCATGGCCGCTCCGGCTTCGCTGACGGCGAGGGGTGACCAATGGCCGGGGGCCTGATCCGGTGAGGCCTCCACGGTGTAGCGCAGATCCTGCCGCAGGGGATTGCGGGAGAAAGTGATCGTCAGCCGGCCGCTGGCCTGACCGGTGGCCAGCGGGCCTGCGTCCGGGGCCAACGGGTCGGAAGTCAGGGCGTATTCCAACAGGTTGCTCCGGCCATCGGCATCCGGATCGGCCTGAGGCCCCCACAGGGTGGATTCATTCGCGGGAGTCAGGAGGGCGGCTCCAAAGTGGAAGGCCTGCCAGGACGCGATGGTTTCCGGCACCGTGAGGTGACTCAGCGGAGCCAAACCATGCAGGATGGGCGTGCCGGCGGTGCCGGCCTCATCCTGGACCAGAAAAGCCACGTAGGGTTCCCCGTTCCGGGAAAATGTCTGCACTTGATAGAGAGGGTCTGCCACCCCGGCCAGCGGGGCATGATCCGGCAGGAGGCGGCGCGAGGCGCCGGTGGAGGGATCATAAACCTGGAGCTGGTTGGTTTTGAATCCCGAGGCCCAGACCCGGCCGGCGGCATCCACGGCGATGGAGCTGGCGCTATCAAACTGGAACACAGGTGCGCCTGCGGCTTTCGGTATGGGATTCGGAGTTCCCTTGAGAACAGCGGCGGCGGCAGTTTCAATGTCCTTGGCCCTGAATTTCAGAACGACTTCGGAATTGGTGCCTGACAGCTCGTAAAGAGCAGCATAGAGATTGCCGGAGGCATCGGTGGCAATACCGGAGCTGAAGGTGCTGATTTCCCGCGTCACAGGGCCGGAACGGGTGCCGTCGGCGGAGACGAAAGTCACATTGTTTTTTCCCGCCGGACCGTTGGTGCCCGCGATCATCCAACCCCCTTCCGGCATTACGGAGGACTGCCACCAGACCCCGGAAAAGTTCTGCATCGCGGCCAATGGAACGGTGGTTGGCGGCTGCGCCGGATTGCCCGGATTGAACCCATGCACCCCGGTGCTTCCACCAAATCCGCCGCCCGCCCCCAACAGCGCAGAAGTGCTGTCGCGCACGGCCAGGAAGGAAGGATCAAATTCCACCCCGCCGGGGCCGATCACCGTGCGGCCGGGAGAACCCCAGGCGTTTTGCACGCTGAGCACGCCTTGCAATCCCAACACAAAACGGCCGTCCGGCAGGTGTGCGAAACTCGTGGCATTGACCGCGTCCCCCTGCATCTGCCCAACGGTGAGGGTCTGCCATGTTTCCAGGTGGATCACCCCGATGGCATCCAGATCAAACCCGGCGGACTGCGCGTTGGGGAACGGATCATGGATGACGCGGTTTTCGCTGTCACGGGCCGTGCCGTCGCCCACCACATCCACCAGCCTGACATGGGAAACCGAATCCAGGCCCACGTCCGCGAGGTCATACGGTTCGCCGAAGGGTTGGCGGTATTTGCAGCCAAGTCCCTGGACACCGGTCGGGTCCATCACCCCGAATGATCCCACTGCAGCCGGTGTCAGGCTGTGATTGGGAAAGCGGATGAAATGGACGCCATCCCGCGAAACCTCCACCCAGGCGTGTTCAATGTAGTCATCCAAAAAGCTATTTTCAAATACCGCAAAATCCGCCCCAGGTCCATTTTTGATATAGCCGGAGAAGGCCAGGGTGATGGTGCCTCCCGTTCCGAGACAGGTGATATGCGCCGGGTCGTCGGTCGCAGGCCCGAGGGCTTTGCTGGGGTCCTGCCAAACGGGCAGGCAACCGGTGCCAACTTGATAGTAAGTCACCCGGTCCGCCCATGCCTTGAACCGGGTATCGGTCCGGTGGATGGCGGTGGAACCGGCCTGTCCGGCGGCGGGCGCGTAGGGCCCGGCCCACCCCTGGACCGCCAAGCCCAGCAGCAGTCCGGCAGCCAGGACATCCTTCCGGGCCGTGCGGAGCCCGGGAGTAGTGTCAGGAAATGAATCCATGGTTCTGAAAGGTCGGCTGCCCGGAGTCTCCGGGCAGCCTTTTTAATATGGAGGCAAACGACCGGTCAAGCGATACGGCGGCGTTGCAGACCCGTAACTCCCACCAAGGCCAGCAGGCCGGCCAGGGAGGGTTCGGGAATCGGGGCGGGGGCATTGACGGCGAGGGCGGGGACGATTTCGCCGGCGCTGTAAACCCAGCCATCCCATGAGCCATCCACCAGCGGACGGCCCAGCACGCCGGTGTTCGAAGCCACCCAGGTGCCCGGACCCGCTTCATCGTAAGGGCTGCCCAGGGGCGGTAGGATATGGGCTCCGGCGGGGGCCGCCCCGTTGTTGTAGTTATCGGCCTGCTGATTGTTATTGACGAAATAATTCAGATATTCGCCGGTGGTCCCATTGAAGCCGGGGAAGGTGAACTCCGGCGTGCCATTCAGGTCGGCATCCCAGCTCAGATCGCTGATAAAGCCGCTGCCGGTGATGGAAAAGCGGGCGTCCACCCCGGCGAGCGCCAGCAGCAGATCCCGGCCGTCCTTTGTTTCGCTGCTGTTCCAGCGGTATCCCCAGGCCAAGGCCGGTTGGCCGGGCCATTGGATGACCAGGGCGGCCTGACTGATGCCGGGGCCGGCGGCGGGACCGATCCATTGCGTCACGTCCTGAAGCAGGAACTTCGCCGCATGGCTGGTGGCAGGAGTGAACAGAGTCGCGGCGCAATACAGCGCTCCCGCTGCGGACAGGCGCAATGATGTTTTTTGGGTCATGGTTCTCAGACCGGCTTTGGAAACGAGCCGGCATCGATGTTGGTTAAGTCCGCTCATCAAGTATTCTGACTCCCGGCTTCAGACCTCGGCCCCGCCTTCACCCGTCCGCCGTTGGTTCATATCGGAACCGCTGGCTTTCAGATTGGCTGATTTGGGGCGTTGTAGCCGGATACAGCAGCGCCAACTGTCCCGGGTTCTCACCGGGTTCCATGTTGCGCGGACCTTGGGTTTTATACGCCGTGCCCGGGCCTGTCAACCGGCGCCGCGGGCCGGGTCACCTCCTGCCAAAGCCGCAGGATAGGGAAAAACCGCAGAGGAATTTTCCGTATCCCGGTGTATCGCACCGCGGGCCCCGTGCCCGCTACTCTCCTGTATGAAAAACGACGAACGGATTTTGGAATTGCCTCAGCCCATCATTGACCGGCTCCGGGAGGTGATCGCCCGGGTGCGGCGTTTGCAATGGATTAAAGGCAGTCTGCTCACTCTTGCCGCGGCGGTGGGCGCCGTGCTCGGCGTGATGGCCATTGATGCCGCGTTTTCCCTTGAGGCTCTGCCGCTGAGGATCGCGCTTTCATCCGTCGCGTTGCTGTTCACGGCCTGGGTAGCCTGGACATGGTGGGTCCGCCCCTTATCCCGGAAAATCAGCCTCACTGCCGTGGCCCGCTGGGTGGAGACGCGGCACCCTGAGCTGCAGGAGCGCATTTCCACTGCCGTGGAACTGCTGGGAGCCGGCCACGACGCGCAGGACCAGGGCTCCCGTGAATTGCTCCAGGCCGTGGTCCAGGACGCCGTGGCCGACGTCGGCCGCATGGACCCGGTGCAGGACTTGAGCAACCGCCGCACCCTCCCAGCCAAGTGGCTGGCCGGAAGTGCCGTGGCGGCTCTGCTGGCGCTCTGCGCCATCTGGCCCGGACAAATCCCGCGGCTGCTGGCCCGCGCCGTCGCCCCGCTGGCTGATGTGGGCAATGCCTGGGCGGACCGCCTCCGGGTCATCACTCAAAGCCAGGTGGTAGCCATCGGCGATCCCCTCAGCATCGAAGTGGCCCTGAGCGGCAAACAGGAACGGGTGGAGCTGCACCTGACCGGGCCGGACGGCCAGCCGGTGGTGGAAATGCTGCAGCCGGATGGATCGGTGGCAGTCGGGCCCGGGGAAAGTGGTTATGCCCTGCGCCTGCCGGCGGTGGAACAGGGCTTCACCGCCAAAGTGCTGGCGGGAAAAGCGGTCAGCGCCGCCTTCACCATCACCGCCGTGCCGCGCCCGGCATCCGGGGACTGGACGGTGACTTATGACTATCCTGACTACACCGGGCTGCCGGATGAAGTGAAGACCAAAGCTTCCGGCGAGATCTTCGCCCTCACGGGAACCAAAGTCACGGTGCAGACGCTCCTGAACCGTCCGGTAACCAAGGCTATTGTCAGAATCGGGGGAACTGAGGTCCCGGGCGTGAAAATCAGTCAGGAGGACGCCGCCGTATCCGCGTTCGAGTGGAGCACGGTGCTGACGCCGGGCCTCGACGCCATGTGGTCGCTGCACCTCGAGGATGGCGACGGCATCGCCAACCGTCCGGTGGACCTGCCGATCCGTTCTCTGGCGGATCTCCCGCCGGTCATCACGCTGGAGACTCCCACGGAGGACCGGCTGGAATTGCGCCCGACAGAAAAAGTCGCCCTGACTTATTCCGTGAAGGAGGATATCGGCTTGTCGGCCGTGCAGATCCGCATCCGTCCCCAGGATAAACCGGAGTATCTGCTGCCTCCGCAGGCCTTGCCTGACAAACTGGCGGACAGCGTGGATACCTGGCAGGGCACCGCCGTGCTGGATCTGGCGAAGGTGCTGGTGCCGGACGGCCAGGAAATCCGGGTCTGCCTCATGGCTGCCGACCGCGTGCCGCCGGAACTGCAGGGACCGCAGCGCGCCTACAGCCGGGAAATCGTGATCCGGCTCAACCGCTGGTCCCGCCCGCAGGTGGAAAAGAACTTCGAGGCCCAGCACGAGGAATTGCGACGGAAAATGGACGAAGTGAAGGGTGAGTTGCAGCAAGCCAAAGGCCGGATGAACGACAAACCGGACCGGTTGAAGCAGGATGACAAGTTGAGCGAAAACACCCTTAAGGATATTGAAGCCAGTGCCAGCCACATGCAGGAAGCCGAATCCCTGCTCAAGGAATTGACCGAGCGGATGAAGGAAACCGCCTATGCCCGGCAGGCGCCCGCCCTCGATGAGATCGCCCAGCAAATGGTGCAACCGGCCCAGGCCGATGCCCGCGACATTCCCCTGACTGATCAAAAGGAGGCCCGTGCCGCTTTGGCGGAGAATGCCAGGAACCTGCTGGACAATGCCCTCAAAAAGATCGGGCAGGAACAGCAGCAGATGGAGCAGGACCGGAAGGCGGTCCAGCAACTGGCCAAACTGTCCGACATTGCCGAGCAACAACAGCGCCTCGCGGAGGAAGCCGCCGCTGCGGCCCCCCCGCCAGCTCCCGGCGCCAATCAAGCGGCCGCCAATCCCCCTCCTGGAACCGCAGCCGATCCCTCAGCGCCCGCCCCCTCGGAAGCCCAGGCCAACCAACCTTCGCAGGGCGACGTGGCGTCAGCGGAGGTTCCCTCTCCTGCTGCGCTTTCCCCCACCGACGAGGAACAACGCCAGTGGCTGGAGGAACAGCGGCGCGTGGCTCAGCGTGCCAAGGAATTGATGGAGCAAAACCAGAACACCAATCCCCAGGCCACCCAGGAACAAATGAAACAAGCCGGCGCCCAGGCCGCCGCCCTCGCTGCCGAAGCCGAAGCGCTTGCCAACCAGGAAAAAAAACTGGCCGGAGAAATCGCGTCTGCCACCACCCCGGAAAGCCAGCCGCAAACCGTCGCCGCCCAGCAGCAGTTGGCGGAACAGAGCGCCGCCCTGCAGGAAAAAACCAAGGGATTCCACGAGCAGGCGACCCTGCAGATCGACCAAAGCACCGGAACCCAGGAGTCCGCTTATCAAGCTCAGGCGCAACTCAAGGAAGCCACCGGCCTGGCTAAACAATCCAGCAAGGAACTGGCCGCCGCCCAGGCCAAACCTGGCGCCCCTCCGGAAGCCGCCAGCCCGGCTCCGGAACCTGCTCCGGATCAGTTGGCCGCCGCTGCCAGTGAAAAAAACCAGTCCGACGGAGCAAAGCCGTCGACCGGTCAGGAGTCCGTGGCCGCCTCCACGCCAGCCCCGTCCGGCGCGGATCCAAATACTCCGCCTGAGGCTGCGGCCGGTTCTGAGAACCAGCCTTCCCCAGGCAATCCGCCACCGGCCCCTGCGGGCCAGCAGGCCGCCCAGGCCAGTGGAGAGGCCCTCGCCCAGGCCGCCCAGTCCCTGAAATCACTGCAGCAGGAATTAAACTCCCTCGCGGGCATGATGGCAGAACATAACAATGCCTTGAATGAAGGCGCCCAGCAGGCAGGCACCGCTTCGGATCAGGCCGCCAAATCGCAAAACGAAGGAGGCAAGGCTCCGTCGATGCAACAAGGCGCCCAGGCGGCACAGCAAGCTGCCGACCAGTTGGCCATGGCCGCGAACACCGCGATGCAGGCGATGAGCATTCCGGCCAGCGCCAAGTCCTCGCAAAGCAGCGCTTCATCCAAAGGGAAAGGCAAAACCCAGGATGGGCAGCCCAAGCCCGCCGAACCCGGCCAGGAAGGAAAAGACGGACTCCAGGTGGACACCGCCAGCAGCCTGCTGCCCGAAGAACTCGCCAAACTGGGACTCACCCAGGATGACTGGATGAAGTTGAAAAGCGCCTTGAATGGAGTGGATGCCACCCGGACCGAACAGATTCCCGCGGAATACCGGGAACTCGTCAAAGCTTACTTCGGAGCCCTCGCCAAAGGAAGCCCTGCCAAATGAAACGACTTTTCTCCATCCTTCCCTTTGTGCTGGTCCTGACCGCTTCCGCCCAGGAGGCCGGTGATGTGTTCCAGAAGTATGAAGCCCGCGTCAGCAAGGCGGTGGACCGGGGGTTCGAATATCTCCTCAGCGTGGAACAGCCGGATGGCAGCTTTCCGGAAAGCCATGGCCGCAGCACCGGCATCTCTTCCCTCGTGGGCATGGCATTCCTTGCCAAAGGCCATCTCCCGGGGCAGGGGCGTTATGGCGATGCCATCAACCGCCGGATTGATTATGCCCTCGCCCACACCAGCGCGGAAGGTCTGATTGATTGCGGCGACCACGGCAACGGCCCGATGTATGCTCATAACATCAGTGCCCTTTTTCTCAGCGAAGTGTCAGGCATGGTGGATCAGGAACGGCAGCGCAAGGTCGATGTGGCCTTGTCCAAGGCCATCCAGGTCATCCTGCGGGCCCAGGCGGTGCCCAAGTCCGACGAACACAAAGGCGGCTGGCGCTACCAGCCCAACAGCAACGACAGCGATCTTTCCTGCAGCGGTTGGGCGCTGATGGCACTGCGTTCCGCCCGGTTGAATGGAGCTCCCGTACCACCCCAGTCGATCAAGGATGCCGTCGATTATACCCTGCGCCGCTTTGACCGCAAAGTGGGGCATTTTGGTTATATGGACCAATATCAGCACAAGGATTCCCTCACCGGAGCTGGTCTGATGTGCCTCGAGCTCTGCGGCCGCCATGCCACTCCCGAAAACCTCCTCGCCGGCGAGTGGATCCTGGCCAATCACGAAAATCTGCCCCGCGCCGAGTTCGAATTCTACGGCAACTACTACAACGCCCAGGGCATGTTTCAGCTGGGCGGAAAATACTGGAAGATCTACGCGGAATGGATGTATCCCCACTACCTGGAAGAGCAGAAGGAGGATGGCTCCTGGATGGGCGAACGCTTCGGCCGGGTTTATGGCACCACCATGATGATCCTCGCCTTCACCGTGCCCGCCCGCCAGCTTCCCATCTACCAACGCGACGAACGGGTGGATGATGGGCCGTAATGCCTACGGCATCATGTCTCCCTTTCGGCACCAGCGCAGCAAGGGAATGGTAATTAATAACTCCGCTCCCGGCCCTGTGGATCAAGAGCCGGGAGTGAACGGTGAGGCGGGGAGGGGCGTTTCGGCGGTGACGCCGCCGCCGTGAGGGGCGCCGAGGCGTTCCTGGACAAAGACTTCAGGGAACAGGAAGACGGTGCGGCGGCGGCGCTCGGCGCGCTCCTGCCAGCGTTTGAAGAGATACAGCAGGCCGGTGCCGGTGGCGAGTCCCAACATCAGGTAGGGCAGGAGGTGGCGCTGGGCCTGGGGCAGCCAGTGGCGGCTTTCCTGCAGCAAGGGCAGGCCTTCGCGCGTATAAACAGCCGTGAGGGAGTCGACGGCGGCGGAGAGACGGGCTGCGGGTTGGTCGGAGGCTGCGAGGGCACTGCCGAGGGTGCGCTCGTGCAGCGATTTCAACTGCACCGGGGAAAGCCAGGTCCCCACCTGCGGAGTGCCTCCGAACGTCAGGGTTTCCGGACGGCTCCGGTCAAAGACGATGATCCCGCCGAGGGAATCGGGCAGCCACTGCAGGGCGAGTTTCTCCGCGAGGGGCAGATCAAGGCCGGGCGGGGGATAGGTGACCGTGACCACGTAGATCCGCAGTCCGGTTTCGCGGTGCCAGGCGTCGAGGCGGGAGCGCAGGGAAGTGGCGGCAGAGTCGGGGAAGACCCGGGCTTCGTCGAGGAGGAAGGTGGCAGGCGGGGTCCACGGGGCCTGGGTGTGAACGGGGCCTGCCGTCGTGGATTCCCGAGGGGCGCTGGCGGCCGGGGACGGGCGTTGGGGGAGGCGCCCGTTTTTTTGCCAGGACTCCAAGCCGTCGGCGAGGCTGGTGAGGGTGGCCACGATCCGCTGGGGCGCGGTGGCTTCGGGGGGGAGGTTTTTCGAGGCGGCATCGGCGACCCGGTAGAGGGCCAGCAGGTCATCGGCATCGGGGAGGCGTTTGTCGTCGGAACCGGCAAAGTTGAGGCGGCCGGTGCTGCGATCGTGGACCACCACAATGCCGACATCCTTTTCGGACAGCCAGGCGGAGTGGGCGCGGCGGGCCCGGAGGTCGGCGGTTTCATGCAGCAGGTAGGTGTGGATGGCGAGATAGATGCCCAGTCCGGTGCGGGTCTGGCAGGACAGGAGGCGGGCAGAAAGGGATTGGCGGGATTCCTCCGGCAGCATTCCGGATTCGTCCAGAATATGGGAAGCGGGGCGCTCTGGCAGTGGCGAGAGTGCGGCGGCATCCGTGGCCGGGGGAGCCGACGCCGGGGGAGCGCTGACCGCCGGGATGGGTGGTGCGGGTGGTGCCGGAGCCGTCTGCGCCGTGGTGATGGCGCAACCGAGGCTCCACGCGGCAGCGGAGAGCAGGAGCAGGGCGGATGACGGGAGTCCGGATGACGGCATGGGAATGGGGAGATTTCGTGCAAACCGGGGCCGGGCGCCAGGCTTTTTCTACGGGATCACGGGCAAGGTGACGCCATAGTTATCAATAGAGCGGATTTCAAGCGGGGGCGTGGCATGGGAGCCCGCGGGCGTTTTGACAAGTGACAGAAACTTCTGCGAAAATGCAGGGATTCCCCATGAATTTTTCCAAGTGCTATACTATCATGAGTCTCTTTCCCCTATTTGCTATGAAACTGAATTCCGCGCCGGGTGTTTTTCTTGTCGGCAGTGCTTGTTGGGTGTTATTGGCCACGGCGGGAGCCGCTCCTCCGGGCAAGGTGCCGGCCGCACCCGTCACCCCAAAACCGGTGGTCATCAAAGCGGCGGAACTGGCCGAGATCATGGTGCCCAAGGAACCGCTGGGGACAGCGGCAGCGCTGGAAGTGCGTTTTCCCTCGCCGATGATTTCAGCGGCGGGCGTGGGGGAAGCGGTGGATGCCGCCAATGTGTTGGAGATCAAGCCGGCCTGGCGTGGGAAATTCCGCTGGCAGAGCACCCGCAGTGGCACTCTTGACCTGGAGGGTCTGTTGCCGTTGGGGGATGGGTGGCGCATTGCCTTGAAAAAGGGACTGAAAAACCTGGCCGGTCAGCCGGTGGAGGCCACTCCGGTGCTGGCGGTGGGCCAGCCGCTGGTGGTGAGGGAGTCGTCTCCCCGGTATTTTTCGCCCGGTAGCGAATCCACCCGCCAGCCGGAGATTACCTTGTTTTTCAATGACGCAGTGAATCCGGCCGCCGTGGTCAACGCGGGTTATTTTGCCAACAAACAGGGGGTGAGGGTGGCGGTGACCGCCCGCACACCGCTGGTGGCGGAGCTGGGCCGCAACCCCGGGGTGACCGGCACGTGGGAAGAACAAGCCCAAGAGGGCCGCACGCCGGTAATGGATACCCCGGCGGTATCTGTGGTGCGGGTGAAACCGGTGACTCCGCTGCCGCTCGGGACCGATTGGCGTTTCCAACTGGAGGCTGGGGTCACCAATGCCCCGGGCCAGGCGCGGACGCTGGCCGCTACCGTGATCAATTATGGCAGTATCGCCCCGCTGGCGGTGAACAGCGTCAGGGCGGAGCCGGTGCTGGACGGGGGGAGGGAACTGCACCTGAACTTCAATAAAAAGCTGGCTGAACTCAAACCGGAGCAGTGGGCGGATGCGGTGAAGCTCAATCCCCGCCCGGAGGCGCTGACATGGGAAGCTTCCGGGCAGTCCCTCACCGTAAAGGGTGGTTTCCAGCATGACACCAACTATGAAGTGATCGTGCCGGCCGGGCTGCTGGCCGCGGATGGCACGCGCCTCGAGTCGCCGTGGCACAGTTCGCAGAAATTTGAGGCCCATGCACCGCAGGTATCCCTGCCGGCATTCGACCACGCCCAGTGGATCGGAGGCAAAGGGGAGTTCTCGTTTTCCACGGCGAATCTGAAAAAGGCCAGGGTGCAGATCAAACGGGCCACACCAGAGACGGTGGTGTTTCTCTTGAATGGTTATGCCACTTACGAGTACGACGAAAGCCATCCGGAGAGCAGTGGCCACACCCGGCTGCCCTGGCCGGTGGTGCCGGGCAAGTCAGTGTGGGAGAAGGAAATGCCGACCACGGTGAAGCTGGACCAGAGCGAATCCTTTGGCTTCAAATGGGATGAAGTGTTGGGCGGGAAGCGCCAGCCCGGGATTTATTTTGTCAATGTGGAGGGCGAGGCCAAGGACGAAGTCACGGCCCGCCAGACCCTCGGTGCCCAGGCGGTGGTGCAGCTGTCGGACATCGGGCTGGCTTGGAAATACGCCGGGACTGAAGCGCTGATCTATGCGTTTTCCCACACCACCGGAGCGCCCTTGAAAGAGGTGACCCTGCGCACCTACACCCCGGAAAATGAGCCGGCGGAGAGGGCGGTCACCGGAGCCGATGGCATGGCCCGCCTGTCCCACGGGAAAGTGCGCTGGCTGATCGCCCAGGCCGGGGAAGACCTGCGTGGGGTGCGTTTGGATGGCGGCGCGATGGAGATGGACCGCTGGGCCTATGACCTGCCGGTGGACGACAGTGGAAACGCAGAGCCGGCCCGTGAAATGATGCTCTTTACGGAACGGCCGGTCTACCAGCCGGGCGAGACCGTATTTTTCAAGGCGATCACGCGGATGCACCAGTCCGTGACCCTGACGATTCCAGAGGGACGCAAAGCAAAACTGACCCTGCTGGATCCACAAAACCGCCCGGTCATGACCCGTGACATCGAATTCACCGGAACCGGGTCCTTTGCCGATGCGGTGCGGCTGCCCGGGCAGGGCGTGGGCTGGTACCGGCTGCGCATCGAATTCCCAAAACCCGGGGCTCCCATGGGGGCTTCTGCCCCGGATGAGGAAGCAGATGGGGAAGCGTCAGGCCCCCCGGTTTTTGAACAGATGCTCCTCGTGCAGGAATACCAGCCGAATGCCTTCCGCATTACTTTTGATGAGGCAGCGGTGATCCGGGAAGCAGAATCCCTGAAGGTGCCGCTGAAGGCCTCCTATCTGATGGGAAAGGCCCTTGGCGCAGTGCCGATGACGTGGACTTCACGGCTGTCGCAGGCTTATTTCCGCCCGGATGGATTCGATGACTATCGTTTTTGCCATGCCAAGTCCTACTATGTCTACGATGGCGAACAGTATCAGTCCATGACCGAGGAGGCGGCGATCAATCCGCTGCTGACCGGGCAAGGCAGTCTGAAGCTTACGGAGAAGGGTGAAGCCCTGATCGAGGCCAAACTGCCGGCGACCTTCGGGGTGCCCGGGCCGAAGCTGATTTCGGTCAGCGCCGAGATCACGGACCTGAACCAGCAGACCATCGCCAAGGAATGGCAACGCACCGAACACAGTTCGGATTTTTATCTGGGCGTGCGCCGGCCGGTCAATGCGGTGACGGCGGGCACGGCGGTGCCGATCTCTTTGGTGGCAGTGAATCACGATGGAAAACGCCGCCACGAACCGGTTGCGGTAAAATTGCTGGTGGAACACCTGACATGGAATGCGGTGCGCGTGCAGACCGCCGGGGGCGGCAGTGAGGTGCGGAATGACCTGGTTTTTGCCACGGTGGGGGAGGCGGAAATCACGGTTTCCCCCGAGCCGGGCAAGGAAGAGGCATGGACGTTCGAGCCGAAAGTGGCCGGTACCCATAACCTGACCTTCACCACCGCGGATGCCTCCGGCCGGCCAGTGCGCACGGTGGTAAGCATCGATGTCTATGCCCCGCGCGAAGCCGCCTGGCAGCAGGGCGATGGGGTAAAGACCGAGCTGCTGCCTGACAAGGATGAATACCAGCCGGGCGAGACCGCCAGGGTGGTGGTGAAGTCGCCCTTTTCCGGCACCGCCCTTGTCACGGTGGAACGGGACCGGGTGCTCTATTCCACGCTGCAGCAGGTGGAAGCCGGTGGCAGTATCGAGCTGCTGGTGGATGAAGCGTGGGCTCCCAATGTGTTTGTTTCCGTGCTCCAGGTGCGGGGCGGGGCGGAAGATCCGCGCGAACACAAACAGCCAGACTACCGGGTCGGGTATGCGCAACTCAAGGTCGCCAGCAAACTCAATCAGCTCATGGTGGAACTGAAACCCGCCCTGCCGGAAGTGCGGCCGGGGGGGATCGTGGAAGTCTCTGCCACGGTGCGCGACAGCCAGGGAAATCCGGTGCCGGACGCGGAGCTGGCAGTCTGGGCGGTGGACGAGGGTATTCTCAGTCTGATGCCCTGGGAAGTGCCGGACCCGGCGGTGACCTTCCATTATGATAATGCGCTGGCGGTGCGCACTGGGGTTTCCCTGCAGCGCCTGCTGCCGGAGGACCCGGAAAAACGGGAGTTTGCCAACAAGGGATTTGTCATTGGAGGCGGTGGCGATACCGACCAGGCGGGCCAGTTGATGCGGAAGGATTTCAAACCCACCGCCTACTGGCATGGGATGCTGCGCACCGGAGCCGATGGGGTGGTGAAGCTGAGTTTCCCTGCACCGGATAACCTGACGGAATTCCGCCTCGCGGCGGTGGCCTGCGAAGGCACCGCGCGCTTCGGGCATGCCGAAAACCGCTTCAAGGTCAATCAGCCGCTCATGCTGGAGCCGGCCTTGCCCCGGTTTGCCAATGTGGGCGATATCATTACGCTCAAAGCGGTGGTCCATAACACCACGGAGCAGTCCGGGGATATTGCCGTCCTGTTCACGGCGGATGAGCACGTCACCCTGCTGGATCCTGCCAACGGGAAGCCGCTGGAAGGCCGCAGCCTGACCCGCACGGTTTCCCTTGCGGCCCAGCAATCCAAAGCGGTCGCTTTCCCGGTGCGCTTCATCGCGGATGGGCCCCTGACCCTGCAATGGAAAGCCAACTGCGCCACCGTCCCGCTCCTGGCCGATGCCGTGGAATCCAAGTTCACCGTGGGCTTCGCCGAACCCCTGCTGCGGGAGGTTCAATTTTTCAACCTGACCAGCGCGCAGAATGGCGTGGACCTGCTGGCCAAGGTTCGTCCGGAACTGCTTGAAGGCACTCAGGGCAAGGTAACGGTCACCCTCGCCAACTCCCGTGTTATCGAAGGTGCCCAGGCGGTGCTGCACCTCCTCCATTATCCGTATGGCTGCGCCGAGCAGACGATGTCCTCCCTGCTGCCCTGGCTCACCCTGCGGGATCTCAAACAAGTGCTGCCTGACTTGAATCGGCCGGACGAGGAGATCGTGGATGTGATTCAACGCGGGTGTGACCGCCTGCTTTCCATGCAGACGGAAGCGGGGGGCTTGGCCTACTGGCCGGGCGGTGAGGCGCCTTCGCTCTGGGCCAGTTCCCACGGCACGCTGGGCCTGGTATTGGCTTCACGGTCCGGGGCCAATGTGCCGGCCGGTCGTCTGGATGCCCTGACGAAATGGCTTTCCGAATCCCTGCGCGAAGCCGGGGATGCCGACAGTTGGGCCCTGACCGAGCGGGCCTATGCGGCCTATGCGCTGGCCCTCGCCGGCAAGGGGGAGCCAGGGTATCACGAACTCCTCTTTGGTAAACGTCAGGAGCTCAGCCCCAGTGCCCGTGCCCTGCTGGCGCTCGCAATTGCCGAATGCGACGGTCCGCCCGAAATGGCGAAACAGGTGCTGGCTGTGACCCGTCCGGACGACAAGGACTGGTGGTGGGGTTCGGGCAGTGCCCAGTCCATGCGCGTGATGGCGCTGCTCAAACTCAAGGATCCGGCCGCCGATGCGGAAATGGGCCGCCTGCTGGCCTCCCGCAGCCCGCGGGGCGACTGGCGGAATACCATTTCCAATGCCTGGGTCCTGATGGCCCTGAGCCGCGAAGCGACCCTCGCTCCCGCCTGGCAGGGTGGCCAGCCCGCCGTGCTCACCCTCGACGGCAAAACGCAGGAAGTCACCTTGCCCGCCACCCCGGCCTCTCAGACCGTGGCACTCGATTTCAAACCCGGCGCGGCCTTGCCTTCCCTTACTGCCACCCTGCCCGCAGGGCAGCGGCTCTTCGCCAAAATTGAGATCAGCTCCCGGGCCAAGGCCGGTCCCCAGCCCGCCCGCCAGGCTGGTTTCGGCATCACCCGAGCCTGGAAAAAGATCGCTCAGGACGGTTCCCTCAGCGAAGCCGGTCCGCTGCACACCGGGGATCTGGTGCAGGTTTCGCTCAAATTCGATATCCCATCGTCCGCCGAATATCTGGTAATTGACGATCCGCTGCCCGCCACCTTCGAAGCGGTGAATGCCAACTTCACCTCCATGGCATCCGCTGAAGTGGATGAAGTCGCCGGGAACGAATGGTTCTCCGACTTCAGTGAAATCCGCCGCGACCGCGTGCTCTTCTTCCGTGATTCCTTCGAAGGAAAGGGCACCTTCCGCGTCAGCTATCTCGCCCGCGTCGTCGCCGAAGGCACCGTCACCGTCCCGGCCTCCCGCATCGAAATGATGTACGATCCCGCCCGCTTCGGCCTCTCCCCTTCTCAAACCCTCACCACCGAAGCCTCCCCGGATGAAGCGGTGGCCGGGAGGTGAGGGCGCGGGCCTTCAAATAACGGAAAGCCGATTTCGGGAAACCAAAGCATCCTTTAACTGCTGTGCTCAAAAAATGCGGCCGTGGATTCTCTTTTTCGTAATTTGCGTGGTGTTTTTGTGGTTTTTTGGTCCGTGATGAAGTCACGCTCCAAACCCAGAAAGCAGCAGGGTTTTCTCCGTCTCGCCGCCGTTTGGTCATGGAGATCGCCGGAGGTCAGGACGAAGGGGCCGAGGTGGCCCGTCTTCGTCCACCGCAGCCAGCAGCTTGGCGGTCATACCTCCACGGGACATGCCTATGGTCTCCTGCTCCCGGAGCGTTTTGGCCCCTTGGAGGCCGTGCTCCAGAGCCAGAAGCGTGCGGGGAGGCCGCGCCACGGGTTCCTCGTGCCCAGGATATGGAAGAACGCCTCCAGATGTAGTATCACCACCTGAGGGCGTCGTCCGCGTCGTCCCGTCCAATTCTTGAGCAGCAAAGCATGAATGAAGAAGCCCTGTCAGGCAGGGCCACTTCCAGACTGCCAGAGTGCGGATCAATCTGTTGACCATCGTATCCAAGAGGCGCCGGCCATTCCGTAAACCTGTCAGGAAACTGATTGATTTGCGAAGACACCACTTAATGATGCCCATGGAGGGCCGTGATGGCTCCTTCCCTGGAAGGTCAGCCAAGGCACCTCCCGGACCAGCCGCTGGTAATGCCTTTGCAAAGGGCGCCGGAAAGGCACGTAGTTTCATCACCGCCTTCCAGGAGTGACCCTTCCGGTCCAAGGAATTCAAAGGCTTGGCGAGCCGGACCGGAGACCAAAGTAAATGATAAAAAAGACCGCTGAATCACTGGGGCTCCGCGCAGGATTGCTCTTTGTCCTGCTGCTGCTTGGCGGGGGCGCCCTTCCAGTTGCGGCACAGGGTCCGGAGAAGTTGCCGCCGGATTTCCCGCCTCCGCCGTTCGACCAGTATTTCAAACATCGCGTGACGGAACTCTCCGATCCCGGTTGGCTGGAGGAAATCAACCCTGACAATTGGCCTGAAAAACACGCGGCGATGCGGCGGGAATTGCAGGGCATGCTCGGGCTTGATCCCTGGCCGGAGCGGACTCCGCTGAAGCCTGTTCTAACCGGCAAGGTTCAAGGTGAAGGTTATACCGTGGAAAAGCTCTTCTTTGAGCCCATGCCGGGGCTGTATATTGGAGCCAACCTTTACCTGCCGGTGGAGGTGCAAACGCCGCTGCCCGCCATTCTCTACATGTGTGGGCACTCCAATGTAACCGACGGGGAGGTGCGGATCGGGAATAAGGCGGGCTACCAACATCATGGCGCGTGGTTTGCGCGCCACGGTTATGCCTGCCTGATCCCGGACACCATTCAATGGGGCGAAATCCCCGGAGAACATCACGGGACCTATCGGCTGGGCCGGTGGTGGTGGGCGGCGCGCGGGTTTACTCCGGCCGGCGTGGAGGCGTGGGTCGGCATCCGGGCGCTCGATTACCTGGAAACCCGACCCGAGGTGGACCGCACCCGCTTTGGCATGACCGGCCGTTCCGGCGGAGGAGCCTACTCGTGGTGGGTGGGAGCCCTCGACGACCGCGTCAAGGTGGCGGTGCCCGTGGCCGGAATCACCACGCTGCATGATCATGTAGTGGAGGGCGCGATCGAGGGGCACTGCGATTGCATGTACATGGTCAATACCAGGCGGTGGGACTTCGACCGGGTTGCCGCGCTGATGGCACCGCGGCCGTTGCTTATTTCCAACACGGACAGTGACGAGATCTTCCCCCTGACCGGGGTCATGGAGGTTTTCAACCGGACCCGCCGACTTTACCGGAAGTTGGGGGTGGAGGCAAACATCGGCATCCATATTGCCGAAGGTCCTCACAAAGACACGCAGCCGCTCAACGCCGGGGCTTTCAATTGGCTGAACCGCTTTCTCAAAGGAGGAGACCGCATGGACTTGATCGACGAGCCCGCGCGCCGCCGGCATGAGCCGCGGGAGTTGAAGGTTTTCGCTACCATTCCGGCGGACGAAAAAGTGACGACTGTGGATGAGTTTTTTGTTCCCGCGTTCTCTTCGCCGCCGCTCCCAGGATCGGCGGCGGACTGGCCCGGGCAGCGCAATGCCTGGATGAAGGCGCTGCGGGAGGAGGTCTTCGGTGCTTGGCCCGGGGAAGCGAAACCAACCGTGACCATGCAACCGGAGCAGGTCAGGGATGGTCTCCGGCTGACACGGGTGGACGTTACCACCCAGCATCCCTTCGTTTTGCCAGTGTGGATTCTGCAGCGTGCGGACCTCAAGCCGGAGCAGGTTCGTGGTATGACATTCCAAGTGTTGAATGAAGCCGCGTGGGAAAAGTTCCATCAGTGGGAGGCTGGTCATTTTCGCGCTGGGGCCGAAGAGGGAGCGGGCGATGGCGCGGCCTTCCTGCGTGATCAGGCAGCCCGGCTTGATTCCTCACAGGCGATGGCATTTTTCTGCCCCCGCGGAGTGGGGCCGACCAGCCTGGCTGCGTTGTCCAAAGTCAAGCAGACGCATTTGTTGCGTCGGTTCCTGCTGCTGGGCGAGTCCCTGGAAAGCGGGCAGGTCTGGGATATCCGCCAGGCGGTGGAAGCCTTGCGCAGTCTGCCTGGTTGGTCTCATCAACCGCTATCCCTGCGGAGCGGTCAGGTCATGGGGGCCAATGCCCTGTATGCTTCACTCTACCTGGAAGGAATCAGCCGCCTGGAGTTGCAGGATTTGCCGGTCTCCCACCGTGCCGGACCCACTTATCTCAATGTGCTGCGGTATCTGGATCTGCCTCAGGCACTCGCCATGGCGGCGGAGCACACGCCGGTCACTCTGTATACCGGGGACACCACACCGTGGCGTTATGCGCAGGCGCTGACGTTAGCCCTTGGGATGGAAGACCGTCTGCAAATCCTCCGTCCTGAATAGGCATCGCTGCCGCAGCAGGTCCGGGCTGGGCGGAAGTATTCCGCACCGCTTATATGCTGAGGGTTTTGCCAAAAACCGAGTCTTCGCGCAGGCCACGGTTTACTCCGGTGGAGTGTGGGAGCAGGAGCGCGTCGGCGGCCCGGAGGTTTTCGCAGAAGTTCACTTCCCAGGACAGGAGTTCATGGCGCCCGAAGCGGGGGAGTTGCTGGCGCTGGCTGAGGGCGAGGGGGAGATCCAATTCAAGATTGTCCAGTAGATCGGCAATGCCATCAGTGAGGGCCGGCATGGTAAGCTCCATGGCTCCGAGACGCTGGAGGATGCGGCGGGCACTGCTGGTGGACCAGCTTTCCGGGACGTCGGCGGCGAGAGGAACATGGACCACGAGGAATTCCCCCATGCGGGCATATTGTTCGGCGAGTTCGTGGGCGGAAAGGAGCACCGCACTATCCTGACAAACCGGGATGACCACGGTGAGTTCGGCCTCCAACTCTTCCAGAATATCGTCCATATGATGGCGCTCAAAAGCCCGCGCGAGCCGGTCGCCGCCGCCGGTATGGCAGTCGATGATGACCACTTCATGGTGATCAATCAGGTCAACGAGCTCATGGACCGGGAAGGCATCCTCCAAATCCATCAATACGGTGGGCAGGGGGATTTCCTGCTCGGAGGATGTCACCACCAATTGATGGCTGATTTGCTTCCGCTGAAAGTAAGCACACAGCACGATGGAGAGGGTAGTTTTACCGCAGGCCTCAGCATTATTGGAGATGATGATGACTTTTTTCATAATTTATTTCGTTTCCATAGTCATTGCAAACCATAATCAGTAAAGCAAATTTAATTTCAATAAATATTAGAATAAAATGCTCGTGACCTGATCCAGGCGGCGGAGCGGATGAAGTTTCTTTTGTGTAAAGTATTTACCCTCAGTAGCTTGTGGTTTCTTTTAGAGAACAAACTTTACACCCCTTGATTTATCCCGGAGGAGTAGAATATTCGGAATGGTGAAGAGCTTTCCGGTCGTTCCGGGACCGGAAAAGAGAGCCCATCCCCCCAAAGGTCTTGGATGACAGCTTGGATCTGGTGTGGTTTTGTAGAGGAAATCTGGGCCACCACATTGAACGGACTGGTCCCCTTGGGTTTCTTATCTGCTCCCATGCTGGAAAATCGAGACTATCTGCGCCGACCCGGTCCGGCGATGGATCATGATGGTCCTTCGGTCCTGTGGGTACTGGTCATGATCAATTTCGGGGCGCTGGTCCTGCGGCAGCTCTTCACGACTGCGACGGAAGTGCCGGCGGGCGCCTTGAGCGTCCATGCTTTGCAGGGAGGGGGTTGGTGGACGGTTTTCACGCACCTCTTCATCCATTCCGACTGGAGCCACCTGCTGCCCAACATGGCCTTGCTGGTCCTGGCCGGCCGGCGGTTGCTGGCAGACACCGGGACGCGCCATTTTCTTTATATCTACCTCGTCAGTGGCTGGGTGGGGGCGGCGGTTATTCTGCTGCTTCATCCCGAGGCTCCGCTGATTGGGGCCTCCGCCTGCGTTTCCGGAGTGCTCGGGGCCTGCGCGGCGCGGCACCCGGACCGTTCGATTACCCGATGGATGGGAGCTTGGGCTCCCCGGCTGCGGGCGGTTAGTGCCTTCCGCGGATTGGTGATTTCGTTTGTGCTGCTGGAGATCGCCGCCTCGGTAACCAACCGGGAAATCTACTACTTGCCGATGATTCACGATATGGCGAACGGCGCCCATGCGGCGGGGTTGCTGACAGGCTGGCTCTATGCCCGCCACTTGGCTCCAGCATTGGAGAATTTCTACCATCGGGAGGACTTTTTCCCCCAGGGGCTGCGTCGCCACCGCGATACCGAATCCCCGCCAGTGTCCGCCCGGGCCGGTGCCCGCCAAGGGGTAGGAGAAGGGGTCCACTTTCAGCCTGATGCTCCGTTGGCCGTTCCCCCTCCCTTGGGCAATGATGAGTTTCTGAGGCAATCCGTCGATCCCGTGCTGGATAAACTGTACGCCAGTGGCATGGCCAGTCTCACCCCCGCCGAACGGAAAATCCTCGACGAGGCGGCCAATCGCTTTGCCCGGCGGGAACCCTGAGGGGCACCGATTATAGCGGACGGTGGATATAACTGCTGGCACTCTGGAAAACCAGCAGGGTCAGGAGGAAGGGTATCCCAGGAAAATCCGCTTTCATTTCCTGGCTTAATCCGCTGCTTCCCCGGGGCAGGGAGAAAAGTCCGGTAAAGCTGGCGGAGAGGGAGGGATTCGAACCCTCGGTTCATCCGGG
>CAIZWU010000108.1 GCA_903936775.1 uncultured bacterium | reverse complement strand
CTTCGCCGGTCAGGATCCTCCCTACGAAGGCAAAATGGGCTATCTTCCTGTCACCGATCCCCGGGCGCGCTATGCCGCCATGGTCACCCGGATGGACCGCACCCTCGGCAAAATGCGGGAGCTCCTCAAGGAAACCGGCCAGGCGGACAACACTCTCATCATTTTCACCTCGGACAACGGCGCAACCTTCAATGGCGGCTACGACCGCGAATTCTTCGAGGGCAACAAACCCCTGCGCGGCATGAAAACCCAGCTCTGGGACGGCGGCATCCGCGTGCCCTGCATCGCCGCCTGGCCGGGCAGGATCCAACCCGGCCAGACGTCCGCCTACGTCGGGGCTTCGTGGGACTTCTTCCCCACCTTTGCCGAACTCGCCGGAGCCCCGCCCCCGGCCGGAATCGACGGCCAATCCATCGTCCCCACCCTGCTGGGCGGACGTCCCCAGCCCGCCCACGAACCGCTCTACTGGGAAACCGTCGCCGGAGGACATCAGGCCGTTCGCATGGGTGACTGGAAAGGCCTCCGCCTGGGTGCTGCCAAAAATCCGGACGCGCCGATTCAACTCTTCAATCTCGCCACCGATCCTGGCGAAACCACCGACGTGGCGGAAGGGTATCCTGATATTGCAAGCAAAGTGGCCGCCCTGCTCAAATCCAGCCGGGTGCCCAGTCCGGAGTTCCCCATGGGGCAGCTTGATCAAAACCCCTGACATTCCGCTTTCCCCGGACCCGCCGCAGGCGGCCTCATTCCTCATACGCCCCCCCGCAAATCAACTCTCATCCCCTCCGGTTTGAAATCATGCACCCCAATTTCGCCCAACATATCTCAGGCCAGCTCGACGCCATCCGCGCTGCCGGCACCTGGAAAAGCGAACGCCATCTCAGCACTCCCCAGGGCACCCGCGTCCAGGCCGATGGTGGTCCTCCCGTGCTGAATCTGTGCGCCAACAACTATCTCGGCCTCGCCCAGCACCCCGAAGTGAAAGCCGCTGCCCACGCCGCCCTGGACCGCTGGGGTTACGGCCTCGCCAGCGTGCGCTTCATCTGCGGCACCCAGGACGTCCACCAGCAACTGGAAGCCAGTCTCACCGATTTCCTTGGAACCGAGGATACTATCCTCTATTCCTCCTGCTTCGATGCCAATGGAGGGCTGTTCGAAACCATTCTCGGGCCGGAAGATGCCATCATCAGCGATGAACTGAACCACGCTTCCATTATTGATGGGGTGCGGCTCTGCAAGGCCCAGCGGTATCGTTATAAAAACTGCAGCATGACGGACCTCGAAGCCCAGCTGATCGCGGCCGATGCCAAGGGTGCCCGCTTCAAACTCATTGCCACCGATGGGGTGTTTTCCATGGATGGCTTCATCGCGCCACTGAAGGAAATCTGTGATCTCGCCGACAAATACCACGCCCTGGTCATGGTGGATGATTCCCATGCGGTCGGTTTTATCGGCTCCCAGGGACGCGGTAGCCACGAGCATTACGGGATGATGGGCCGGATCGATCTCCTGACTGGCACCCTCGGCAAGGCGTTGGGCGGAGCCAGCGGCGGCTACACCAGTGGACGGAAGGAAATTATCGATCTCCTGCGGCAACGCTCCCGTCCCTATTTATTTTCCAACACCCTCGCTCCCACCATCGCCGGAGCATCGTTGGCGGCCCTTGAACTCCTGAAACGCGACACCTCCCTGCGCGATCAACTGGAGCAGAATGCCAGATTCTTCCGCCAGGAAATGACCACCGCAGGATTTCAACTCGCCCCGGGATCGCACCCCATCGTGCCGGTGATGCTGGGTGATGCAGCCTTGGCGGCCCGGTTCGCCGAAGCCATGCTGGTCCGCGGAGTCTACGTGGTGGGATTCAGCTATCCGGTGGTGCCACAGGGCAAGGCCCGCATCCGCACCCAGCTCAGCGCCGCCCACACGCGGAAGGATTTGGAGTTTGCCGTGCAGGCCTTCATCGCGGTGAAGCAGGAACTTGGCTTATAGCTCCTCCGCATGAGTCTTCCCGTGCTTGATCTGTTTGCCATCGGCGAGGTCACCTTGCGTCCCGAAGCTGAAACCCGCACCGCGCGCCGGGGATCCATCAGGATTTATCCAGCCATCCCGAACAAGGATTGCGGTCCGATCGGCGGGCTGGTGCAGGTGCCCTGTATCGAGCGGAATGCCCTCGGAGCCTTCAAAGCGATCCAACCCACCTCATGAAATCCTGCCTGATTCCCACCCTCTGCCTGCTGTCCCTCTGCGGCCTGACCCCCGCTGAAGACCTCTGCGCTCAACCAACTCCGGAAGCCATGGCGCAAGCCGCCGGCGTGACGCTGCCCAGCCTGCCCTGGCACGTTGCCAACCTCTGGTGGAATTTTGACAAACCGGTCGAAAAATTCACCTCCCTCGAAATCGACATCACGATCGACCGCGATGTCCCATCTGACTATAACCTCTACATCTCTCCCTGTGGCATCGCCGATATCAACGGGATGAGTTTCTATGGCGGCATCCAAACCAATATTAACGGCTGGGCTGGCAAGGAAAGCCGCGAGCGGGTGCATCGGGGCAAAGGGGCGATCTTCTCCCGCTGGTCGCATGACAAAAAGACCCCCATCGGCCTCGATCACGTCAGGATTTCCGCACCGGATTGCCTTGTGGAGAGCGCTGGGTATGAGGGCGAATTCGCCAGCGTGCGCCGTCCCTTTGCCTGGACCAGGGGCACCTACACTTGGAGCCTGACCAAAGAGGCGGCCGAGACAGTGGAGGGCAAGGCCTGCAGCTGGTTTACCTGCCGGGTAAAGCCGATCGAAGGGGATGCGGTCGAAGTCGGCAGCCTGCGTTTTGAAGGCACTGATTTCACCTTCTGGGGCAAGCATTCCGCCTTCGTCGAAGTCTACAGCACCGCGAAAATCCCAAAATCCGGCATTCCAAAAGTGAATGTGAGCTTCAGTGCCCCGCGCCTGAATGGCAGCACCCCGCCTTTGACCAAAGTCAGCGCCTACTATCCTGACAAAGGCGGCCCGGACTCACCCGACTGTGCCTGGGTGAAAAAGGCGGAGGAATCCTACGTCGTGGAAGTGGGTCCCATCTTCAAACGGGACGAGGCACAACGCCGGCATGATTTGCCCCTGAAACCCTGAAACCTGGTGCCGGCATGAATCCTGAGCTTACGGCGCAAGCCATCGCCCTCGCAGAACAAACCTTACCCCCCTCTCTGAGACCACACGAGTGGTCTGCGACACACTCATGTTACGTTTTCCATGCCATGCCGCCATCAACCATCAACTCTTAACAATCAACTTTCCCCAACCGCCTGAGACCGCACCCGCGTTTTCCAAGTTCCGGGAATATCCACAATTCTCCGGGCAACCGTCGGAAAAAATTACACAATTAATAATTATCTCAAAATTGAAACACGGTTAAAAATAAATCACAAATGGTTCAAGCTATTAAAAATGAATGAGTTGTGTAAATATTAGATTCAATGTAAAAACCACATGGTATGCTCCGTGCTGCAATACTTACTACGAATCATGAATTTTAACGAGCTTAATCAATTCAATCCCATTTATTTGCAAAACCATGACATACGTGAAATACTCAAAAAACCTCCCGATACTTGCTGGAATGGTTTTATTCCATGCTTTCGCCTCCACCGCCCCGGCGAACCCTTTGAATCAATCGGGCACGGCCAACAACTGGTATACCGCCGACGGTTTCCAATCCGGCCTTGGTGGCGAATTCTACTTTCAGACGGTCAGCGGACCGGTCAGCAATGCCGCCTACCACAGTCTCGCGAAAAATCAGGCTGGCGTTGCGGATAGCTTCCAAAGTTTCTGTCTGGAATGGAATGAATGGCTCGGCGGGGCCGGGGTTGCCTATACCGTAAACGATCAAGCCATGCTGGGCGGGGTATCCAATCAACATGGCGCGGGCAGCCAGGGCGGCGACCCGCTTTCGCTCGGCACCACTTGGCTGTATTCCCAATTTGCCCAAGGGGTCCTTGCGAATTATTTCACGGCCGCAGACCGGACAACGATGGCGGGATTCCTGCAGAATGCGATCTGGGCCATGGAGGACGAAATCAGCGATCCCGCCGCCGGCAGCAACCCATTCTTCGATGCCGCCGCCGTCGAATTCGGGGGATATGCCGCCGCCCAAGCCGATGCCGCCTCCGGTCAGTATGGGGTCTGGGTGCTTAACAACACCAAAGTGCATAATGATTCCGTGGTGAAGAAACAGGACATGATTTATTATGCCGGAGTGATCCCTTCCCTTGCCGGATTTGCGGTATCGGATGGCGGCTCCACCGCGATCCTCCTCGGGCTCGGCCTCAGTGGCCTGGTCCTCGGCCACGCCTCCCGGAAGCCACGACAGCCGGCCCTTCCCTGCAAAGACGCGACAGCTTAAAGCAATGGAGGGAGAGATAGCATGAGGGTGTCCGCAGACCACACGGGTGGTCAAAGCAATAGCTCAAAGGGGCGCGCAGGCGGCGGTGTATCGGAGGATGGAGCATGGGAACCGTTGAATGACTCTGCCGCAGGCGAGTCGTGTATTTCCATAGCGCCGGGTTCCATAGCGCCGGGCCACGATTCCATGCAAAGCCTATTCCCTGCTTACAGACTTCGCCGGTGACCCGCGAGGGTTCGTTGTGGTTCTTTTTCCAGTTCCTCAAAGCGGGTGGACGATGGGAGGACTTCCTCAAGGACTGCCCCCAGACCTACCCCGGGCACCGGGCCAGTGGTGCCAATAACGTAATGGGAACGGTGCTGCCCAGCGTGCCCAGCGGCCATTGACGATATACCCACATCAATGGTGTGCGTGGCGATGGCGTGAATCCCGGCCTGCTGGGAATGGATGGTACGGTCAGTGAGCATGTGGTGTGCCTGGCGATGTGCCGCATCGCGGAAACAAAGGGGTTGGACTGGCTGTTACCTCAAATCCTTGGCCCCATCTCCCCGGCCTTGGGGCTACCCTGGACTTTGGATATTGATGTCACCGTGAAGCCGCTCTACGGACAGCAGGAGAGCGCAGAAATCGGCTATAATCCACAGAAGCCCGGACGGCCCAGCCACGTCTCTCACAGTTATTTCGAGGCTAATCTGCGG
>CAIZWU010000107.1 GCA_903936775.1 uncultured bacterium | reverse complement strand
TCAAAACGCATCATCGGGGAGGCCGCCGCCTTTTATTCCCATCCGGAGAAATTCAACCAGGACGGCATTCCTGGTGCCCTCGTCTGTCTCTTCCTGCTTTCCACCGGCGATGACCAGTATCTGCCGCGAGTGAAAGCCTATTTCGATGCCTTTCCGAAGGATGTGAAAGCCATCGGCGACCACACCTGGAACAACGGCTACAACGGCATCGCCTGCGGGGAATACTACCTGCGCACCGGCGACAAGTCGGTATTGCCCATCATGCAGCATTATTGCGACGACGCGAAGGCGCGTCAGATGTTTGAGTGCGGGTGGACGCATTGGGGCTATGGGGTTTCTCCCGGCTATGTGGCCGGCGGCCTGCTGAATGCGGCTGGCGCGCAACTGCTCACCACGATGCTGCTGGGGAAGGAATGCGGGGTGAATGTCGACGAGAAAACCTTGCTAAATGCGCTGCGCTTCTTCTACCGCTTTGCGGGTCATGGCGGGGTAGCTTACGGCGATCACCGCCCCGAGGGCGGGTTTGGCTCGAATGGCAAGGATGGCATGATCGCTGCCGCCATGAAGATCGCCTCCGGTGCTCAAGGTGATACGACGATTTACCAGCAAGCCGCGAAGTGCTTGGCCATGACCATGATCGAAAGTTACCCGGGTCTTGCCATGGGCCACGGCGATGAAGGCCGTGGTGACGGCATCTGGACGAGTATCATCAACTCCCATCTGGTGAAGGTGAAACCCGCGCTCTACCGCGAGGCCATGGATCGTCTCACCTGGTGGCATGACCTCAGCCGTGAACCTGGTGGCAGCATCGGTATCGCGACCATGGAATGGGGCGATGGAAAAGTGGGCTCCTCAGGTCCCGGCATCGGACTCTCTTATACCGCTCCCTTGCAAACCTTGCGCATCACCGGCGCACCGCCAACGAAGTTCTCGCAAAAATACACCCTGCCCGAAAACCTGTGGGGCACCACGGCGGACCTGGCCTTCTTTTCCACTGATCACAATCCGAAGTTCCACGACTACGGCCCGGAAGAGCCGGCCCATATAGCCTTCTTCGCATTGGGTGATGGCTACACGCAGCCTGAGAAAGACCTCAGCAGCCTCCCTCGTGAAATCCTGCTGAAGAACATGCATCACCGGCGTTACATCGTCCGTACCCAGGCGGCCCTGGCACTGCGCAAGGTGGGCGCATTGGATGAACTTGAGAAATTCCTCAGTGACTCCGATCCACGTTTGCGGCGTGCGGCGCTCGATGGTCTCATGGATTGGACCTATTGGTTCGGGCCAGGCAACCAACCCATCTCCACCGAGCAGTTCACGCCGGGGATGTTGGCAGCAATCACCAGGATGCTCTCCGATCCCAAAGAATCGTGGTATGTCACGTCTGGTGCCCTGATGGCGCTCAAGCTTGCCCCGGCCAGGGATATCCAGGAGCGCTACCAACTCATCCAACGATGGATCAAGCACTCCGACTGGTGGATGCGCGAGGCCGCCTTCCTGGCGCTGTCCGGCCTCGCGAAAGATGATGCCCTCTACATCAAGGTCCTTCCGGCACTCCTGACGATGGCGACCAGCGAAAATCAAACCATGCCCCGCGAATGGATGAAGAATCACTTCGAAGAGGTTTTGCGGGACAAGAAGCCGGAAAGCGAGGCCGGAAAAATCATCATTTCAGGAATGAAGCAAGCCGTGTCCGCAACCGAAATCAAAAGCGGCGTGCGTTCCGCTGAAGGCGCTTACAACGTCATGGAAGCAGTAAAGCTCTGCCTGCAGACCGATCCCACCCTCGCCGCACCGCTCGCCATGGCTGTGCAGCCCCGTTTCGCCGATTTCAGCACAGACGGACTTGTCAACCTGATCGGAGCACCTTCCGCCCATCCCGCGGGCAATCCCTTTGGCCTCTATACCGTGCTGGAGAAACTCGAACCCAAACAACGCGGTGGTCTCCAAAAAGTGCTGCTACAAACCTATCGCCCCGAGCTTCTCAAGCGACTGCGTGCAGAAAAAAGCGAAAAACCGGAACTACTCAACTCCATCATCGACCTGACAAAACTCGCCAACCCCAAAGCAGGCTGGAAACCCATTGGCAAAGTGCCGCCTTCGGAACGCACCTGGAAAGTCAAATCCTTCGATGCCACTGAGGAAAAAGACCAGCTCCCTCCCCGGGAGAGAAGGCGCTTCCGCGATTTCACCCTGCCCGATGATCTCAAAGACTGGTTCAAGCCAGGGTATGACGACAGCAAATGGACATCAGGCCGTGCACCCATCGGCATCGGCACCTTTAAATCGGGCGATGATTTCTTTCCCAATCAATCCGACTGGGGCAAAGGAGAATTCATCGTCATGCGCACCACCTTTGAAATCGACGCCCTCGATTTCGATTCCTACCGGGTGAGTATCCTTTGCCCCCAGGGTTTCCGAATCTATCTCAACGGCCACGAGATCGCAGCCTATGGCTGGTGGCAGGACAAACCTCATTATGCCCCTTGGGACTCCAGCGCCTCCCAATATTTGAAAACCGGCACCAACACCATCGCGGTCTACAGCAACGTCGCCTACGATGAATCCACCAAGGCACCCTACGGCCAGGTGGACTGCCTGATCGAGGGCCTGAAGCTCAAGGATTTGGAATGAAGTCCCCCATTTCGCGAATCCAGCCCCAAAGGATCAAGCAGCCGGGAAAGCCAATCTCAACTCTATACCAACAGATCAATAGAAAGCGATGAAACGAAACATCATAACGATCGCAGCATTGCTGTGCCTCCTTTCGCCTCTCTCCTTCGCCAAGCCGCTCAAGGTCTTCATCCTCACCGGACAATCGAATATGGAAGGGCCAGCGAGCATCAGCACCTTCGACTATATCGGAGACGATCCGGCCACCGCGCCATTGCTGAAAAGGATGCGTGGTGCGGACGGAAATCCGACCGTGGCTGAAGGCGCTTGGATTTCGTATCTGACCGGGGCCGAGGGAAACAACTTCGAACTCCAAGGCAAGCTGACGGCTGGCTATGGATCGATGTGGGGGCAGGAGCCCACCAAACCCGGTACGAACATCGGGCCGGAGTTCACCTTCGGCCTCACCATGGATGCGGCTCTGGGGGAACCGGTCCTCATCATCAAGGCGGCATGGGGCGGCCTGACCTTGAATACGAACTTCCGCCCTCCCAGTGCCGGGCCTTACGCGTTGCCAAAGCAGACCCTGGAACTCTGGGCACAATATCCCCAGGGTGCCCACGGCGTTCCCCCGGCCGCTGACCGGGAGAAATGGCATGCCGATCGGCTTGCCGCCACGGGTGTCTATTACCGGCTGATGATGGAACACGTGAAGAAGGTGCTCTCCAACCCCGGGCGGGTTTACCCCGCATACGATCCGGAACAGGGCTTTGAACTGGCCGGTTTCGCGTGGTTGCAGGGATGGAATGACATGTGCGACACGGACACCTATCCTAACCGCCATCAAGCCGATGGATATGACGAGTACAGCAGGCTCATGGCCTGTTTCATTCGCGATGTGCGCAAGGATCTGGCTGCGCCTAAGATGCCTTTTGTGATCGGCGTGATCGGTGTGGGCGGCGATCAGGCTAACACGGAAACCATCAACATACGGAAGGCCATGGCTGCTCCCGCCTCCATGCCGGAGTTCAAGGGCAATGTTGCAGCCGTGGAGACGGCACCTTTCTGGTCTTCTGAACTCTCCGCGATCGCTGACAAGCATGATCAGGTGCAGGCGATGCGCTCGGCCATCGATCACAAACACAAGGATTCCGCGAATGCCGGCGGACGCATGACCGATGAGCAGAAAAACGAATTCATGAAGAAATTCGAGTCTGACCTCATTAGTCCTGCGGAAGCCACCATGTGGAAGCGCGGGGCTTCGAATTTCGGTTTTCATTACCTCGGCTGCGCCAAGACCTTCGCGCTGATGGGCAAGGCCTTCGCTGAGGCGAACCTCAAAATGATATCGAAGCCTTGAGCTTCGTTCCAATCAAATAGAACCCCCGCCGGCAACTTCCAATGAAACCAACTACAACTCTAGCCGTAGCACTGCTCTGTGTCTTCTCGCCGCTCTCTTATGCCAAGCCGCTCAAGGTATTCATCCTCGCCGGCCAGTCCAATATGGAGGGACATGCCGAAGTCAGGACCTTTGATTACATCGGCAAGGATCCGTTGACGGCGCCCCTTCTCAAGGAGATGCGCAATCCTGAAGGAAATCCACGTGTATGTGACAAGGTCTGGATGTCCTATTTGACCGGGCCTTATGATGGCAGTGCCAATGGCGAGGGCGTGGGAAATTTGACCGCGGGCTTTGGTGAACGAGGGGACAACCCGACTCAGTTGAGCAGCAGGATTGGACCTGAGTTCACCTTCGGAATCTTCATGGAGAAAGAACTGAAGGAGCCCATTCTGATTATCAAAACCGCATGGGGTGGCAGATCGCTCAACACCGAATTCCGCCCGCCTAGTGCCGGGTCATACAAGCTGCCCAAGGAGATTCAGGATGTGTGGGATCAACATCCCCAGGGAGCCCATGGGGTTCCCAAGCTTGAAGAGCGGAAAAAATGGCAGGATGAGAAGGATGCCGCCTCGGGTGTGTTTTACCGGATGATGGTTGAACATGTGAAAAAGGTGCTGGCAGATCCCAAGCGGGTCTGTCCCGCCTACGATTCCAAGGAGGGATACGAATTGGGCGGATTTGTCTGGCTTCAGGGGTTCAACGACCTCGTCGACGGGACGACGTATCCGAATGGCAACTATGATGAATACTCTCGATTGTTAGGGTGCTTCATCCGCGACGTGCGCAAGGACCTATCAGCCCCGGGGATGCCGTTCGTCATCGGCGTGCTCGGCGTGGAAGGTGATAAAAACGTCAACTTCCGCAAAGCCATGGCCGCACCTGCCGGCATGCCCGGGTTCAAGGGCAACGTGATTGCTGTGGATACCGCACCTTTTTGGGATCGTGTCATCGAAGCCGCGCAACCCAAGGAGGGGGAGTATAATGAAATCGTCGGGACGGCTCACATATTGAAGCCGGATGGAACCCTGGACAGGGATTGGAAATGGGAGAATTACTGGAAGCCAGCAGGCAAACCGCTGCCAGCGGAACGGAACTGGCGCTTCGTTGCGGTTGATGCCACTGAAAAGAAAGACATGATCGGGGAATACACCGAGAGGCGATTCCGTGACATCACGCTGCCAAGCGGGATGGAGAACTGGTCTATGCCGGATTTCGATGACAGCAAATGGACCGAAGGCAAAGCCCCAATCGGAAAGGGCGTCTGGAAGCACAATGGAATCACCTTGGACAATTTCCCCTCAAAGTGGGGTGAGGGTGAATTTCTTCTGATGCGCACCACCTTTGAAATCGAAGATCCCAACTTCGAGAAATATCGTATCGCGATTTTGGCCAGACAAGGCTTCCATGTCTATTTGAACGGTCACAAAATCCACACTTACGTCTGGTGGCAGGACAATCCGCGTTATGGTTCCATCGTCCTCGACGCTGAACAGGTCAAACATCTGAAGAAGGGCAAGAACGTATTGGCTGCCTATTCCAATGACCAATATGACCCTGGCTCTCCGGAACATTATGCTGGGATAGATGTGCGGATTGAGGGAATTACCAAAACCGACCAAAAGAAGCTTGATCTGGCCTTGGAGGAAGTCCTTTCGCCCAAAGACAGGGAGGCGCTCAAAGGCGCTTCCAATGGCGGTTACCACTATTTTGGCAGTGCTAAGATATTCGCGCAGATGGGCAAGGCATTTGCAGAGGCTTTACTGCCTTTGCAGAATTAGCCGCCATTTCCCCCCTGTATCCATAAGCGAATCTCGAATGGATCAAGTGGGCTCAAAGATATCCGTAAAACGAGCCCCGTTGAACCTTGTTTGACTGGAGTGGTGTTTTTCAGGAGGCCGGGGTTTGCGCGGCTGATTTCCGGTCCGCCGCCCAGCCTTGGGGAGTCAGGCGGTGGGTTTGGCAGGGTTCGCCAGTAAACAACCAGTTCTTTTTGCCGATGGCGGTGGGGCGGATGGTATTTTCCGCCAGATTATGGTCGATTGGCACCAGGCCGTCCTGGGGGAACCCGAGGAGTTTTTCCCACTGCCCGAGGGCATAGGTGATGGCCAGGCCGGTGAGGCTTTGAGGCAGGTGGTTGCGCCGCGCCGACAAGTCGTCGAGCCGGGTTTTGACTTGCTGGAGAACGGGCAGGCTGTGGGTTTGGCGTTCGCTGCGGATGATGCCGGGTCCGGCGCGGCAGTCTCTCAGGCGGGATTCAATCCGGTAGAGATTCTGGATTTGCAGGAGGAACCACGCGGAGTCTTCGCCCTCCGCTTTGGCTTCGAAAAATTTGCGCCTCACGCGGGCCATGCATCCGGCCAGTTGGAGGGGGTTTCTGGAAGTGGCGCGTTGTTTGGCGAAGGCGTTACAGGCATTGTAGCCATCGCATTGAATGATGCCTTTGAAGCCGGCGGGGACGATGCTTTGGAGACAGCCGGTGCCGCGCCCGGTGCGCCAGGCGAAGTAGCGCAGGTTCCTCACCGGATTGTAAAAGCCCCAGAAGTAGCCGGTGCTACAGACGCCTTTTCTTTCCGGGTCCTGGTATTTGATGATTGGAGGTTCTTCCGCCTGGACATAGCCGTCCGCGAAGACTTCGTCCCGGGTGGCGGCGAGGTTGCGGCCGCTGGCTTCGGCCGGCATGTCGGCCCAGGCTAATGTGCCGCACTTCATGGAAGGGGGCTGGCCGCCTCACCGTTCATGATAGCCTGATCGTCCGCCGGGGCGTCCCTGCTTCCCGTGGCTGCTGCCGTGAGGGTGCGGGAGACGTCAGGGGATTTTCCGCATTCTCCACTATGGAAGCCAAACCATCGCATCATCCCCTGAGAGTCCTGCCCCTGCTGGTTTCCGTCGTCCTGGCCCTGATGCCCCGGGCCGGCAGTCAGGCGGCTGAAGTGCCCGGCGGCGTTTGGAAAGTGGGCGCGCCCATCGTCAGTTATTGGGCGGGGCCGGGGTTTCCCAATGGCGGGGACCTGACGGAAGCGGCGGCCACCCAGATGGCGGAAGGGGGGTGGAATCTGGTGTGGTGCGAGGAGAAGGAGCTGGACGTGGTGCAGCGGCTTGGGCTGCGTGGCTTGATCACTTCCGATCTGCTGGTTCCTGCCACCCTGGATGACGCGAAGCAGCGCGAGGCGCTGGATGCCTTCATCCTCCGCGTGCGGCAGCATCCCGGATTTTACGCCTACCACCTGACGGATGAACCCAGCGCGGCCCAATTTTCCGCCCTCGGCCGGCTGGTGGCTTATCTCCGGGAGCGCGATCCGGCTCATCTGGCCTACATCAATCTCCTGCCCACCTACGCCAGCAACGAACAACTCGGGACCAAGGGCAGCACGGTGGAGGCCTATAACGAACACCTGCGGCAGTATGTGGAAACGGTGCGGCCCGCCCTGCTGAGCTACGATCACTATCATTTCACCAAAACAGGCGATCAGCCTCACTATTTCCTCAATCTGGCGCTGATGCGGGACCGGGCATTGACTGCCGGGGTGCCCTTCATGAACATCGTGCCCACCAGCGCGTGGGGCCCGACTCCGCTGGCCTCCCCCACCGGGCCCCGGGTGCCGGATGGGGACGAGATGCGTTTTCTGGTCTACACCACGCTGGGGTATGGGGCGCAGGGGATTTCCTACTATGTCTATTCCTTCCCCGGGCATGTGGGCAACATCACCGAAGCCGATGGCACCCCGACCCCGCTGTATCACGCGCTCCGGCCGCTCAACCACGAATTCACGGCCATCGCCCGGGAACTCCAGCCGCTGAAACCGCTCAGCGTGTTTCATGCCGGGATGCAACCGCCCGGGGTGACGCCGCTCCCGCAGGAGTGCACCTTTACTTTCGATCCGCCGGTGGCCCATCAGGAATACAAACCTAACGAGCGCGTCCAGGGAGTGCTGCTCAGCCAGTTTGGCCCCTCCGGCAAAACAGATCCTGCCGGAACGCATGTGCTGGTGGTGAACCTCGACTACAAGGCCGAACGCACCGTGGGCCTCACCGGTCCCGCCCCGCTGGAAGTCTTCGACCCGGCGACCGGGCAATGGTCACCCGCCGGTGACCCGCCCGCCCGGCTGCATTTGGCGAAGGGAGGCGGAAAGCTGCTGAGGGTTCGGCCGTGAGTCCAGGACCCGTTCGGCCTCCTCCCTGTTTTCCTCAACCAAATCACCCACTCATGAAGCACCACTCCCTTTCACTGGCCGCACTCTGCTTTTGCCTCATCACCGCCGCGCGTGGAGCGGACCCGAAACCAGTCCGGGTCCTGATCTGGGACGAGCAGCAACCCCAGCAGAAGCAGGCTTACGGCGATAAGTTTCTGGGTGAAACCATCGCTGCGCATCTGGCTGCGCGACCCGGCTTCAGCGTGAAAATCGTCAATTTGGAATCGCCCGAGCAGGGTCTCGACGAAGCGACGCTCGATGCCACCGATGTCATCGTCTGGTGGGGACACATCAAAAATCCTGCGGTGACCGG
>CAIZWU010000106.1 GCA_903936775.1 uncultured bacterium | reverse complement strand
TACTCCACCAAGGCCGCGTGGGCGCTGGCGGGGCCTTCGAGTTTGGCGGTATTGGCTTCCATGGCAGCGCGCACGATTTCCCAGAAGCTGCCGCTTTCCAGGCTGGCTCCACCGACGAGGGCGCCGTCGACCTCAGGCTGGCTCATGAGTTCGCCCATGTTGGAGGGTTTCACGCTGCCGCCGTATTGGATCCGGACGCGGCGGGCAGTTTCCGGATCGTAAAGTTTGGTGAGAATGGCGCGGATGAGCGCGTGGGCTTCCTGCGCTTGCTCGGAACTGGCGGTGCGGCCGGTGCCGATGGCCCAGACGGGTTCATAAGCGAGTACGGTAGCGACGGCCTGCTCGGCGGTGACGCCGGCGAGACTGCCGCTGAGTTGCGTGGTGAGGACTTCCTCCAGTTTGCCGGCATCGCGCTCGGTGAGGGTTTCCCCGACACAGAGGATGGGCTTGAGGTGATAATGGTGGGCGGCCAGCACCTTGGAGTTGATGATGGCATCGGTCTCGCCAAAGAGGCTGCGGCGCTCGCTGTGGCCCAGAATGACGTAGGTGACCAGCATGCTGCGCAGCATGAGCGGGCTGATTTCACCGGTGAAGGCCCCGGAGGGCTGATCGTGCATGTTTTGCGCCGCGATGCGGACATGGTCACGGTTGGTCAGCATGGCGAGGGCCGCGCTGAGGCTGATGTAGGGCGGGGCGATGACAATATCCACGCTGTCGCCGGATTGGGCGAGGACGAGGAAATCCTTGAGAAAATCCTCCGTCTCGGACGGAGTTTTGTGCATTTTCCAGTTCGCGGCGATGATCGGTTTACGCATGGGTGGGGGTCGATGGTTCGGCACATCCAAGCGGTGGATGGGGCGGGTGTCCATCGCAGAATGTGGCGGTGGCGACAAGATGGAGGATCTGAGGAGGCCGGGGAAAAGTATGAGCGGGACCGATCCGGGGAGGAGCGGCCGGGGCTGGATGAATTTACTGCGAGAGTGATTGTCCGGCGCGGTGGGTGCGTTTATAGGGCAGCGTGAGTGGCATGGTGGAAAAGACATTTATCCAGCGGCAGTGGCTGACGGTGCGCCGGCAGGTCTATCCCGTGCTCGTATTGGTGGTCCTGATGTGGGTGGCGGAAATGGCGGATTGGTTGCTGCCAGCGGCTTGGACGCCCGATCAGTGGGGCATCCGGTCCCGCCAGATTACGGGTTTGTCCGGCGTGGCCCTGGCGCCCTTTTTGCATGAAGGCCTCGTGCACCTGCTGCGCAATACCGTGCCACTCCTCGTGCTGGGCTGGCTGGTGGCCTTGAGCGGCCGGTGGCTTTTTATCCGCGTGGTGTTCGTGACGGGTCTGACCAGTGGCTTGGGCGCTTGGGTATTCGGTAATGGGGACGCGGTGCATATCGGGGCCAGCGGCATCGTGTTCGGGCTGCTGGGATTTCTGATTGCCCGGGGCTGGGTGGCGCGGCGGGTGGGCTGGACCCTGCTTTCCGTGGCCGTCGGGGTCTTTTATTTTTCCACGGTGCTCAGCCTGCTGGGACCGGAACCCCATACCTCCTGGTCCAGTCATTTCTGGGGATTCACCGGTGGGATGGGCTTCGCGTGGTGGCTCTACCGGCACGAGGGGCGGCGCTTGCTCAGCGGGACGACCCTGGAAGCGATGCGAGCCACAGTGTCTTCAAATAAGGTTCGTCGGTGAAATCTGGCGGCATGTTGCCTGGTTGCAGCTGGGTGACGGGGCGCTGGGAGAGGGAGGCACCTGCTTCCACCAGACCGCGGAAACGGGCGGGAGTGAGTCCCCGGTGATTGGTGCTGGAGAGCAGCCAGCCGCCGGGCGCAAGGACGGCCAAGCAGAGGGCAACCAGTTCAGGGAAATCGTGCTCCACCCGGAAGACTTTGCCGTCCGCATTCCGGCTGAAGCTGGGCGGGTCCACCACAATCCCGTCCCACGTGCGGCCCTTTTTGGCAAAACGGCGCAGCCATTCAAAGGAGTCGCCCCGGCAGAAAAAATGTGCGTCCGGGGCGAGGTCATTCAGGGCAAAATTCCGCTTTCCCCACTCCAAATACGGCCGGGAGAGGTCGACGCTGGTGGTGATGGCTCCCCGCGAAGCCGCGGCCACACTGAAGGCGCAGGTGTAGGCGAATAAATTCAGGACGCGCTGGCCGGGCACAATCCGTTCCATCATCCGGGCCCGCTGCGGCCGCTGGTCCAGGAAAAGCCCCTGACTGTATCCGGCGGTGAGATCAATTTCATAGTTCAACCCCAGCTCCTGCACCGTGAACGGCCCAGCCGGTGGTTGCCCGAGGACACATTGCGGGGCTTGTTTGTCCTGCTGGTCCAGCCGCTTCCACCACACGGAAAGGCAACCTTCCGGCAGGGTGCGGCGCAGGACCTCTGGAAAAGGCACCTCCCGCGTCTGGACCACCCAGTGCCTGTCGTAGGTATCGATTTCCACGCCGGGCCAGCCGTCGCCGGCCCCATCCAGGAGGCGGAAGGCGGTGGTCTGGCCGGTTGCCAGTTCAGGGAGGGCGGCGCGGCGGGCGATAGCTTGGGGAATGGACATGGTTAGGCGGGCTGATGCCGGGGAGTCCGCATCAGAGTTCCGGAATGAACACGGGCGGCGCATGAGGCTTGGCAAACGATTTTTCGAAGCCGGTTTTCCAGGGTGCCATCGGGGTTGAACCGGCGGGGGATACCGCTACCATAAGCGACTTTTTCGAACCAGAACCTGACTTTTTATGAACAATTCCGATGCGCTGGGCGCGACTCTCTCCGATGCGGTGAATGCTGGAAAACTGCTGGAAAGCAGCCGGGCGAATATCGTGGAACTGCTGGCGGGCAGCACCAATCCGGCCTTCCCGGCCAGTGTCGGGGAACTGGTGGACGGCGGGCACTGGAATGAACTGAATGACCGGTTTTTCAAGAAACTCGCCTTCGGCACCAGCGGGTTGCGTGGACGGACCATCGGCAAAATCGTGACGGCGGCCGAGCGCGGGCAGGCGGCAGAAGGCGAGCGGCCGGAGTTGCCCTGCACCGGCACCAATGCCCTGAATTTCTACAACGTGACCCGGGCGACGCGCGGGATGTGCGTCTTCGTGAAAAAGTATTTTGCGGAACACGGCAAGTCAGGAAAACCTTCCCTCGTTTTCAGTCACGACACCCGGCTGTTTTCCCGGGAATTCGCGGAGTTTGCCGCCAAGGTCACGGCCCAGAGCGGGGTGGATGCGTATCTGTTCGAAGATTTCCGGCCCACCCCGGAGTTGTCTTTCGCAGTGCGGCAGTTGAATGCGACCGGCGGGGTGATGATCACCGCGAGTCACAATCCTTCGCATGATAATGGTTATAAAGTTTACTTCCAGGATGGCGATCCGATCATTGATCCCGTCGCGACCGGAATTTTGAACGAGGTAAATGCGGTGCAGAGCGACAGCTTCGATCCGGTGCCGGAAGCAGAGCAGGGGACCATCACCATCATTGGCAAGGAACTGGATGAGGCCTACTTTGCCAGGCTCAAAGGGGTGATGCTGAATCCAGCTTTGTTGGAGAAAGCCCGGGATTTGAAAATCGTTTATACCCCGATCCACGGCACTGGCATGGTGCATGTGCCGCGTCTGCTGGGTTCGCTCGGATTCAATTACCTCACCGTGCCGGAACAGGACATCCCGGATGGCCGGTTCCCGACGGTTGTCTCACCCAATCCGGAAAACGCCGCTGCCTTGAAGATGGCGATGGACTTGGCAGACCGGGAGAAGGCTGATATCGTGATTGCGACCGATCCGGACTGCGACCGCATGGGCGTGGCGGTGCGGAATGCCCAGGGCCAGCTGCAGCTGATCACCGGCAATCAGATCGGGTCGCTGATGGCGTGGTACCGGACCAAAACCATGTTTGAAATCGGCTGGTTGAACGAGTCCAACCGGAAGAATGCGGCAATCGTGAAAACCTATGTCACCACGCGGCTTCAGGAGGCCGTGGCCCATGCCTACGGGGTGCATGTGGTGAACACCCTGACCGGATTCAAATACATCGGCGGCAAGCTCGGCAAGTATGAGCGTGCCCTGCCGGCTGAGCTGCAGGCCCGTTACCGTCAGATGTCCGATGAGGAATCCCGGGCGGTGCGCCTCGAGCACAGCAAATTCTTCATCTTTGGGGGTGAGGAAAGCTACGGCTACATGTGCGTCGACTGGATGCGGGACAAGGATGGCAACGGGGCGGTGCTGATGTTTGCGGAACTCGCGGCCTACGCGGCCAGCCGGGGGCTGACCGTGACGGACCTCCTCGATGAAGTGTATCTGGAATATGGCTATTTCCACGAGCAGTCAGAGAACCTCATTTTCGAGGGAGCCAGCGGGGCTGCCACCATGAAGAAGCTGATGGATTCCTTCTCCGCCCACCCTCCCGGGGAGTTGGCTGGCGTCAAGGTTGCGGCCATGCTCGACTTCGGCACCATGGACATTCACGACGAGGAAGGTGATCTTGTTCCCAAGGAAAATATGTTCATGCTGACCTTGGAGGATGACCGCCGCTTCGTGATCCGGCCCTCGGGCACCGAGCCGAAAATCAAGGTTTACTTCTTCGGGCAGCATCCCGCGCCTGAAGGGCAAAAGCTGAACGCTGCCGATCTGCCGAAGATCAAACAGGAAACCGCGGCTGGTCTCACAGAGCTGTGGAAGTTCATCCAGGCGGATGTCGCCGCCCGCCTCGCAGAATAAGGATCAAGGGAGCAGGGGCGTCCCGCCCGGGTGTTCCGCAGCCTTGGCAAGGAGACCTCCTATCAGACCATTTTTAAAACATCCGGTTGGATTGAAACACACGGGCCGGAGGCCCGTGTTCCCTTCTTAAAATGACTTTCACTCCTTGGAAAGACCGCGGCGCAGCGGTGGTCACCGGTTTGCTGCTGGCGGCGGCGTTTCCACCGCTGAATTGGTGGCCGCTGGCGCTGGTGGCGTTGGTGCCATTGCTGTTGGCGGTGTGGTCCAGGTCAGCCCGCCTTGGCAAGCCCTTCCAGGCCTTGGTCTATGGCATCAACCATACGCCTGAACTTAACGCTGCCCAGTCAAGTAGTGATACCGTCACGGCTGCGGATGGTCAACCTTCTGTTGACCCGTGCGGACAGAATTTCCGCCCTCCTTATCCGGGTGCCATTTCGCCGGAATGCGGGGATGGAGTTTCCGGTGGAATGGAAACCCAAGGCCTGGAAGGCCTTGCTACGCTGCCTGGAAAAGAAACACACGGGCCGGAGGCCCGTGCTCCCTTCTGGCCCGCCTTCCGGCTGGGATGGCTATTTGGCTTTGTGTTTTTCACCGCGACTTTGTGGTGGATCCAACATGTCACCCTGCCGGGCATGCTGGCGCTGACGGCCTACCTGGCGCTGTATCCGGCGGTGGCCATGGGCATCGCGGGTTGGCTGGGAATGCGGCGTGATGAACGGTGGGGACCGGCCTCGGGAAAGGTGCTGCTGCTTGCCGGGAGCTGGGCCGGGCTGGAATGGGTGCGCAGTGTGGCCTTGTCCGGGTTTCCCTGGAATGGTCTGGCGGTGCCCCTGTTTGACCTGCATCTGGCGCGGGCGCTTAGTGCCTTTACCGGGGTGATTGGTTTGTCAGGCGCGGTCGTGCTGATTCCCCTCGGGGCGGCCGCTTTTCTGCGGATCAAAGGGCGCCGGGCAGGTCCCGCCCTGTTCCGCTGGGCGGCCTGCTGGGTGGTGTTGGAGCTGGTAGGCCGGAGTGGCCTGGGTGCTGATTCTGTGGTGGAAGGTTCGTTCTACCGTGTGGCGCTCGTTCAGCCCAATGTCACGATGGAAGAGAAGATGTCGCCTGACCCCGAAGTGCAGCGGCAGCGGTATTTTGACCTTTTGGCGCAGACCGATGAGGCCATCGCGGAGGCCACGGAGACCAAGCCCGGCCTGGTGGTCTGGCCGGAGTCGGCAGTGCCGGGATTTTTCAACGAGATGGTGCAGGGCGGGGCCTTTGTGGATCAATTGAAGCAAGGAGACTTTTCGCTCGTCACCGGAGCCGATCATGAGGAATGGGGAAAACTTTATAACAGTGTGGTGGCGATGCGAGGGACCACGGAAAACCATGCGCTGCATCCCAAGGTCAGACTGGTTCCGTTTGGCGAGTTCATTCCGTTCCGCAAGCAGGTGCCCTTGTTTGAAAAAATGCTGGGTGGACTGATCCCCATGGATTTCACCCGCGGCACTTCGCTGGAGCCATTGAAGGTCGCCGGCCAGCCGTTCGGCCTGGTGCCGCTGGTGTGTTTTGAAGATACGATGGGCGACCACGCCCGCCGCTTCATCCGTCCGGAGCCGCAGATCCTGGTGAATGTCACCAACGACAACTGGTTTCACCAAAGCCCGGCCACGGAAATGCACTTCGCCAACGCCCGCTGGCGTGCCCCGGAACTGCACCGTACCCTCGTCCGCAGCGCCAACACCGGAGTCAGTGCCATCGTCTCGCCGGAGGGGGGCGTGAAGCGCATTCCTTCCTTCCAGCGGGAAGTGCTGACGGGTTGGGTCAACGCCGGGACCGGTGAAGTCACCTTCTACGCAAAGTATGGTGATGTGGCCGCCAAGCTGGCAGGGGCCCTGTCACTGTTGGGGTGTCTGGCGGTTTTTCTGCGGCGGAAGTTTTCCATTTCCGCGGCCTTGATAACAAACCGTCGGCCGCAGGAAGACAAGGCGGAGTAAATGACGGAGCCGTCATTTGCCTCCCGTCTGGACGGCGCCTATGAATGAATCATGTGGCTCAGAAGAAATCAAACCGGCCCGCGTCTCCTTTGGATTCGCTTGCTACTGCTGGTCTGTTTTGTTCTGGGCCAAACCCCATTGCTGCCCGCAGGAGTGGGCGTGGCGTTGTGGTTGGAAGGCAGTCACCAAGTGGAAATGCAAGGCACCTCCGGGCAATTCCGGTTGGTGCTGCATCATTCGCCATCGGGCCACGTCAGACGCACCGTGGCCCCCGCGGAACATCAGCACGGCAGGATCTCCCGCCTCCTCGTGATCGGCCCCACCGCTTTCGGCGCACCGCATCCGGATCATCTGTTGAGCTTTGTCCCTGAAACCGCGGAATCCCCGCCTGCGGCGCACGGAGCGGAGTTCAGGGCCGCCAGTCACATGATGCCGGCAGGGTCCGGTTTGGACTATTTGGTGCCGCACCGCGATGGGGTGATGTCTTCGTGCCGGGGGGCGGCACGTCCTTGCCTGCGGGCAAAACATCCGGCGTGCTTGAGCACCATCGTGCTCTTGGTTTGAGCTGCGGAGGTGCCTCGTCACCCGGTCATGCCGTCTCCATGAGAACTGCTTCCGGGTGTGTCCTTGGCCGCGCCTGCTTCGCTTGGCGGGGGCTTCAGTTCCTGACGGCCCCTGCCGGTCTTCGATATCTTCAACAGGTTCCTCCCCTTGAACCTCCACTTTGAAACCCTCGCTCCCCAACCCTATGAAAGCATTTGTATTTTCCCTCGCCGCTTTGTCCTCACTGCTGTTCCCGGCCACATCTGTCAAGGCCAGCACCGCCTATGGCAGCATCAACAATTTTGACGCGGTGAATGACACCGGAGAGAAGTGTCATGGCTTCGAGATTGAGCTGGAGGATCTCCATTCCAGCGATGTCAGTTACACCTACGATTGGAATCATTATGGCACTCCTGAAATACGCGAGGACAACAGCGTGGCCGGGCATCCGAAGGTCACGGTGCGCTATGCCAGCAGGAAGAATCCCGATGGTTCATGGGCCGCTTACACCGCAGTGCCCAGTGGGCCCATCAACCCGACCGATGGTCATCAGTTTGTCGATCCTTCGGTGAATTTCGGAGGGGAGCACTTTGGCATGGGATACCTCGTGCCCCCGGCGGCGGTGCGTTATCATTGGCTGGTGGACAACGGGGCCGGGGTGCTGGTGGCGGGCCCCCCCGTGATGATCGCCACCCCGGTATTTAGTTATGCCCCGCCTTTTGCCGGTGCTGTGGCGGCGGTCCAGGCCGTCATCCAGCCGCCCGAAATGGAGGAGGGGCAGGCCCTCGAGTTTGGAGAGCCGGTCTGGGTGAAGGAGATCCGGACCAGCAGCCACAATAATGCCAAGGTAAAGCTGCGCGATCTGGTATCGGATGATCCGGAGGAAGCGGACGATAAAAATTGGAGGAACAACGAGCCGGACGAGGTGGAGGTGGAGTGGCAGTTGCTTCAGACCGAATTCAGTAAACTGGATGGCGGGGAAAACGGTGAATTGGCGGGGGCTCCGGAGGCCCTCAAGGACGGCGATGAAACCGTCACGCGCCGCTACGAATTTTATCGTTACACCGGACCGCTCGATGAGGAGTCCGGCCAAGCCAAAGCCGGCAGGGTGGGGCCGGATGACAAGCATGGGGAAGGCACCAAGGAGATCAACGGGGTCATGGTGGATCTTTCCACGATTGAAGTGGTGGGTGAATATACGGGTGCCCAGATGGCCGCAGTGGAGGTGGATGCCGGGCTGGGCTTGATTGATCACCTGCAGGATGGGGTGATCCACGAGGCCTATCCGGACCGGACGGTGGTGATCGCAGGAGCCGCCCCCTTCACGGCGGCCACCGAAGGCCAGTTGCCCGACGGGATGGCCTTCGATGCCGTGACCGGGATCATTTCCGGCACGCCGGCCAGTAGTGGGGCTTTCTCCTTCACTGTGCGTGCCAGTGAGGCGGGGCAGGCGGCCCAGGTCAGGATTTACAATTTCAACGTCTCGGCGGCCGGTATAGCCCCGCCGCAGCTGTTTGAAGTCGAAACGCTGGCCCAGCCGGTGGGCAGCGGCGTGGTGACTGGCGGTGGTCCGCACGATGCGGGGGCGATGGTCACCGTGGCCGCGCAGCCGCTCCCGGGTTATGCCTTCAAGCAGTGGACCGAACAGGGACAAGCCGTCAGCATGGAGGCGTCCTACACGTTCGAACTGACGGTGCATCATGCCCTGATGGCCGAATTCGAGTTGTTGCCCCCGACGCTGACCCTGACCCGGCAGGTTGATGGGAAGGGTATCCTGGCGTGGCCTGCGGTCCCGGCTGGCTGGCTGCTTCAGGAAAGTCAGGATCTCTCGGCAGGCAGTTGGCAGAACTTCACGGGTCCGATCACTACGGCCGGTGATCACTTCGAGGCCACGATTCCCATGACGGCCCGCCGCGCTTTCTTCAAGCTGTTGCCGCCGTGATCCTGACGAGGCACTTGTTTACCCCCCTTGGGTGCCAGAGAAACCCGCTCCAGCCGGCCTGTTGCTGAATTTACCCTCCCCGGAACATTTTTTCTAAGGCTCTTCGAGGGTGGTGCGTTCACCAATGCCGGCGCTCAGCTTCCGGCGATATTCCGCATGTCCGCTACCGTAATCGCTCCTGCCCTGTTACTCTCTTTCCCTTTATCGCTGTTGGCCCAGACGGCAGCAGCCCCACCTGCGCCTGCGGCGCAGACGGTGCTGCCGGAGAAAGTGATCACGGCCACCCGGCTGCCCGCCAGTTCCCTCTCCGCTCCTTATGCAGTGCGGGAGCTGACCTCCGGGCAGATCGACGAGCGGCTTCCCCGCACGCTGCCGGAAGCCCTGCGCGAAACTCCGGGCGTGAGCGTGCAGAAAACGTCAAACGGACAAGGTTCGCCGCACATCCGGGGCTTCACCGGCTTCCGCACCCTGGCCATGATCGATGGCGTGCGCTTCAATAACTCCACCTTCCGGGACGGTCCGAATCAGTATTGGAGCACGATCGATCTGCTCTCCGCTGAGCGCATCGAACTGGTGCCGGGACAGGGGTCCGTGCTTTATGGCAGCGATGCCATCGGCGGGACGGTGAATGTCTTGACGAAATCGAGTGGTTTCCGTGAAGAGGCTGCCGGAGCATCTTTCCTCCACGGACTCAGTTCCTATCGTTATTCCAGCGCGGAGGACAGTCACCTCGGTCACGCGGAACTCAACACCGGGGTGGGCGGGAAGTGGGGTCTGCATGTCGATGGCAGCTACGGGGAATTCGGCGACGTCCGCGCCGCCGGTCTGGGTCGTCAGCCGAAAACCGGGTACGACCAGTGGTCCTGCAACGTGCGCTTCGATGCCGCGCTGGATCCGGATTGGACCCTGACTGCGGTGCATCAGCAGCTTCAGCAGGATGACGTCTGGCG
>CAIZWU010000105.1 GCA_903936775.1 uncultured bacterium | reverse complement strand
TGCGGTCATCGCCCATGCAGCGGCCAATGGGATCACGGGCATGGCCCTCAGCGCGGTGGAACACCCCTGCGTGCGCGAACCCGCCCTGCATCATTTTCCGGACCGCTGTCACGAAATCCCCGTGACCGGCGAGGGAGTGACTAGCTTGACCGCTCTGGAAGAAATCCTCGCCACCCACCGGCCCGGCCTCGTGGCCGTCATGGCTGCGAACAACGAAAGCGGAGTGCTCCAGCCCTGGCAGGAAGCGCTCGCCCTGTGCCGGAAACATGGCGCCCTGTTCCACTGTGATGCCGCGCAATGGATCGGGAAAAAACCAGCGGCTGGGCTCGGCGCCTGTGATTTTGTAAATGGCAGCGCCCACAAGTTCGGCGGACCCAAGGGGATTGGATTCCTCAAAGTCCCGGCCACCGGCCGCCCCTTCCGCTCCCTGCGCGGCGGTCCACAGGAATCCCGCCGCCGCGCCGGCACTGAGAACCTGCCCGCCATCGCCGCCATGGTCGCGGCCTGGGAAGCTCAAGAGGCCTCGCTCACGGCCCGGGAAGCGGATTGGCTGGAAGCCCGGCAAGGCTTCGAGGAAAAAATCCTCACCCTTCTGCCGGGCGTGGAAATCATCGCTCTTCACGCCCAGCGGCTCTGGAATACCGTGCTGCTCACCGTGCCTGCCCCAGGCAATGTGAAGTGGCTCACCCGGCTGAGCGCCCTTGGATTTGCCGTCTCCACCGGATCAGCCTGCAGCCGGGGCGCGGGGGCATCCGACGTCCTGCGCGCCATGGGCCTGCCGGAATCAAACCAAGGGCAGGTGCTGCGCCTCAGCGCGGGCTGGGACACCACGCCCGATCACTGGCTGGCCCTGGCAGATGCCCTCGCCACCGTTTCCGCCACCCTCGGGGAACGCCCCGCCGGCCCGGCTCCCGCTTTTCGTTAGAGCGACGCACGGAGGATCTGGAAGAACCGGCGTGGCCCGGCCCCCGTGGTGAAGGTGATGCATTGTTGCACGGAATAAACGGCCCCGGGCACCGCATTCCAATTCAGCGTCACTGATCCAGTCACAGGATTATACCGCACCGCCGTGATGCGGTAATCCAAGGCCTCGAGGTTGAAGGCCGTTTTCCCGGGCTGGCTGAACGTCCCGGCAAGGTCTGCCGGAGTCAGCTCCCTACGGTAAACTTGGAGATCATCCACCAAGCCAATATAACCTTGGCCAGCACTGGTGGCGGTACCGAAGCAGAGGCCCCCGGAAGTCTTGGTGAGGGTATAATCCGTGAACCCGGCCACCAGCTCGACGGCTGCCGAAATCGGCTCGCCATCAATGAATAACCAGGTGCAGGGCGCGGTGGGCGTGCCCGTATGATTGCCAAACCCATCCATATCACGGTGCGTCACCGCCACGTGATAGACGATGTCATCAAGGATGGCCCCTTCGGCCGATTCCGCCGCCGCCAAGAGGCTTTTTCCTCCTGCCTCATTTCTCAAAACCCGCCCTCCGCCCGCCGGAGGGCGGGTTTTTTGTTTTGTATATTCCCGGGGAAATCCCTAATCCTTCTCCCGGAGCCGGATGCCAACCCCGCCCGCCCCCCGGAACCTACCCGATTTGCTTCCCCATCCACGACATGAAAATCACCTTCCACGGCGCCGCCGGCACCACCACCGGCTCCCAGCACCTGATCGAGATCAATGGCCAGCGCATCCTGCTCGACTGCGGGCTTTACCAGGGGCACCGCGAGGAAGCCTACAACCGCAACAAACATTTTCCCTTCAACCCCGCCGACCTCACCGCCGTGGTCCTCTCCCACGCCCACATCGACCACAGCGGGAATCTCCCCAACCTCACCCGCCAGGGCTACCGCGGCAACATCTACGCCACCCCCGCCACCCGCGACCTCTGCCAGATCATGCTGGCCGACTCCGCCAGGATCCAGACCGCCGACGTCGAATACGCCAACAAAAAACGTGCCCGCAAAGGCCAGCCCCTCTACACCCCGCTCTACTCCCCCATTGATGCCGAAAAGGCCCTCCGGCAATTCGTCACCTTCGACTACCACCGCCCCATGTTCATTGGCGATGGCGTCCAGGTCACCTTCATCGATGCCGGCCACATCCTCGGCTCCGCCCAGGTCATCCTCGACCTCCACGACCGCGCCACCGGCGAGAAAAAACGTCTCCTCTTCTCCGGCGATGTCGGCCGCGGCGACAACGACCTCCTGCGCGATCCTGACAACGCCACGGACATCGACACCATCATCATGGAAAGCACCTACGGCGGGCGCGAACATGAAATGAACACCGACTCCCGCGAGCACCTCTGCCGCATCCTCGCCCACGCCCTCAAAAACCGCGGCAAAGTCCTCATCCCCTCCTTCGCCGTCGAGCGCACCCAGCAGCTCCTCTACGTCATCCACGACCTCATCGAGACCGCCTGCCTCGCCCGCGTCCCCGTCTTTGTCGACAGCCCCCTCGCCGTCTCCGCCACCGAGGTCTTCCGCCTCCACCCGGAAGGCTTCAACGACACCGTCTACAACTTCCTCTTCGACAAACGCGACCCCTTCGGCTTCGAGGGCCTCGAGCTCATCCGCTCCCCCGTCGAGAGCAAGGAGCTCAATGGCAAGGACGGCCCCTTCATCATCATCTCCGCCTCCGGCATGTGTGAGGGCGGCCGCATCGTCCACCATCTCAAGAACAACCTCGCCGACCCCCGCACCACCGTCCTCTTCGTCGGCTATTGTGCGGAAAACACCCTCGGCTGGAAGCTCCGCGAAGGGCACCCCGAAGTCACCATCTTCGGCGACCTCATCCCCGTCCGCGCCCGCATCGAAATCCTCGACAGCTTCTCCGGCCACGCCGACCACAGCGAGCTCATGGAATACTTCCACCGCATCACCGGCCCCAAAAAACAAATCTACCTCGTCCACGGCGAGCCCCTCCGCTCCCTCGCCCTCCAATCCGCCCTGATGGAGGAATACCCCGGTAAATCCTTCACCGTCGCCGGGATGGGCATGACCGTGGAGTGAAGGCCGTCCGCGTCTCGTTCAACAATCGTCATCCCCGGGCCTGCGTCCGATGGTTACCAACGGTCATCAGGCATCGTCTTTGTCATTCATTCTTCCTGGCAATTTCTGCTGCGATGGAAGGACTCTCCAGTGCGGCCTTTTCAATCTGCGCAATGACGTCGCGGTAAAGGTCATCGGTCTGATGAACGCGGTAGTATGAGCCTAGTATATGCAGCAGCTGCCGCTTTACAGCCTCTGGGTCCCCCTTGTCGAACTGTCGAACTGAACCGATTGCCACTGCCACAAGCGTCTGGTCCTCGCGAGCCATAGAGGCCAAGACATCCTTGGGCTTCGGAAAAGTCTTTGCTGCCTGAGTCATCTCGGCGTCGGTGTAACCTATCACGTCGCGGGCAACGGCATACTCCTTGAGAATCTTCTTCTGGTTCTGCAACGTCGGACGTGTGTAGCCGAAATACCATCCGGCAGCAAAGGCGATACCGACAGCAACGATGATGGTGATGGGAAGGATGATGCGGCTCATGCGCGTGGGATGCCTAACTAGTGGTTCACCGACAGGATTGCAGAATAGTGCCCCACCTTATCTCCCGCAGGATTGCCGGGGAAATCCGGGAGTCCGGCAAAAGGGGCGGGCGAGGGTGTTGGTTTTGGCTCCATGGGGCGGGATGTGGGAGAAGATGGCAGTAGATCCCACCGCCTCCAAGGAAAATCTGTGAGCGGGTGATGGCCACAGGGTTGCGGCCGCATTCGAAGCCGGTCGTGAGGATAACGTGAACCGTGCAGCTGTCATGGATGGCACCTTGGGCAGGAATACTCAGGACTTGGGGGAGGGAGGCATGGCCGCACGCCCTGGCATGGATATGGAACCCGCGGGAAATGCGGCGGCGGACCTGCCAGGATACGGTCTTTCCCAACCGAAAGGGCCAGGGCCTCACTCCGCAGGGGGCCACACCACCAGGGTGGGACGGCGGCAGCTTTGCAGGACGGCGAGCGGGACGGAGCCCAGCTTTTTGTCAGTGAGCCCATGACGGGTGTGGACGCCCAGACAGACGATGTCGGCATTAAAACGCTCGGCCGCAGAGCAGATGGAGAGGGCGGTTTCCTGGCCGCTGGTGACTTCCACCTCGGTCACGATGCCGCGGGCCTCGGCCGGGGCAGGGGCGAGGGCTCGCAGGCGTTCCTCACAGGCCGCGATCTGCTGTGCCTGCTCTTCTTTCCGGGATAACTCTCCGGGAGACACGCCGGTGCCGGGCACGGGCAGGCGGAAGGACTCGATGTTATGCACCAGCCGGACGGTGCCGCCGGGCTGGACGATGGAATAAGCATAAGGGGTCTCAAACCCGTGCGGCTCATTGAGATCCACCGCCACCATGACACGGCGGCATTCCCGGATGCGCGGCCCGGCCACCGGGGCGGCGGCGGAGGTGGGCACGCAGACCACACTCATGGGCGCATGGTGGAGGAGGGCGCGGGAAACGGAATCGTGCCGGAGGCGGTGCAGGCCATGGCGTTGATGGGTGCCCACCACCACCAGATCGGCCTTGGCCTCGACGGCCATGTCCAACAAGGAAACATCGGTGCGGCGCCAATCGGTCTGGACGCGGACCTCGACCAGATTTTCCCCGAGGACGCGCGTGACCTTTTCCCGCAGATCGCGCTCCAGCAGGGCTTGGAGGGCAGCGGGATCATCCGCCGGCCCGATGGCGCCAAAAATGCCGAGGCGGGCGGCTTCCTGCGGCGGCCAGGCGGCATAAGCGACCGTGACTTCACAAGGCCCGGCCTGACGCAGCGCGGCGATCCAGTGCAAGGCGGCATCCGCGCTGGCACTGAAATCCGCGCCCACAAAAACCCGCAGCGGCCGGATCCCCCGCGCCCAGTCCTCGAAAGGTGCGGCCTCCCGCACCACCAGAGTGGGCACCGGCGAAGCCTCGGCGGTGCGCTCCGCCACACTGCCGAGCAGCCAACGCACCGCGCGGCGGCGGCTCAGGGAGGAAACCACCAGCAGGCGGGCGTGGCGCTCCCCGGCCAGTTGGCAGAGCACGGTGTCGGCGTCGCCCTCGACCACTTCGGCGGCGAGTTCCACCCCGGCTTCCCGCAGGCGCCGGGCTTCCTGATTCAAATGCTCCTGGGTGAGCGGCGAGGCAGGGATGACGGAGGCGTGGATCAATTGAAACGGGGCCCCTAACCGGGCGGCCAGCGCAGCGGCGACATCGGCGGCCTTCTGGGAGTTGACGGAAAAGTCGGTGCCGCAGAGGATGGGGGAGGAGTTCGGGGTGTTCATGGAATTGAGTTTACGGATGAGATCCGTCAGGGACAGTCTTTTCGGTGGCCAGGATGGCGAGGGTGGTCTTCAACACGGTATCAGGGTTGAGGGAGATGCTGTCAATCTGCTGCTCGACGAGGAATTGCGCGAACTCCGGGTAATCGCTGGGGGCCTGACCACAAATTCCGATTTTGCAGCCGTGGGCGCGGCAGGTGGCGATGACCTGGGCGATCATGGTTTTCACAGCCTCATTCCGTTCGTCAAAAATCGGGGCCACGATCTCGCTGTCGCGGTCCACCCCCAGGATGAGCTGGGTCAGGTCATTGGAGCCGATGCTGAAGCCATCAAAAATCCCGGCAAAACCGGCGGCCAGCACCACATTGCTGGGGATCTCGCACATGACGTAAATCTCCAGGCCATTCACCCCACGCTTCAATCCGTGTTTTTCCATCTCGGCCTGCACCTTGAGGCCTTCCCCGATGGTGCGGCAGAAGGGGATCATGACCTTCAGATTGGTGAGGCCCATTTCCTCCCGCACTTTTTTCACCGCACGGCACTCCAGCGCGAAGCCGGCCTGATAACGGGGATGATAATAGCGGGAAGCGCCGCGGAATCCGATCATGGGATTCTCCTCGACCGGCTCGAAGGCCCTGCCGCCGATGAGGTTGGCATATTCGTTCGATTTGAAATCGCTCAGACGCAGGATGACGTCCTTTGGATAGAAGGCGGCAGCCAGCATGGCCACGCCCTGGGCGAGCTTGTCCACAAAGAACTGCGGTTTGTCAGGATAGCCCGCCGTCATGCGCGCGATTTCGGCCTTGGCGGCAGCGTCTTCCAACTGATCGAACCCGAGCAGGGCCAGCGGATGGATCTTGATGTAGTTGGTAATGATGAACTCCATCCGCGCGAGGCCGACGCCGTCGTTGGGGATGAAGGAAAGGGAAAAGGCCTCCTCGGGGTTGGCCAGATTCATCATCACCTTGGTGCGGGGATGGCCCAGTTCCTTGAGGCTGGTGCGGGTCACGTCAAAGGTCAGGGCACCTTCATAGACAAAACCGGTATCGCCTTCAGCGCAGCTCACCGTGACCACCTGGCCATCCTGCAACGCCTCCGTGCCATCGACGGTGCCCACGATGGCGGGCACGCCGAGCTCGCGGCTGACAATGGCCGCATGGCAGGTGCGCCCTCCGCGGTTCGTGATGATGGCAGCCGCCTTTTTCATGATAGGCTGCCAGTCGGGATCGGTCTTGTCCGTGACGAGGACCTCCCCTTCCTGGAACTGGCCAATCTGGGCAGCGCTCCTGATCACCCGCACTTTCCCCGTGGCAATCTTCTCCCCCACGCTGCGTCCGGTGGCCAGCACCGCACTGCGCCGGCCCAGGTGATAGGATTCCAACACATCGGGATTCCGCCGCGACTGCACGGTCTCGGGCCGGGCCTGGACGATGAACAACTCACCGGTGTTCCCGTCCTTGGCCCACTCCAGATCCATCGGCGCCGGGTGACCGCGCTTGGCGGAATAATGATCCTCCACGATGCAGCCCCACCGTGCGAGCTCGAGGATCTCGTCATCCGTCAGGGCCAGTTTCACCCGGTCGCCCGGTGAAACGGGGACGTTCTTCACCATCTTGCCTCCGCCGGTGTCGTAGATGAGTTTGAATTCCTTGCTGCCCACGGTCTTTTGCAGAATAGGCCGGTGCCCGGTCTTCAAGGTGGTTTTGAAGACCAGGTATTCATCGGGCGTGACCGAGCCCTGGACCACATTTTCCCCCAGCCCATAAGCCGCGCTGATGAGCACGGCGTCGCGGAAGCCTGACTCCGTATCGATGGTGAACATCACCCCGGAGCAGGCGAGATCGGAGCGCACCATGCGCTGCACGCCGATGCTGAGGGCGATCTTGAAGTGGTCGAATCCCTTGTCCACCCGGTAACTGATGGCCCGGTCGGTGAAAAGTGAGGCAAAACAACGCTGGCAGGTCTCCAGCAAGGCCGCCAGCCCCTGCACATTGAGATAAGTCTCCTGTTGCCCGGCGAAGCTCGCATCCGGCAGATCCTCCGCGGTGGCGGAGGACCGCACCGCCACATCCAACGGGACCGCAGCCGCGCCCTGAAGCTGGAGATACGCCGTGCCGATGAGTTGCTGCAGATCCTCCGGCAGGGTGGCGCTGCGGATCGCCTGTCTTACGGCATGACCCCGCTGGCTGAGATTCGCCATGTCCCGCGTGTCGAGATCGGCCAGCGTCGTGCGGATGAAGGCATCCAGGTTCGCTTCACGGATAAAATAACGGAATGCCTCCGCCGTGATGGCGAAACCATCGGGCACCCTCACGCCTTTGCCGGCGAGCTCGCGCACCATCTCGCCCAAGGAAGCATTCTTGCCGCCGACCGACGGAATATCGGCGATGGTGATATCGGCAAACCATCGAATGAAGGAGGATGGGGTGGGACCGTTCATGGGATTGAGGGTTGGTTGGCTCGTGATGTTCAGCTGCCGGAAAACCTCCTCCGGCAGGCACCCTATAGTCAGGGCAGGAAACCGCGGGGGAAGGCAGCCTTGAAGGCAAGGCAACCAGTCGGAAGAGAATTCTTCATATTTTTATTCTACGGAAAACCACCCTCCCATGCATCGCGTATCCACGCAAATAATGCGCTTTTAATGCTCCCGGCGGCGAATCCACTGGGAAAAATCCCAATGAATCAGCGGTGAACCGGCTACTTCGCCAGCCGCAGACAGACCAGCTTTCCGGAATGCCCCCGGCAGAGCAGGTGGTGGTCCGCGAGCACCACATGCGGCCACGCCATGTCTTCCGCGAAAAGCGGCAGCCAGGCCAATTCCTGGTAGGTTCCCGGGGAGCGGAGGTCAACCAGCCCGAGGTCCCCGTTGTTGCTCCAGGTGATGAGGCGCTGGTCGGCGCAGGCGATGAGGGAGGTGGCGTCACTGAAGCGGCCATCCTTCCACCGGACCTTCCCGGTGGCCGCCTCCATGCAGGTCAGGCCCCGGACGGCAAAATACAGATTTCCTCCCGCCAGCACCGGCGTGGTGACATTGCTGCCCTGGTTTTTCGCCTCCCAGACCGTCTCCCAACCTTTGGTCAGGGTGGGGCGCAGCCGGGCGGTGAGATTGGTCCATTTGGTGGTGATGATCACGTCGCCCTCCACCGCCACCGGGGTTGCCATGTTGTTGGCATAACGGGTCGGCCATGACCGCAGGGCAAGGGTCGCCCCCGGCTTGGCGGCATCCAGACTGATCAGGGCCACATTGAGGGAAGTGAAGACCACCAAAGCTGGTTTTCCCTCCACCGTGAGCGGCAGCATCCCGCCCGCATGGCCCGCCGGGTCCTTCAATTCACTGGTCCATTGGAGCTGGCCGGTGCGCTTGTCGAAAGCGGCCACCGTGCCGGTGGTGGTGGAGCCAACCTCCACCAGCAGGCTGTCCCCCTGCACCAGCGGCGCACTGGTGAATCCGTAGTCGCGCTGCGTGTCGGCATGTTTGGTCACCGCCGGACGTTGTTTGATCTGGAATTTGTCATGGAGATTCATCTCCCAAACGGGCGGCCCACCCTGCGCCGCCTGCCAAGCGCACAGATCGCCATCACATCCCAGAGTATAGAGCAGGCCGGTGGCCGCATCGAACTCCGGGGTGGCAGATGGCCCGCCGTAAAATCCCTGGTCGCCCACCGCATGGCGCCCATAGCGCGGGGCGGGAAGCGATTGCTCCCATAGCACTTTACCGCTGCGCAGATCCACACAGCGCAGCGTGTCCCGGCCGTCATCCCAACCGGTGAGGAACACCTTCCCGCCACTGACCACCGGCGAGGAACTTCCCTGCCCGGCAGCCATTTCCCAGGCTTTCACCGGTCCTTTCGGGAGGTTCCAAGTCCCTTCGTCCCAACCCGATGACTCCGCGGTATGGCCATCGCGTGACTGGCCCCGCCAGTGCGCCCAATCCTCAGCCGGCAGCAGGGAAGCCGTCAGGAAACCAGCAGAGAGCAGGACACGGAATAGCATAAGTTGTCCAAAGTAGGCCGTGCGCCCTCCTGCGCAAGTTCCGGGTTCAAGGAGGGTTGGGCACCGGAGTTCCTGCCGTAATCCGGGGATTCACACCGCCACTCCTGCCGGGCATCCCACTACTCTTGTTTTAAGAAATTCCGCCACGCTTCCGACTCTGCAGTTTGCTGGAGGATCGCATTCCGTCTTTGGATGAAGCGCTCGAGGCAGGACCGCAGGATCAGCGCATCGACCAACCGGCCCAACAGTCCAAGGGGACAAAGGTTTTCCTGGACAGACCAGCAGGATTCCAGTGTGCTGGCCGGATCGATTCCTGCCTATTCCTCCCATGAACTCCCTGCCCTCTCTCCCGTTCCGGAACTTGTTGCGCTTTCTTTTCAAGCCCGCCCTCGCCGGGGTCTGGCTGCTGGCGGCGGGGACGGCCGGAGCGCAGGGTCCCCTGCCGCGGAGCACGCCGGAGGCGCAGGGCGTCTCCTCCGCCGGGGTGCGGGCCTATCTGGAAGCGGCGGACCGCGGGGTGAAGTCGATGCACAGCTTCATGCTGATCCGGCATGGTCACGTGGTAGCGGAGGCGTGGTGGAAACCGCAGACTCCGGAAACGGCCCATCAACTGTGGTCGCTGAGCAAGAGTTTCACCTCCACCGCGGTGGGCCTGGCGATGGCGGATGGGAAACTCAAGCTGGAGGACCCGGTGCTGAAGTTTTTCCCGGAGGAGGCCCCAGCGGAGGTGTCCGACCATTTGCGGGCGATGACGGTGAGGGATTTGCTGACCATGACCTGCGGGCACGAAACCGAAGTGAAGCTCTCCCTGACGGACACGGTACCGTGGGTGCGGGCCTTCCTGGCCCATCCGGTGCCTCATGCGCCGGGCACCCATTTCCAATACAATACCCCGGGCACGCACATGCTGTCAGCGATTGTCAGGAAGGTGACCGGGGAGACCGTGCTGGATTATCTGCAGCCCCGCCTGTTCGCCCCGCTGGGGATCGATCATCCGGAATGGCCGCCCAGCCCGCAGGGGAACACCATTGGAGGCTGGGGGCTGAAGGTGCGGACCGAAGACATTGCGAAATTTGGCCAGCTCTACCTGCAAAAAGGGCAATGGCAGGGCAAGTCCCTGATCCCGGCCCCGTGGGTGGAACAGGCCTCGGCCCGGCAGGTGCCCAATGCGGCCGGCCGGAAAACCCTGACGAATCCGACTGGGCGCAGGGTTATGGGTTCCAATTCTGGCGCTGCCGCCACGGCGCCTACCGCGGGGATGGGAAGGACGGACAATTCTGCCTCGTACTGCCGGAGCAGGATGTGGTGGTGGCGATCACTGCGGACACCGGCGACATGCAGCGGGAACTGAATGTGGTGTGGGACCACCTCCTGCCCGCCCTGCAAAAAGGCCCGCTGCCGGAGCAACCGGAGGAACTGGCCAAACTCAAGGCCCTCACGGCCCGCCTGACCGTGAGCCCGCCCGCTGCTGCCGCGAAATAGGCAGGCAGACGGAGTAGCGGCGAAGATCGGGCTTCACGGGCGGGAGCCCAGGCCAAACAGGAACCCCATCACGCCACCGTAGATGGCTCCGCGCCACCAGGTCGAAGTGAGGGGACAGGTGCCGGAATGGCATTGGCCGAAATAACCAAGCAGCGAACCCAGAATGGCGCCGATGGCGACGGGAAGAAGGAGGCGTATCATCAGAGAGGGGGGCAGATTCACTTGGCCGCTTCAATGATGGCGATGGTTTCCTGCTCCACTTGTTCAGCAATTTCCTGCAACCCGGCCGCCCCGGACAGCGAAGCCAGCAGCACGGTGGGCCGCACCATGCCGATCAGGGTTTTGCCAGCATCCCCATACACCGAGATCCGGCACGGCAGGGCCAGGTTCATGGACATGTCAGCAGCCAGGACCGCAGCCGCTTGCTTTGGGTTGCACACTTCCAGAATGTGACAGGCGTTGGGCAGTTCGAAACCTTTGCCGGCAAGGGTTTGCCGGAGGTCATGGATATGGAGCACTCCATAACCGTGCTGTTTGACCGAGGCTTCAAGATCCGCCACGGCCTGGGCCGGGGACTTGGTGGTTTCGACGATGTATTGGGGATTCATGGTTCTTTTGAGAGGGTTGATGGTGCGGATTTCTTTTCCACCCGGGCCACGACGGCAAAGACAACCCCTGCCATCACGACCAGTCCGGCATACCAGACCCATTCGGGCAGGGTGGCGAGTTGGGGCAGTCTCTTTTTGCCGAGATCGCCCACCGGCAGGATGTTGGCGGCGATCCAGTCATAACTGAACGCATAGAGGGCCGCTCCGGCTAGCATCCCCAGGAAACCGACCAGGGCGTCGAGCTTCCCGGCCGCGATGGCGGCCACCCCGGTGCCGGGGCAATAACCATAGATGACCATGCCGATGCCAAAGAGCGCGGCGCCTGACACCACCGCGAGCATGGCCGCGGGCTTGATGTGGAAGTTTACCAACCCCTGCCCGTGCAGGATAAAAATGCCCACGCCACCGACCACGATGGCGGTGAACATGACCTTCAGCACCGTGAAGTCGCGGAACAGGAACTGCTTCACGATGACATTGTAATCAGCCACGCCGCCACTGTGCAGCAGCACGCCAAAAAGAAAACCAAAGGCCAATCCGGCCCACAGCAGATTTGGACCGGTGATAAATGATAGAATGGAGTTCATAGGATTCAGGATTGGGGACGGTGACGGAAGAGGATAAAGGCGGTGACGGCCCCGGTGGCGAACATCACGATGAAAAAGGTCCAGCTGCTGACCGCGAGCTGCAACGACCCGCTGATGCCGTGTCCGCTGGTGCAGCCATCGGCCAGCCGGGCGCCGAAGATGATGACCACCCCGCCGAGGAAGGCGGCCGCCATGCGTTTGATCACCGATGGGCCGAAACGCTCACGCCAGACCGACGGCACGCTTTCCAGCTTGAAGCTGCCGCTCACTACAGCGCTGACAAACGCCCCGAACAACGTGCCCAGGACGAACAAACTGCCGTAGTCCCATGCGGGCACCGCCTTCTTGGCCCAGTAGGTATTCGCCGCCACGCCCGCGCTGCCCAGCACCGGCAGGGCGCACGCGCCGGAGGCCTGCGCGATCCCGGTGGACATGCCGATCGGCTTGTCCACCAGCGAGAAGGTAAGGATACTGAGCACGCCGATCAGCGCACCCACGAGATAAGGATTCCAACGATAGGTTTTCATGAGGGATTCAGGAATGGATTGGTTCAAACGTGATGCCGGCACGGTCCTGCAGTTTCAGAGGGCTGACCGCAGGCGCGGGTCCGGCGGCGGACAGAGAATTAATAGTCATAAAGTGGGTGGCGGTGTTTTCCCTCAATGTGGCTGCGGAGCGTCCTTCCCGGCAGCTGGGGCCTCTCCAGCCGGGGCCTGCCGGCATTTCGGACAGTCTGCCTTGGCCGCGGGGGCGGGCTTGGCGGGACCATCGGATTTACCGGCAGCCGGCGGGCAATCCGGACAGCCAGCCTTGGGCTTCTCCTTGCATTCGGGGCAGACTGCCGGGGTGGCCCCGGGGGCCGGAGCGGCTGGCTTTTCGCTGCCAAGAGCGCGGGGATGCGATTCATGCATTTGCTCCGGACCTTTCTCCACGAAACCACTCACAATCCTGGCGTGGTTCTGCGCCACTTTGACGGCTTCCGGCGTTTTGCCCCGGGCGATCATCTCCACGCCGCCCGGCACTTCCTTGAAGTCGTGCTCCAAATCCTGATAGTGCTCAACCAGCTCCGCAAAAGCCGGATCCCAGCGGCGGATCATCATGCCGGCGCCGAGACGCTCGCGCATCTCTCTGACATGTTTCTGCAGCGTCTTCGCGACTTCCGGATCTTCGGAAACCGTGCGTGATTTGTAGCCGGCGTCCGTCACTTCGACGGTGCGCTTGATCTTGGCATGATTCTCAAAAAGCTGGTGGATGGCGTCCTGAAAGCCACCCATGCCAGGGCCGCCCCCGGAACCGCCCCCGGAACCGCTCCCGCGGCCTCCGGGACCACGTCCCGGGCCTGGCCCCTGGGCGGCCAAGGGCAGGGCCATGGAAAAACATAAACCGGCCGTGAAGAAGAATGTGGATGAGATGGGTGTTTTCATGGATTCAGGGTTTGGGGTTGGTTGGGGGATTGGTGGGAACGCTTTGCAGCAGACGGTAAAAGGAGCGGGGCGGGCCGTTTGTGGAGATCATCAGAGGGGAGGTTTGCGGAGCGGGCCATAATTCACTCCAGGACTGCAGATCAGGCGACTGCTCGAAGAGGTAGCGGGCGCCTGCGACCAGCGGCCACGATAGCTGGACACTCTCCGGCGGGGTCAAGGCGATCTCCAGTTCCGGAGCCGGGGCCGGCACGGGAGTGAGGACCACCGCGAAGATCTCCCCGCCCGCCCTGGTGTTGCCGTTGTTGGGGGCATCGGAAACCAACCCGCCATAGATGTGACCGATCACCTGGGGGCGGTCCAAGCCGGTAAGATCGATGATTTTTGGCCGCAGGAGCGGGACCCCGGACGCGGGGAGAAACTCGGCATTGGTTCCGAAATAGAGCCGCGCCCCGGCCGCAGACCGGATGTCAGGGAATCCGGACGGCAGCAACGTCTGATGAAACTGCCCGGCGTCCGAACGGATAACGCAACTCAGATGTTGTACAAAAGGAACCTGCGGATCACTGACCCAGGCGTCGGTGAGGGCGTCCTGGAACTGGGCACTCAGCCCCCCGAATTGCAGGATGAAATTTTCGCCGGTGACCCTGTTGAAGAGGGAAGTTTTGGCACTGTGATAGTGATGAAGCCCCTGCTTGAAGGTCGCCGCCGCGAGTGGGTCCGGCTGCGAAGGCACTCCCGTGGCCGTGATCGTGACCGGCACGGTCCACACCCCGGTGGTGGGAGTAAAGACTCCCGCAAGAGCGAGGAATTCATCCAACAAGGCACCACTGCCGTGATCGCGGCGGAGCACCGGGAGCACATTCAAATCCCGGCGGCGGAAGTCATCGGCAGGCGGACTTTGATAAATCCCCGCCGGATCCAGCGCCAGCGCCGGGCCCCTGCCCAGCAGGGAAAACCGGCGCACCTGGCGGGTGTAGGTGCCGTTGAAGTTGGGACGATAGCGGCCCGGGTAATTCTGCCCGAAGATGAGCAGGAACTGATCCCCGGACGTTTCGAGGTCCCCGCCTGTCACCTGAAAGAGCGGCGACTGGATGGTGTGGACCGACTCCGCCGGCGCGGGACTGCCGGGACTTTGCTTCACCCAGGCGATCAGGCCGGGCACATCAATCTCCGCGAAGTCGCTGTAAGTGACATAGTCGGCGGCCGCACGGCTGTATCCATAGCCACCCGCGACATAAAGCCGGTGTTCCTCCTGCACAAAATTGTGGTTGGTGGCGGAAAGAAAATCCACGGTGGCGGGGGCGAGGCCGGCATCATGAAGCGACCGGCGCCATGATTGCTGACCGGTGCGGTCCACCACCCACAGATCCGTGTTGGCCGAGGCCGGGGGAAAGCCATCCATTCCGGTCATGCCATGCAGGCCATTGGTGCGCCCGCCCAGGAAGAGCCACTGCCCTTCCCACACGGCCACGATATAGGAATGCAGCGTGGGCAGAGCTGCCGGGCCAGCATTCACCTGCTCAATACGGATGGTGAAAGGCAGGTGGTCCGAAGCGTAAACCGGAGAGAAATCCGCCGTCTGATGCGCTGCCGGCATCCCGATGGGGACCAGCAGCATCGCGCCGAGCTTCAGCAGATAACGTTTCATGGGATTATGAAATGGATGGTGGATCCCTGCCGGAAAGGCAGGGCGGACGGAGCAGAGGATCAGAGCGGGTCAGGCTTTGGGGCCTGTTTCCGGGCGGCCATGTAATACAGGACCGGCACCGCCATGCGGCTGATGAAGAGGCTGGCGATTTCCCCGGCCATGAGGGCGATGGCGAGACCCTGGAAGATGGGATCGGCCAGGATGACGGCCGCACCGACCACCACGGCCATCGCAGTGAGGAGCATGGGGCGGAAGCGCACCGCGCCGGCATCAATCACGGCCTCGCTGAGCGGCATGCCCTCGCGGATCCGCAGCTCGATGAAGTCGACGAGGATGATGGAATTCCGCACCACGATGCCGCCGCCGGCCATGAAACCGATCATACTGGTGGCGGTGAAGAAGGCCCCCATGAGACCATGCGCCGGCAGGATGCCGACCAGGGAAAAGGGAATGGCGATCATCACAATGGCCGGGGTGATGAAACTGCGGAACCAGCCGACCATGAGGACATAAATCAGGATCAGACACGCGCCGAAAGCGGCCCCGAGATCGCGGAAGACTTCGATGGTGATGTGCCACTCGCCATCCCATTTCATGGCCGGCTCCTGATCACTGAAGGGCATGGAGGCATTGAGGATTTTCAACTCCGCACCGCTGCCCCCAAAGGCGCGCGGGTCGAGTTTCTTGAGCGCCTCATTCATCTGGAAGATGGCATAGACGGGGCTTTCCACCACGCCGGCCACATCGCCGATGACATAGGAGACGGGCATGAGGTTCTTGTGATAGCGGCTTTTTCCAACGGTGACCTGCTCGACCTTCACCAACTCGCGCAAGGGCACCAGCGGCGAGCCGGAAGCACCGGGCTCGGGCAGCGCATTGGCATCGCCGGCCCGCACCCGCAGGCCCAGCAATTCCCCGGGCGAAGTCTTGGCGGAACGCGGCAGCTCGAGACGGATGTTGACGTCCTCCTTCTCCTCAGGCTGGTGCAGCAGATCGACGGTTTCGCCATCGACCGCGATCTTGAGCGTCTGGGAAATGGTGGCGGCGCTGATGCCGTGGAGGGCGGCTTTCTCCTTGTCGATGATGAAACGCGCCTTCTGCTGATCGGCTTCGCTGTACCAGTCCACATCCACCACGCCGGGAGTGGTCCTGAAGATGTTTTTCACCGCTTCCGCCAGCTTCAGCCGGTCCTCTTCGGTCGGCCCGTAGATCTCGGCGACGAGGGTTTGCAGCACCGGCGGGCCGGGCGGCACTTCCGCGATGGCAACCCTCGCGCCATAACGGTCCGCGATGGCGGTGACGGCCGGCCGGATGCGTTTGGCAATGTCGTGACTCTGCGCCTTGCGTTCGTGTTTGCCGACCAGATTCACCTGAATGTCCGCCACATTTGCCCCGCGCCGCATGAAGTAGTGGCGTACCAGGCCATTGAAGTTGTAAGGCGAAGCCACGCCGGCATAAACCTGATAGTCGGTGACTTCCGGCTCGGTGCGGATCGCGGCGGCCATCTCCCGCGCCACGGCGGTGGTTTGTTCAAGGGACGAGCCCTCCGGCATGTTGAGGATGACCTGGAATTCGCTTTTGTTATCGAATGGCAGCATCTTCACCTTGACCCAGCCCAGCCCGACGGTGGCCATGGACCCCAGCAGCAGCACGGTGATGCCGATGAGGAAGATCCAGCACCAGCCGGCATGGTGGATCAGCGGCCCCATCATGCGGCGGTAGAGTTTGGTGAAGAAGTCTTCGGCGTGTTCGGAGGCCAGATGTTTGTGGCTGTCGCCCGGGGCGGTGCCTTCGGTCAGATTCGAATATTTCTTCCCCCAGCGCAAAATGCGGATGGAGGCCCACGGCGTGACGATGAAGGCAATCAGGAGCGACCAGAACATGGCCGCACTGGCCCCAATCGGGATGGGACGCATGTAGGGTCCCATCAGTCCGCCCACAAAGGCCATCGGCAGCACGGCCGCGATGACCGCAAAGGTGGCGAGGATGGTGGGATTGCCGACTTCACCCACGGCCTCCACCGCGATGGCAGACCAGTTCCGGCCCTTGTTCTGCGGCAGGTGGAAGTGCCTGACAATATTTTCCACCACCACAATGGCATCGTCCACCAGAATGCCGATGCTGAAGATGAGCGCGAAGAGGGTGATGCGGTTCAGGGTAAAACCGTAGAGATAGAAAACGAGCAGGGTCAGGGCCAGCGTCGCTGGAATGGCGACGGCGACAATACCGGACTCCCGCCAGCCCAGGGTCAGCCAGATCAGGATCGCCACACTGAACACGGCGATGCCCATGTGGAGCAGGAGCTCATTCGATTTTTCCGCCGCGGTCTCACCGTAATTGCGCGTGATGCTCACGGTGACATCGGCCGGAATGATCGATCCTTTGAGCGAATCCACCTTGCGCAGCACCTCGTCAGCCACGGCGATCGCGTTGGCCCCCGGACGTTTGGCGATACTCAGGGTCACCGCGGGCTCCTCCGCAGTCTTCGATCCATGCCACACATATTGAGTCGCCTCTTCTCCGCCATCCACGACCTCCGCGACTTCACGGAGGTAGACGGGGCGCCCGCTGAAGACGCCAATCACCACGTTTCCGACATCATCCGCCGTCTTCAAAAACGCCCCGGTCTCGATCAGCACCTCCTGGTTGCCGGTGGTCAAACCGCCCGCGCGGAACTGCCGGTTCGCTTGTTGCAGCATCGGCACCAGGCCGGCCGGACTCAGATTGCGCGAAGCGAGCTTCACGGGATCCAGCATCACCCTGACAGTGCGCCGGGAACCGCCGAGCAGAGCTGTTTCAGCCACGAGGGAAACTTGTTTGACCGACTCTTCGACCTGGGCGGCGAGACGGCGCAGGGTGAGGTGATCGTAGCGGCTGCTGTGGAAAGTGAGGGCGAGGATCGGCACATCGTCGATGCTGCGCGGCTTGATCAGCGGCGGGGTGACGCCCATCGGGATGCGGTCAAAGTTCGAGCGCAGCTTCTCCGTTAGTTTCACCAGACTGCGCTCAGGATCCTCCCCCACCTTGAAGCGCACGATAACAAGGCTTTCGCTGTCCTTCGAAGTACTGTAGATGTATTCCACCCCAGACATTTCCCAGAGCAGCTTTTCCATGGGACGGGTGGCGCGTTCCTCGATCTCCTTGGCCGTGGAGCCGGGCATGGAGACCATGACATCGATCATGGGCACCTTGATCTGCGGCTCCTCCTCGCGGGGCAGCAATACAATAGCCGCCGCGCCGAGCAGCACCGCCGCGATGATGATGAGCGGGGTCAGCTTGGAATCGATGAAAGCCGCCGCAATGCGACCGGCGATCCCAAGCGGGGCCGTGTGATGATGGGAATCGCTCATGGCAGGATAGTCACGGGTTGGCCATCGGCGAGTTGCGCCGGATTGCTGATCACGACCGCTTCCCCGGCCTCCAGTCCAGAGAGCACTTCCACACCGGCCGCGAGCACCTTGCCGGTCTTCACCAGACGCAGGGTGGCGATTCCCTCCTTCACCACAAACACCAGTTCCATCTGCCCCCGCTTCATCACCGCGTCCGGAGGGACCAGCAGCAGCTGCGTCTCCGCCACCGGCACGGCCACGCGGCCGAATTGGCCGGTGCGCAGGCCCTCCGCCGCCGGCAGATCGAGTTTGACCTGGAACGTGCGGCTCACGGGATCGGCGACCGGGGCGATTTCGCTGACAATCGCCTCCAGCGGCGCGGTCACGGAGGCGATCTTCACCGGCATCGTGGCACCCATCCGGATGCGGTCCAGCATTGCCTCCGGCAGATCGGCCTCGAAGCGCAGGGCGGTCGGCGCTTCGATTTCGAGCAGTGGCTTGCCGGGCATCGCCAGATCACCGACATCGGCCAGCTTGCGGGTGACCACCCCGTCGAAGGGAGCGGTGACCCGGGCATAACTCATCATCGTTTCGGCTTCACTGACTCCGGCCACGGCGACTTTCAGCCGGGCATTGGCGGCATCCGTTTCCTGGCGCGTGGTGGCATTGCTGGCAGCGAGCTGCTGCTGCCGGGCAAAGTCCCGCTGGGCCTGATCGAGCAGGGCCTTGGCCTGATCGACCTTGGCTTGGATTTCCTGGACATCGAGCCGGGCCAGTAAATCACCAGCCTTCACGATCCCCCCCGGAGTCGCGAGGTATTCGAGGACGCGGCCACTGACTTTGGCTTCCACCATGGCCCGCAGCTTGGAGCGGACCGTCCCCACCACTTCCTCCACTGCCGTGCCAGGCTGCAGGCCCGCGGTTTGAACTTTCACTTCGAAACGCGGCAGGGTGGAGGGAGCCACCGGGACGGGTTCATGACGGCCGCAGGCGATCAGCAGCAGGGAGAGGAGAAGGAGCAATGGTTTCATGACAATAACAAGATATTTTGAATGGACTGGCAGGCACCGGCGATCAGGATCCTGTGGCCAAGCTTGCTTTCAGCGAAGGACCGGCAGGACCGGATTCCAAACCACTCCGGCCCGGCACCGGACTTTCTGCGAGGCGGGCGAGGGCATCGGGCCCCACCGGCTCCGCCGCTTGCCAGGGCAGCCAGGCAGTGCGGTGGGCGTAGGATTGCACGACTTCGTTGAGATAGCGGTGCTCCGCCTGTTCGCGGCGTTGCAGCAAGGGATCGCAGGAACCGCTTTGCAGCAGGCTTTGATTGATGACCCAGGCAAAGGGTTCGATGCGGGCACGGCGGAGGTCCTCCTGGAGGGCGGCGGCTTCATGCACGGGCGTGGCTTCCGGCAGGGTCACCAACAGGATGCGGGTGAAGTCAGGATCACGCAGGCGGGCGAGGAGGTGGAGGACTTCCTCCGGTTGGGTGGTCCGGGCTTGGCGTTCCAATTCTCGTTGATAGGCTTCGCTGGCATCCAGGAGCAGCAGGGTGTGACCGGTGGGAGCGGTATCAAGCACCACAAAACGCCCGGTCCCTTGCCCAACCTCGCGGGCGAAGGCCCGGAAGACGGCGATCTCCTCGGTGCAGGGGGAACGCAGATCCTCCTCCAGCAAGGCGCGGCCGGCTTCGTCCATTTGGTGGCCCTGGCTGGCAAGCACTTCCCTGGTATAGGCGGCGGTTTCAGCCGCAGGGTCGATTTTCCCCAAGGTCAAGCCCTCGACTTTTCCAGCGAGGGTCTGGGCGAGATGCGCGGCAGGGTCGGTGGTGCTGAGGTGGACCGCATGGCCCCGGCGGGCGAGGCTCACGGCGAGAGCCGCCGCCACCGTGGTCTTGCCCACGCCGCCTTTCCCCATGGTCATGATGACCCCATGTCCCTGCTTTTCCAGATCGGCGACCAGACCGGCGAGGCTCTCCATTTCCGGCGGAATCCAGGTTTGGGACGATGGCTCCGCGGCACTGCTGTCCCCTTCCCCGTCGAGGAGGACGCGGAGACCGCCGAGGCCAAGAATATTGATGGGACGGAGCGGGACCGCGAAGGAGGGCAGGCTCTGGATGAAGGCGGAGGATTGCGTCAGCGCGAGGCGGCCGCGTTCCTGCATGGCCTGGGCAGTGGGATCGTCCGGGCAGGCCGTTTCGAAGAGTCCGTTGATGATGAGTTGTTGATTGCAGACACCGAGGGCACTCAGTTCGCCGGCGGTGCGCTGAGCCTCGCGCAGGGCGGAGGGCTGGGGACGGCTGACAAGGATGAGCGTGGTCAGGGAAGCATCGGCCAGGGTCTGGACCGTGGTTTCGTAGATAACACGCTGTTTTTCCAGACCGGCGAGCGGGCCGAGGCAGGAGGTGCCGCTGGTATTGTTATCGAGGAACTGATCCCAGGCCTTGGCCAGGCTCATGAGGCGCAGGGTGTGGCCGGTGGGAGCCGTATCGAAGATGACGTGATCATATTCCCGGGCGGCTGCAGGATTGCCGATCAGGCCGGAAAACTCATCGAAAGCAGCGATCTCCACGGTGCATGCACCCGAGAGCTGTTCCTCCATATTGCGCAGGGTGGCTTCCGGCAGCAGGCCGCGCATCGGGCCGATGAGGCGCTCCCGGTAGGCCGCAGCCGCCGCCACCGGATTGATGTTCAAGGCATCCAGCCGCGGAGCCCCGGGGATGGGCGTGGGGTGATTGGTCAGGGTGGTTTCGAGAACTTCATCCAGATTGGAGGCGGGGTCGGTACTGACGAGGAGAACCCGCCGGCCTGCTTCGGCGAGCTTCACCGCGGCCGCGCAGGACAGGGAGGTTTTGCCGACCCCGCCCTTGCCGGTGAAAAACAGATAGCGGGTGGCGGTTCCGGGAACCGGTTGGTAGGTGGGAAGTTGCATGACGGGACAGAGGAGAGGAAGAGAGCCGGGCGGAACTTAGGTTATGGCAGGGGGATCAAACGCCGCCTGGAACCAGGCCGGACGCTCCTCCTTGCCAGGATAGCGGCCTTTCAGATGCACCTCACCATCCCAGAACATCACCGGCAAGACGGCGGTCCCATCGGTGTCGAGCAGGGCCTTCACGGCAGGGTTCTGCACAAAGGCCATGGGCTGCTGGCTTAGGTTGTAACGCTCGACCTTGATCCCCCGGCCGGCCAACTGCGACAGCATGGCGGCGAAGTTCACGAGATCAGGATCAATGTCAGGACCACAGATTCCGGTGGAGCAGCACATTGGCGGATCATAGACCTGGATGGATTTCATTGGGGGGGGCCGGATGGGGCTTAACTTTTCTGTTTTGCCAAACATCAAAGCAGTTGAACAAAAAAGGGGATCAAATCGGGTCGGCGGCATGGAACTCCTCCAGACAGCAGAAGACGTTGAGGAGGCAGGGCTTCTTTAGGGTGTAGAAGACCTGGGTGCCACGGCGTTCATCTTTAAGGATGCCTACGCTTTTCAGGACACTGAGGTGATTTGAGACCGTGGAGATGTCAAGGCCGAGCCGGGCGGTCAGATCGGCGACACAACGCTCGCCATCGGCCAAGGCATCCACAATGACGAGGCGGTTGGCATTGCCCAGCGCCTTGAAGACCTCCGCCACGACTTTGAAATCGTGCGGCGGCCGTGAGGCTGGTGGGGATTTGAGTTTTGCCATACTTTGACACTTTGCCAAATTTCAAATAATGCAAGCCTTTTTTCCGGGTCCTCTGCCGCCAATCGCCGCCTCCAGGGAGGCCGCCTTCCCGATCAGGCCGAAGCCGCTCCGGATTCCCGGCAGGCCGCCTGCCGGGCACGCGGCCCGGGAGTCGGATTGGCAGGATCAAAGCGCGGGTCCACCACGTGATTGATGCGGCTGTAAATAACGTTGACCATCTCGGCGGCGGCACTTTTGAGGTGCCCGGCGTGTTCCCCGGCGAACAGAACATCCACGGTTTGGCGGAACAGCAGCAGCCAGCGGTCAAACTGCGGACGGCCCATTTCGGTGAGGGCAACGAGTTTGGCATGGGCCGCGAGGGGATTCCCCACAAAACCACCCCTGCGGAAAATCACGGTTTCCCAGAAGGCAACCAATCTGGGCAGATGAGTCTCCCGGTTGGTTTTGGCGACCTCTTCGAAAATGAAGCCCAGCAGATCATCCTGCTGCACGCGTTGGTGGAAGGCATTGACGAACTGCCCGATTACAGAGCGGCCCTGGAGGTCGGGAAGTGATATGGTGAAGGATGATTGGTGCGGGGTTATTCCGGATCGCGGTTCAAAAACCGGCGGCGGTGCCAGACCAGCCACAGCAGGACGGTGAGTCCCCAGAACCACGCGGCATACTGGTGGTGGGAAATCATGATACGCGGGACCATTTCAGCGACGGCCCGGGTGGTGGCGGCCACCAAGGCACCGGCGATCAGAAGGCGTGCCACCCAGGAGCGCTGCTCAAAACCGGCGGGGTTCCCGCTGTGCCCGAACAGGACACGGCTCCCGACAACAAGAATCAGCAGGCCGAAACATCCAATGTAGAGGAGGTGCTCCAGGCCCACACGGCGGTCATAGGCAAATCCCGCCGCAGCCAATCCCAACAGACCGGTCAGGAGCGCCCAGGGCAGTCCTTTCGCGAGGGTTCCGCCGGGCGGATCCCCAGCCCGGCGGCGCCAGCGGACTCCGGTGAGAAGATAGGCCGCCGCGGTTCCGGCCCGGAGCAGATAGGCCGGAATGGGCTGGCCGGCGGTTTCGAGGAAAAAACTGCCGATGATGAGTCCGGCCGCAGCGAGGGTGCAGAAGAGCTTATCCCGCAGCGCGGAGGGCGTGGAGGTTTCGCCAAAGCTGCCGCCAAGGATCCGGGGAAACAGGAAAGAACCGATGCCCAGCACCGGCGGCAGGAGCAGTCCCTGATAGACCAGCAGGCCCGCCAACCGGTAGCGCTCCGGGGTGGCGGTCCAATCGGGATTCAGCCACATGGTGGTGCCCGCGATACCGCAAAGCAGTCCTGTCAGGGCGAGGATCAACTGCGGCGGAGGCGCCTCCTGACGGAACTTCACCACCCGGATGACGAGACACAGCAGCAGGATGACCAGCAGCGACAGGAAGCAGGCATCGGCGGCTCTGATCTGCAACTTGAGATGGAGCACTCCATTGGTGGCATGCAGGACGAACAGCAGCAGCAATTCGACGGCGGTCAGCCGGGGAGCGGTAGCCATGCGCGGCCCGGCCGTGCCCAGGAAACCCACCACAAAGGCCGCACCGAAGGCTTCGATCATGATCCTCGCGTGGGTGATGCCAGGATAGAAACCCAGCTGGCCCGCATAAAACAAGGGCCATAGCGAAACCCCGATGATGCTCCAGAGGGCTCCGCTGAAAAAGAACAGACGGAACGGCTCGGCCGCCAGCCAGGTCAGGACCCCCGGCACGGCGGGAACCACTGGTTTTGTTCTGCGGTGCTTGCAGGCTGGAAAACTCATGGGGCTTTGGCAGGGGCCACCGGTTGGACCGGCATGGAAATCGAGAGGGCCGCAAAACGGTCATCCAGCGTGGTGCGGTGAGGGACATGACATTTCAGGCATTCGTTCCGGATCATGACCGGTCCGGCATAACGGAAAGTCCGGCCCTCCACCACCGACACTTCCTTCTTTCCGGTGGCCAGCGCCAGAAGAGCTCCGGCCTCAAAGGCATCCACCGCCTTGTTTTCCGCATTCATGATGGTCTCTTCCGAGGCTAGCCAGCGGAGGGTGACGCCCCATCGTTCCCTCATGGTCTTGAATACATCCTTGAGCGATTCCGACGGGATCGCCCGGCTTTCTCCTTTGCGGAAGAAATCGCGGTGCATGACCTGGAGAGCTCCATCCAAGGCCGCATGCAGTAGCTGGGCGCGCGCCAAAGCTTCTTCACGCGTGGGGGCTGCCACGGATGCAGGCGGGCCCGTGGTTTCACTGGCAACCGCCGGGGCGGCGGCCAAGGCAGAACACAGAAGCAGGCAGGCCAAACGGGAAAGATGCATCTGAGGGATACGCTGGTTTCCGGAAGACATTGCCAGCCTGCCGGCGGGAGTTGCATTCAAGGTTTGGCCGGGGCGGGCGAAATCAGGAGGAGAAATCACTTTGGAGTGGCCTCTTGTTTTATGACTGATGGAGGCCCGGATAATCCCGGCACCCAAACCTGGCATTCCCGCAATTCAACCCACCGATAAACAGATTGTTATTTCATGACATTACGCTCATTGCGAAAAGGCCGGGGTTTCCGGGTTCAGCATGACCTAAACGGCTGAAGGAGCCTCCAGAAGAAGGGGATCCCGGGACACCAGGCCCGATGCCCGCAACCTCACGAGTCTGCAGGGGAGGAGGTAAACTGCCCGAAATCATGGACCTTCAGGAAGGCTTCCGTCGTGGCCTTCAGCGCAACAATGGAATCGTGGAGCGGGCAGCGGGGGCCATGGCCACACCATCCCGGGCCTAACGGACACATGATTCCGGGATCCGCCCGTTCGAATACCGCCGCCACATCCCACAGCGTGATCGCCGCCGGAGGCCGGGCCAGCCAGTACCCGCCCCCAGGACCGGGAGTCCCCTTGATCAGCCCCCCATGGGAGAGGGAGGTCAGGATTTTCGCCACAATGGGCCGGGGCAGATTTCGTTTTTCAGCGATTTCCGAAGAACTCACTTTGCACGGAGGGTCCTGCCAGCACGAAGCCAGATAACTCACCGCCGAAACGGCATTCTGGGACATTTTTCCGTAATTGATCATCAGGGCTGGTGCCGGGGGAGGGCCGGAACAGGTTCAGAATTAACCTCGCCGGCCACAACGCAACCAGCAATACCGTCATGGATACCGCCCCTCCTGCGTGAGGACAGCGCCAGGATGGAGGGAACCGGCAGCCGTGCCAGCAGTCCGGCACCGGGCGTGAAAATAACAGTTAACTCTCCCGGGGCAACCAAGCTCCCCGGCCTTTGCGATCAGGCAGTTTTCCTTCCGGGGGAAAGGGCGAGGCGACGACGGATCAGCAGCACCGCCAGCAGGGGAAGTCCCATTCCTCCGAGGGCCACGCCCCAACGCAAGGCCAGGTTCCGCTCCACCGCCACGGGAAGCGCCAATGGGATGGGGGGCGTGGTATCACCTGCGATCAGAATGCGCCACGGCGCGGGTTCCCCAGGAGCACGCGCCTTACCGCTCAACCAAAAAAGCACATCGTGCGGATTGCCCCGCGGAACAGAGAATTTCACTTCCCGGACCTCCGGGTTCCATTGGTAGCGGACCACGGCAAGGGCATGGGAGGTCTCCGCTTCCCCGGGCTCCCGCGGGAGCGGGAGGTCCGGGTCCATGGCCGTTTCAAAACGGACCGTTCCGGAGACGATGGTCTCCAGCGGTACCGGACCTTGCGGGGTTTCCACCTGCAGCACTTCCCGCAAGGCCGCGACAGCGGCCTCCTGCCCGGTCAGGATGGGATGCTGCCGGTAGTCCACCGTCAGTTCCAACGAGACCTCCCCGGACTCAGCCGGACTGCACTTGGCCAGCACAAAAGCGCTGGCGTGAGCCCACAAAGTTGCCGGCCACCCCCAGAGGCAGAAAAACAATCCGACGGCGCTCCCCTTCACTGGACGGCCCAGCGGAGGACACGGCCGTAGCTGTTCCATTCAGTTTCCAAAATATTACCGCTCTTGTCGAAGGTAATGCCATGCGGGGAAGTGACCGTGCCACTGCGCCATTGGTCCGGCTTCATCTGCGGAGTGTTGGTTTCACCCGCCGCGTCATTCACGCCCAGACTGGCGACCAGTTTGCCGGCCTTGTCGAACACCGAGACCCGGCCCGCGATTTCCGCCACACACATCAGGTCCCCATGGAAACTCACTGAAGACGGGCGGCGCAAATCCTGATCCGCCACCACGCCGATCAACTTGCCCTCGAGGTCGAGATGGAGGATCCGGTTATTGCCCCGGTCGCAGGCAAGGACGCGGGCGGGAGAGAACCGGGGGTCGATGAAGATTTTGTGGGTGTTGCTGAGTTTGAGCGGCTCACCCCGTCCACCGAAGACCGATTTGAACTTCCCGGCCTTGTCGAAAACAAAGATCCAGTCCTTGCCATAACCATCCACCACATAAATATCCCCGTTCGGCGCCACGTCACAACTGGTCAGCTTCAATCCCGCCGCCGCCTGTGCAGCCGGGAAGGCTGAAGTGGGAATTTCCATGACGGTTTTGCCGTCAAGGGTCATCTTCAGCACCCGCCCTTCGCCCAGCACCGCAGCATAGATGAATTCGCCATCTTCGGCTTTGTGAATCACAAATCCATGCAGGCTGCCCGGCGTGCCGGCGAGGTGCTTCAGGTATTTGCCCTCAGGAGAATAGACCTGGATGCCGCCCTCCGCTTGTCCCTGCACGCTGATATAAATCAAACCGGCGCTGTCGACCCGGATCTCTCCGTGGCCATCCCCGATCGTTGCCTTCCCGGGAGGAGGACTGATAAAGTCCGGCGTCAGCTTATAGGTAACTTCAGCGGGCAAAGAGGCCAGCGTCAGAAAAAGGGCAACCACAGGGAAGAAACAACGGATCATAGGCCAGCAGCATGCCCCGGTTTCCGTCGTCCGGTCAACCAAAATCCGACCGGATTCCCTAAAGACTACCGGCGATAGGACTCGAACCTACACGCCTTTAAAGGGCAACGGATTTTGAGTCCGCCGCGTCTACCATTCCGCCACACCGGCTTGTCTTGGGGACGCCTAGAAAAACACGCCTTGCACCGGATGGCAAGAGGCAAGATGAACCTTGCCCCGCCCCCCTCAACGCCAATTTGCAGGGTGGTGCCCAGGCCCCAACGGCCGGGGGCGGGCTCAGCGTTTGACCGCCGTCATGAAGCCCCGGTCGGCCACGGTGTCCTGACAAGGCCCGGCCACGAATCCCAATTCCTCGAGGAGATCCCCATACTCCCGGGACGTATAACACTTCCCCTGGGTGATACTCATCAGCAGCGCCGAGTATTCCGCCACTGGCAACGGACCGGTTTTGTCGTCATGGATAAAGGCTTCATGAATCACCAGCAGGCCGCCCGGACTCAGCGACTGGGCCGATTTCTCCAACAACTGGCGGACCTGCGGAAAATCCCAGTCATGCAGCACATTGGACAGGAGCAGCACCTCGGCAGCAGGCCATGGACAGGTAAACATGTCGCCCGTCAACACCTTGATCCGGTCCTCCAGTCCATGCCGCGTGATTTCGTGCCGGGTGATTTGATCCACCGGAGACTGTTCCAGCACGGTGGCGCTGAGTTGCGGATGGGCGGCCACCAGCGTGGCGGAATAAATCCCGGAACCGCCACCGACATCCAGCAATCGCGTCCGGCTCCCCAGCAGAGGCGTCAGAGCCCGCGCCAAAACCTGACCAAACAGGAAGCCCCGGCAGTTCATCAGGTCCGTGAAACTCCGGGCGAAATCCGCCTGCAACATCGACTCATGCCAATCCTCCGCGCCGGCCCTGGCCTGCCAATTCGCCGGTTTTCCAGTGCGCATCACCTGGAGATACCCCTGCACTACCGGGGTGTCCCGGATCGGTTCATAATATGGGCCGAGAAACCACGGCGAACCCTTCACCAAATGCTCCTGGGCCAGCCGGGTCAGCTGGTGCCCGCCATTTTCATCCGTGACAAGGAACCCATGGGCCCGGCACAGCGTGAGCAGCACATCCGCCGGCCGCGCGGAAAAACCAAAATGGGCACACACCGCCTCCGTGTCCATTCCCGGATGGCCATCAAGCCACGTGAAGAAATCAAAGTGCAGCAAAGCCACCGCGATCAGTTCCGCGGCATACTGGCGGTCACGGCAGCGCAGAATCATTGCCGGATCAGTCGCCGGCAGGGTGGTCAAGGGGGAAATCATAAAGCCTCACCCGAACCCTTTCCATGGGCAGTTCCACCGCGGAATTCTCCACACCCCGACGGGACCACCCGGCCCGCCTCCTAACCTTCCGGCGGCGCCTCCATCAGCGCGGCGAACTCCTGCCGGCGGTAAGCCTTGCCGTCTTCCAGACTGCGCTGCACCCAGGAAAACAATTCCTGGAATTCCGCATTCCCTTCCCTCACCTGCTCAATCATCCGCCATTCCAGGGGACGCGGTTTCGGCGAAGTCAGGCGCCGGGGTTTCATCCGGGCGAGGACGGCTTCGAATTCCCGGGGGGTCATCTGCTGGATGATGTAGCCGGGGGGCAGTTCATCCAGATCGTCCTCGTCCAGATTGTAGACCTGGATGCCCAGGCCATACTCGGTGCCGAGCTGGCGCAACTCCTCGGCCAATTGTTCATCCAGGATCGGGGACGCAATCATCAGCTCGCCGATGTGGCCCCACCGCGCATGGCTCAGGGCTTGGAAAAAATCCTCGCGGTAGCTGTCGTGGCTGACCGCAACTTTCAACTTCACACTGGCAATGGTGAAGGGGGGCACCCCCATGGCCCGCTTGAGTTCCAGCAGCTTGGGGGTCAGCGCCAGACCGCTGTCGGAAATCTCCCCGCCGCCCCAGTCGATCACCGCCGCATCCGGGCACTTCCAGAGGTTTTCATAGGGCGCCCCAGGGGCAAACGAGGATTCAAACGTAAACGGAAACCTGCCGGCCAATTCGGTATCGCGCTCAAAAATGGCCCGGAATTTCAGGGTCCGGGCCAAGGCGCGGTCCACCAGTTCCGGGGTGGTTTCAAAGAGCAATCCCAGTTTTGCCTGAGCCAGCGTGGCCAGTCCGCCCGAGGAAAGCCCTGCGGCCACCCGCCGCAGGTAGTAACCCTGCCCCTGCTCCACCTTCGCGATCGGACTGCCCGGATCACAACACATGATGGAAAAGTGATAGCGCAGCGTGGCGTCACTGTATTCCTGTTTGAGGCTGAATTTGACCAATCGGATCAATTCCGTGCCCTTGATAGGCTCAGCAGGATTCGATGGCAGAATTTCCGGAAGAATATCCTTCAATTGATCCCTCAAATTCATAGTGCCGATGGGTTGGTTCGGGTGGTGTATGGTCCGCTCCGGTGCACTGGCGGGATAGCAGTCCCGGGTGCATCATGCATGTTCCACTCAAGCCGGGGACCCACTTGTGCAACGGGGTTTGAAACAATTTGTTATTTAACTTATCTTAAGTAATGCGCCCTCATCAGACAAAACTATTGGCTGGTTTCCAGGTCCGAAAACAGCCAGCATTCCTCCGGTCCCGTGCTAAACATGGTCATGACGCTGCGGGATCCCGCCACCTGCCATCGTGCCATCGCCACCCGCGATGCGCGGTTTGATGGGGTCTTTTACCTGGGAGTCACCTCCACCAAAATCTATTGCCGGCTCATCTGCCGGGCCCGCCGTCCGAGGCCGGAAAACTGCCGGTTCTTCCTCCATGCGGCGGCAGCCGGACCCGCCGGTTTCCGCCCCTGCCGGCATTACCGGCCAGAGCAGGCTCCGGGTTATGCACCGGTCGATGCCACTGGGACCATGGCCACCGTGGCGGCGCGGGCGATTGAAGCCGGAGCGCTGGGTGGCGATCCACTTCCGGCGGCCTCGCTGAAAGCAGCCCCGGGCCTCCGCCTGCCAGGCACCATCGATCCGTTTGAGACTGCCATCCGCACCATCATTGGCCAACAGGTTTCGGTCTCCGCCGCCACCACTGTGATGGGCCGGGTGGTGGAGGCATTCGGCGATTCCATCCTCACTCCATGGCCCACCCTGAACCGCCTGACCATCACTCCGGACCCCATCGCCCGGGAATCGGTGGATTCCCTCGCTCCGCTGGCTCTCAACAGCGCCCACGCCCTGCTGGCGGTCGCCCTCGCCGTGGATTCCGGCCATCCCAGCCTGGCCCATTCCCCCGATCCGGAGCGCACCATCGCCCGGCTGCAGGAGCCTCCCGGGATGGGTCAATGGACGGCCCATTATTTTGGAATGCGCATCCCCGGCTGGCCGGATGACTGCATTGCCGGTGACCTCGTGATGAGAAAAGCCCTCGCCCCGCTCACACCCCGGCAGACCGAAGCCCGCTCCGCCGCCAGGCGTCCCTGTCGCGGTGATGCGGAGAGGCACCGCTGGCGTTCCTCCAGTTTTTTCAAATTCTCCGACTGCCCCATCCTCCCATGAATTCCCCTGTTTATTTTACCCTCACGCCTTCCCCTCTGGGCAAACTCCTGCTGACCGCCACTCCCCGCGGATTGAGCGGCCTGTGGCTGTCCGGCGAAAAGCACTGTCCGGACCTTGCTCCGGAATGGCAGGAAAACCCGGCCTGCTTCACCACCGTGACCACGCAACTGGAGGAATACTTCAGAGGGACCCGGCAGATCTTTGACCTCCCGCTCGATGCCTCCGGCACCGCCTTCCAGCAGCAGGCCTGGGCCGCCCTTCAACAAATCCCCTACGGCACTACCCTGACTTACCAGCAGCAGGCCACGCTCATGGGGCGTCCTGCGGCGGTCCGCGCCACAGGCACCGCCAATGGCCGCAACCCCCTTTCCATTATCGTCCCCTGCCACCGGGTGATCGGCGCCAACGGCTCCCTGACAGGTTACGGCGGCGGTCTTCCGGCCAAACAATGGCTGCTGAGCCACGAAGCCACCACCAGGTCATTCCGCCAGTAACAACCACGCCCGCCGTCCCAGCACCACCCCCGCCACGCCCAGTCCGGCGGCCAGGCCGATCCAGACGCCCCACGCCCCGTAGCTCATGGCAAACCCCACCACCCAGGAAAGCGGCAAGGCCACCCCCCAGTAAATCCCGCAGGCCAGCAGCGCCGGCATTCTGACATCCTGCACCCCGCGCAGGGCGCCCGCCGAAATGACCTGGATGGCGTCCCCCAGCTGGAAAAAGCCCGCCACGATCAGGAGCGGCAGCGCCAACTGCACCACCGCAGGATCCCTGACAAATTGCCAGGCAACTTGCCGTCCCAGGCCAAAAAACAGCGCCATCGATCCCAAGGCTGCCAGCCCGCCCAGGGCCCAGCCCCCCAGCAGTACCGCATGCCGGCGCTGCGTCTGTCCGGCTCCGGTCAATTCCCCCACCCGCACTGTGATGGCCATGGAAATCCCCAGCGGCACCATGAACGTTACTGAAGCGCAGGTCAGGGTGATTTGATGGGCCGCGAGGGGCACCACCCCGAGCGATCCGACAAGCAGAGCGGCCACCATAAACATACTCACCTCCGCCAACAGATGCAGTCCGGCGGGCAGGCCGAGGCGCAGCAGCCGGCCCAAGCCTGCCAACTCCAGACCGCACCCCCATTGTTGCGGCATCCAATCCTTCAGCCGCACACTGCGGCCCATCCAGACAAAGAGGGCGGCGGTGACCACCAGACGCGATGTCAGGGTGGCGTAACCCGCCCCTTCCAGTCCACAGGCTGGAAAGCCGGCGTATCCATGAATCCACGCCGCATTGAGCAGGGCATTCAGTCCCACCCCACCCAGCATGATCCACAACGGAGTCCATGGGGCATTCAACGCGTCAGCCTGGTTTTTGAGGGCCATCCCCACCAGGGCAGGCACCAGCGACACCGCACAGGTGAACAGATAGACCGGCGTCGCTGCAACCACCTCCGCCGGTTGGCCAAAAGCAGCCAGCCAGGGCAGGAGCAGGGCAAACCCCATGGTGCAAAGCAGCCCCAGCACCAAGGCCACGCCCACCCCATTCCGCAACGTCGCCTGCGCCGTCCGGTGGTCCCCTGCTCCCCCGGCCCGCGCGGTTTGCATCGACACACTGCTCAGCAGCCCCACGCCAAAAACCAGTGGCACCATCAGCAGGGAATTGGCAAAAGCCGCTGCCGCCAGAGGCACGGTGCCCACCCGCCCTATCATCACTGTGTCCACCACCCCGATCAGCATCTGCGCCAACTGCCCGAATACCAGCGGCACCGCCAGCCGCAGGGTGGCCCCACATTCCTCCCCAAAGGCAGGACGATGTTTCAAAGGACTGGCCGGACACTGCTTCATCTCAACAATTCCCGCCCTCCGGACGGACCACCCCTTGCCGCAGTCCCCTGCCGCGCACAACACCATTTCCCTGCCACCGGCCCACCACGGCGTTTCGGTCCATCGTCAATCAAGCTCTTGACGGATGAAGCAGGATGACGGTGTAACCAGGGAGATGGATACTTTTATTGCCCCCACCGACCGGGCCGACCTGCTGCGCACTGCCGTCACGCAGGCGGTGGATTTTTTGCGCGAAGGCGAAGTGGTCGCCCTGCCCAGCGAAACCGTCTACGGCCTCGCCGCCGATGCCCTCAATCCAGCCGCGGTGGCCCGTATTTTTGAAGCCAAGGAGCGCCCCTCTTTTGATCCGCTGATCGTGCATCTGCCGCACCGCAAGCGCTTGGCCGACGTCGCCATCGTGCCGCCGGAGATTGCCGAAACCGTGGCCTTGCTGATTGAAAAATTCTGGCCGGGGCCGCTCACCCTGGTCCTGCCCAAGGCGGCTGCGCTGCCGGATTCGGTCACCGGCGGACTGCCCACCGTGGCGGTGCGCATGAGTTCCCATCCCGTGTTCAAAGCGGTGGTCACCAGCTTCGGCGGCCCCTTGGCCGCCCCCAGCGCCAACCGCTTTGGCCGGATCTCTCCCACCTCCGCCGGAGCGGTGCTGAAGGAATTGGGCGGCCGCATCCCGCTCATCCTCGATGGAGGGGCCTGTCCGGAAGGAATCGAGTCCACCATTTTGAAAATCATTCCCACGGAAAAAGGAAAACCCATTTTCCGCATCCTGCGCGCCGGGCCGGTCACCAAGGACGACCTGCAGCCCTACGGAAAAATCGAGTGGGCGAATGGACAGCCCGACAAAAATGGCAATACCCCCCTGCCCGAAGTCCCCGGCCAGTTGCCTCACCATTACGCCCCGCGCACTCCCCTGCGGCTGGTGCATCATCCGGCGGATTTCCTGCCGGAGGCCGGCAAACGTTACGCGCTGCTCAGTTATCGTGGGGACGATGAGGACGGCTACCTCGGCCTGACCGAATGGGAACACGTCCTCGTCCTCAGTCCCGGCAGCGGCAAGCTGCCGGAAGCCGCCCTGCGCCTCTTCCACTGCCTGCGCGCCCTCGACGAACTCGACGTGGATGAAATCATCGCCGAACCCGTGCCGCTGCGGGATGTCGGGATGGCCATCATGGAGCGGCTGCGGCGGGCGTCCTATCTTTAGCCCGGACTTTTTCCGTCCAGCCTTGGCTGGAAGGGGGCGGCAGGTGGCATCCCGGTTGGTTTGCACGGTGGACGTGAACTGAGGATAACCACTTCCGCCACCAGGCTTCCATAAAAAAACCGCACGCCCCGGATGGAGCGTGCGGTCTTAAAAAATAAAACCCAGCGCTTATTTGGCGCGGGGGGCTTCCTTGACGGTCACCGCGTCCTTGCCCACGCGGTTGCGCAGGTAGTTCAGCGCGGCACGGCGGACTTGGCCGCGCTTGGTCACCTCGATCTTGGAAATCAGCGGACTGTGGATTGGATAAACCCGTTCCACGCCTTCGCCGTAGCTCAGCTTGCGGACGGTGATGGACTGGCTCTTGGAGAGTCCGCTTTTGCCGATGATGATGCCGGCAAAAATCTGGATACGCTCCTTGCCGCCTTCGACGACGCGGTTATGGACCTTGACGGTATCGCCGACATTCATGTCAACGAGGTCGGATTTCATCTGCTCGCGGTGGATCTTCTGGAGGATATTCATGGCGGTGCGGTGCCTTAAGACTAAAAAACCCGCCTTGGTAACAGGCAGGGGGTCCCGGAACGGGAGGCGGCATTTAAGCGACACCCGTCCCCCACGCAACGGAAATCTTCTCTTTTTCCAAGCTGCGCCGGACAGGACGGCCCAGCGGGCCAAAACACCCGTCATCGGGAAACCTGCCGTATTTAAATAAATCAGAAACGCAATTTTTCTGTCTGAATGGTCCGACGGGCGGCAGTTTCAGGCACCATGATGACGCCCACGGCATCTCCCGCCGCCCTGAATTCCTTGGCCGACACTCCGGCATGGTCATTTTCACGGCTCCCCGACGCGGCGGATCTTGGGAACTGGCCCAGGAAGCTGCCCAGAACGTATTCACCTCCTTGTCCCGCAATGCGGCCCGGTTGGCTGGCGTGAAGACGATTCCCCCCTGGCTTCCCCGTGCGGCGGTGCTGGAAGCCGCCGCCCTGCTCCGCCGCGAAACCCATTACCAACCTGCCATGAACTGCAGCCAACACGATCCATCCCGACGGTTTCGATGCCTTTGGACACCATGGATCACCGGGAACCGGTCAGGCCCTTGGTGAACGATGCGCAGAATGCCCTTTCCAAGGCGGAGGCCGCCCAGCGCCGGGGTTCCCGGACGCTGGAAAAACTGGCCGGCCGCCTGCGCCGCCGCGGAGTCGTGGTGCCGGTCGATCCACCTGCCACAGCCGAATGGGCCCTGAGCCTGAGGGATGAACCCACCAGAACAAATGTGCTTCAAGATGCGCTCGGTGCCTGGCAGCAAACCGATCCCCGGGCGGCAACGGCGTGGGCCTTGGAAAAAGGAGTGAAACCAAACCCGCCCTGAACCAGGAAGAAGGTACCATCAGACAACGGTGTCATTATTTCTGAGTCAATGCGCCGGGGAAAACGGAGGCGGAACAGAAACGAAAAAGGATTGATTTGCCGCATGGCATCCGTACGCTGCACGCTCCGCACTGCTTTTGCCGGTGCTTTAAACCAACCACGGATTACGCCTGCGCGCTCACTGCCAACGGCTTCACGCCCTCCAACCTCACGGATTTTCTCCGCCTGATATGTCTGATCCAGAACCCATCGACCTCTCCCAATTGCAGAACCTCAGCCTCGCCCCCGATTGGGTCGGAGACCTGCAAAAGCGCGAAGCCACTCCCGGCGAAGTCGTCTGGGGACGCGCTCCGGAGCATGAACGGGAGTCGCGCGGTGGCGGCCAAGGTTTCGGCACGGGTGGTTCCGGCGGCAAAGGCGGCCCCCGTGGCTTCGGAAACCGACCTGATTTCAACCGCGGCGACCGCAGCGGCCCACCCCGTGGCCCACGCCCCGATGGTCCGCCCCGCGGACCCCGTCAAGATGACCGGGGACCCCGCCCAGCCGGTCCCGGTGGTCCCCGGCCGGATGGCCCGCGCGGTCCCCGGGCCGACGGCCCGCCCCGTGGCCCACGTCAGGATGATCGTGGACCCCGCCCCGGAGGCCCACCCCGCGATGACCGCCGTGGGGGACCGGACCGCCGCGAAGGCGGGCGCCCTGATTTCCGCAACGATCGCGACCGCGGCCCCCGCCGGTTCGACGATCGTCCGCACATTGAACCGCTCCCCGGCTGGCGCGCCCGCCTGTTTGCGGAACCCCGCTCCCTCGAAGCCATTACCCGTCAGGTTAAAGCTTCCGGCCGCGCTTACCCGGTGTTCGAACTGGGCCGTCTCTTCCTCGCCGGCCGCGACCGTTATGTCGTCGAGTTTTCCCGCCAGCCACAGGCCCAGGCCCCGCGCAATGCCCCCAAAGGCACTCCTGTGCCCGAACCGGAAGCCCCAGTCGGCCCGGAACAAATCTACCAGATTCCTGCGGATGGTTCCCTGTGGCTGAACCGTGATGAAGCGATCCGGCACATTCTCAACGGCCCTGCCGTCAGGAAATTCTATCGTCAGGAAACCATCAGCATCGACCCGCCCAAAGGCACTTTCACCGCCGTCGCCGTCTGTGGGTTCTCCGGCGAAATCCTCGGGCCACCCAATCACCACTCCTTCCAGACCACGGTGGCCCGCCTGCATCGCGAGCAATTCTACAATCTCCCGATCGACCGCTACAAGGCCCGCATCCGTAGCGAAAAGGACGAGGCCCTCGTCGCCAAATGGCTCGAACAGCAAAGCACCACCACCGTTTACATCCCGCTGACCGCGGAAGAAATCGCGGCCGCCAATCTGCCCGTGGAAGCAAAGGTCGCCGCCCCGGAAGCGCCCACAGCTGAAACCGGAGAAAGTGTGCCCGCGGCCACGACCGGAGAATCCGAAAGTGCCCCCGACTCCGCCGGAACCGCAGAGTCTTCTGAAGCGGTGGCGGTGCCGGAAGCCCCTGAGGCCACCGAACCCGTGGCTACGGCAGAAACTGAAGCCCTCGCCGCAGAACCTGAAGTGGCTGAAGCCCCTGAAGCGGTTGCAGAACCAGAATCCTCCAGTCCCCCGGTCGAACCCCTGAAAAACTGGGCCGCAGTGGAAGCGCATTTCATGGCCCACCACTCGGACACCGCTGTCAAGGCTGTCACCCGCATCAAGGTGCCCGGAAATGTCCCCGGAAGGCTTCTCGCCCCGTCCCTCCTGGCCCTGCTGCGCATGGAAGTCGAACAACAACAGCGTTTCCCCATGCAGCTGGTGCAGGACCTCTGCCGCGACCTCGAAAAGGAGAGCCTCAAGTTCTTCAAACGGGACAAAAAATCGACCTTTGTCTGCCGTACCCGCCCTCACTTCATCGAGGACGAATCCCACCTCTCCCCGCGCCTCCGCAGCATTGTAGGAGTGGTCCGCGCCAATCCTGGCATCAACGTCGCCAAACTCGTTTCCACGCTGGCACCGCACCTGGAGAAACCCGCCGCCAAAGCAGAAGCACCCAAATCGCCAGAGCCCGAAGCGACCAAACCTGCCGCCCCGGAAGCGGTTCCCGCCATCATCCCGGAAGCTGAAGTCCCTGCCTCCACGGAAGCCGTGGCCACCGGGTCCCCTGCGGCGCCCGAAGCCCTCCCGGCAGAAACCGTGACCGAAACCCAAGCGGGTGAAATCACTGCAGAAGTTACCCCTGCCGAAGCAGCTCCGGCCTCTGCCGAGGGCCCCGCAGCCGGAGCCCCTGCCCAGGAAACAGCCGCTCCACGCGAGCCCCGGGGTCCGAAACCCCCACGCCAGAAAAAAGCCCCTCCCGCTCCCGCCGCGCCTCCCGCTCCGCTGACTTCCGAGGAAATCGGCGTGCTGCAGGACCTGCGTTGGCTCGTCCAGGAAGGTCTCGTCACCGAATTCGCCAGCGGCGAACTCCAACTCCTCGGTCGCGCTCCTCAACCTCCGGCGGAGAAAAAACCCCGGGAAGCTCCCCCAAAGGCTGTTTCTGTGACTGCGGCACCTGAAACTTCCGCAGAAGCTCCAACAGAAGTGATCGCTCCAATCGCGGAAAGCCCCGGCATGCCAGCCGAGCCAGCGCCTCCGGAAGAAACACTGGAGGCCCCGCCCTCCGATGCCACATCCGAGCCGGCAGCGCCCGCCGAATCCTAAGGCTTTTCATCAGTTGGGACCCTGGCCCACCACTCCAGGGCTTGTTTACATTGACGCCCGGAGGCCGTCCTGGTTCTTCGCTGATTTCAGTGGGCAGAAAAGGGCAGGCGGATTAGTGGAAGAGTGATGAGTCCCGGGAAACTGTCTCCTGAATGACTGAATTTGGGTGGCGGGAGGCGCGCCGCATTTTTGCGGAGGACGGTGCCGTAAAATGCTATGATCCCTGGTGATCCCAGTACTATATCGCATCACATCTTATGGACGATATTTCAGCATTACTCACGCCGTAAGCAGTTTTCCTGAGCCTTCGTGAGGAGGTCATCGGCAAATGGAACGCGGGAGGTGCGACCGCGCCACTTGCTTCGCCCCAGCAAGAACCAGGGGAGCGCAAATCCTTCAGGGCGGCAACTCCCGCCAGGCGGCCATTGTTTTCTGGAGCACCATACGCGCGTCGCCTGGAATCCCGTAACCCTGGAACCCCACGGGACCGTCGTAGCCAGTCGCCCGCAGGCTTCGCAGGAAGGCGCCCACGTCGTAACTGCCTTCACCGAGCGGACGGATCAGCCTGTCCCAACCCATCGTTTTAGTGTCGCCCGTGTCGGCGCCGTTGATGGTGACAAACATGAGCCTTGGCTGTGCCATGCGCAGCACGGGAACGGGGTCGCGCTGGGAACCCTCGACTTTCAGCCAGTGGCAGAGATTGAAAGTCACGCCCACGGCGGGGTCGTCCACCTTCGCCGCCAGCCGGATGGCGTCATCGACACGCTCCAGCCAAAAGCCAGTGTGTGGATAAAGCGCGATCTTCACTCCGAGCGGCGCGGCGTGGGCAGAGAGTTCACGCAGCCTCGCCACGGCGGTTTCGTCCGCATCGGCGGAGGAGGCCGGGAAAGCTACCCCGTCGCGTTGCACCCCTGCCACCGCCAGCCAGAGCGCTGAGCCGGGCATGGCCTCGATCATTTTCCGCATCGGCTCATCGAGGGCGGGCCGTGAGGCATCAAGCGTGATCGTATGATAGCCATTAAAATAGCGCAGCCCCGCCGCAGTAAGCGCCCGGGCCATCGCGGCATCGCCGGGGGCGCCACCGAGGCCCGCGTAGCCCAGCTCGCGCAGCATCGGCACCACCACCTCCGGCTTGCCCCGGGCGATGGTGTCCATCGCAAAAAACGGGTTCTTTTCCCCTGCGGGCGCCATCGTGAAAAGCATCAGCAGGGCAAGAGTTGTGGAAAGGAGTTTCATGTTTGGAGAATGGATCGGGTGAAATTCCGTGCCTACTTCGTTTCCACCGCTTGGAGCGCCGGGCGATACACGCGCAGCGCGGCGATGGTTTCCGCGCCGCCGTCGATCTCCAGCGTATGCTTCGAGTTCGCGAGGCCTTGCGCGAGCGTGACGGTCGTCTCGATGGCCGGGTCTTTTACACCGGGCGAAGTGAATTCATCAACGAAGCGTGGCACGACGCTCCACTTCACGGTAAAGCTCTCCGGCACCGGCGTGATGCCGGCAAGGGCGAGGGCGTAGGCGGCGTTCCAATCTTCCGGCGTGATGACGATGCGGCCGGAGTTGGAGATGAATTTCTGATCACTGCGCCCCTCGCCGTCCGCGCCGGTCTTGGATCCGTTGACGGTGAACGTGAAGCGCTTTTCGTTCGCGGGATCGGCGCGCTTGATGTGGAGCGTCCAATCCTCCACCAGCAGGAGTTTCTCCGACCCGATGGGCGCGACGACTGGCCATTTCACCTGCCATTTTCCCTCAGGCTTCGTGACCGCACGAGTGAAGCCGTAGAGCGAGGAAATCCCGGACGGTTTCTGCCCGTCGATGGTCACTGCCGCAGGCGCGGTGGTGCCCGTTTTGCACACCACATCCACGCGATTCCCCTCAAATTCCATGCGCAGTTTTCCATTTTCAAAGCGCACGTCTTTCCCCACCACGAGCGTCTTCACCCACGCCTCCGCAGGTGAGGGGTCGAACGTCGCGTCACGCCGCAGATGCGCTTTAACAATTTCCGCCATGAGGAATTCGCCGTGCGCGTTGAGATGCACGTCATCTTTCAGCAACGCCTTCGGCTCCAGTTTGTTTTCGGCGAGGTAGGTCTTCCAAATCGTGCGCTGGCCGCAAAGCTCCGCGCCATATTTTTTCGCGATCGAGGGGAGGAAGTTGTGATTGAAAAAAGCATCCCACCTGCCGCTCTGGATCGGCACTTTTGCGGGATCGGTTTCCTCGGTGAGATCAGCGGTCTTCGTGACGTGATCGGTCTGAATCAGGATTTCCGCACACGTCCGCTCCCGCGTGCGGCGGATGATGTCCTCGTATTTATCGTGCGCGCCATAGACGTGAAAGATGAGCAGGTCCGGCTGGAATGGATACAGGTCGGTCTCTGCGGTGCGTGCGAGCAATTGCGAGGCAAATCCGCCGAGGGCACGGTTTTCCATCACGAGATCCGCGTGGGGGAAACGCTTGCGCAAATCCTCCTCCACCAGCTTCGACCACTTCTGCTCTGTGATGGACTGGCCGTAAAAAAGTATACGGACCGTGTTCCGCTGCGCTGCCGTGCTGGTGGCGAGCAATCGCATGGTGCGCTGGATGTTTTTACCCCATCCGCCCGCGGAGGGGAATTTTACGGGCGGATCGTCTGGCGGGACGGCTCTGACGGCCGCGCTGCTGGCAAAACCAATCGCAAGCACGAGAGTCTGGAAAAGCCGTTTTTGGGTTGAGTTATTCAATCGGTTCATGGTGGGCCGCCCTGCTAAAATTGATTTCCAGGCTTCCAGACGGGGCCTTTCACAGATGCCGGAAACTTCGGTCCTTGCCCGGCACGCGCCAGTGGTAATCATACAGGCAGACAAAGTCAAAGATACTGGCCGCTTGGCGCCTTCAAACGCAACGTGATTTCCTCCCCGCGTCCGGCGTCCCGGGCGGAACCGGGTAGTCCGGCCGCCGGTGGCCAACTCCTTGCGATAGTCAGACGGCGGGATTTTCCTCCGGAGCATTCGTGGAGCGGAGCGGGGTCGGGATGGGATGGAACCGGGGACGAAACATCACGGGCGGGACGGAGCGCGGAAGTTCCGGAAAATCATCCTCCCAGTCCCTCCAGCACTTCCCGCCAAAGCCCCACCTCGCCCGGATGCCCCAGTCGCTCCAAGTGCCCGGCAATCTGCTCCTCACCCGGTTCCCTGACCCCTTCCCCGGCCAGTTGTTTTTCATCCGCGGGCAGGTCCGGCAGCGCCACACAGGCCATCCGCCAGCACGCCCAGGCCCGCCATGTCCGCAACTCCGCGCGCGGCCCGGACATCCGGGTGGCAAGGTGTTGCCAATGCCTCCGCGGGTTTCCGATGAAGTGCTCCGGCCAGTGATTTTTCAGCAGCCAACCGATCGCCAGATAAGGCAGGGGCCACTGCCGGAGCACCGGCTCCGACCCCTCCAATTCCGCCCCCAAGGCCCGGTTCAGCAACAGAATCGACCGCGCAGGAAACCCCTGACGCCACAGGCTCTGCGCGTAATGCAGGGCGGCCAGGTAAAAATCCGCACCGCGCTCCTCCCCGAGCACCGCCACGGAGGCCGCTGACAGGGGCTCGTCCTGACGCGGCAGATAGGGGCAGGCCTCCAAAGCAGGCAGATGAAACAGGGGCGGCGGCACCATCACGAAATCAGATGGTAACCCGTTCCTTGGGCGCCGCGGCGGGCTCCGGAGCAGGCGGCCCGGAAGTTTTGACCGGACGATAGAAATAAAGCAACGCTCCGGCCAGCAACAGGAGTCCCAGCAACAAGGTCAGCACGGTGGACCGGAAAAAACTTCCCATGCTGCGCAGGGCAATCCGCAATTCCTCCCGGCTTCCCAACTGCTCTGCCCGCCGCGCCCGGGCGGCCCCGCCGATCAGCTGCGCCGCCATGAACAGCAGCAGCAACGCCGCCAAGGCCAATCCGCCCACGGTCGCCCACGGGTGCTCCATGACCGGACGCAGCAGCGGCGGCACCCGCTTGCCCCATTCGGTCAGCCGCTCCGGCTTCAACCATGCAAAATAACCAATCGCCGTGCCTACCGCCACACAAACCACCCCGGTCGCTCCGTGCAGCCAGCCTGACACCTCAACCCACCCCGCATAACCCCGCAGGGTCCGCGCCAGCTCCGCCACCAGGCCGCCGGACTCCGCAGACGCCACCGCAGACCCCGTATGCTGGCCCGGCCCATCCTGGAAAATCTCCGGTTTCACCTCCCCGGCCGAGACCCACGCGGGCATTCCCTTTTGCCAGACCAATGTCGTGGGCCGCAGCACTCCACTGCCCGCCAGAGCCACCAACTGGTCCTCCGGAACGGCGAGGCGCTCCTGTCGATCCGAAACATAATACCAAAGCATGGCCGTTCTTACCACCACCCCGACGTTCCCGCAACGTCCCGCTTTCCTCATTCCACGTTGGACGTTCCCCCATCCCCACCCGAGGTTCGCCGGCTCCACCTTTCCCCCAAACTGACTTCCCCATGGCCCGAGGCCTCACTTCCGCAGAACGTACCGCCCTTCTCCTTCAGGTCCGGGAGGTCTACGCCCGGCTCGCCCAACGGCCTATCGACCGAAATTGCCTGAACCGCACCGAATGCTGCCGGTTCCGCCTGACCGGCCGCACCCCTTTTCTCACCCGGGGCGAAGCCCTCGTGGCCCACTCCGCCGCCCGCGCCGCCGGAAAGAAAAAACTCCCGCTGCCAGCGGACGGCTCCTGCCCTCTCCTGGGACCGGACGGCCGCTGCACCATTTACGATTCCCGCCCCTTTGCCTGCCGCACCCACTTCTGCGATGCCGCCGGCGGCCCCTACTCCCGCAAGGAAGTCCGCGACCTCATCCATGAACTGGAGGCCATCGACCAACGGCTCGGCGGCAGCGGCGGCATGGGCCTCCCCGCCGCCATGAAATGGGCCACGGAACAATCCTCCTGACTCCAAGGTCAACGTAACCACCAAGTCCCCGGCTTCGTCCGGTTCCGCAATCCGGGCATCCTCATCCTGCTCCCTCCCATGTGCCGATTCCTGCCGTTCTCCTTCGCCGGCCTGATGGCCGGAGGACTCTCCCGGTCCCCGCAGCAGGCACCTTGCCGGTCTCACCGGCCGGCCTTGTAAAAATGTTTCCCTCTCAGGATTCGCCACCGCCGCCTTAAGGAGTATCTTCCCAAAGAAACCTTCGCCGCAGGAGCGGAAGTGATTTGAACAACCACTGGAAATGCCGCACCGCCCATGACCACGACCCAACCTGACGAACACCCCGACGGGGCTTTGGTGGCGCAGGAACAACTGCTCCCCTTCCTGCTTGATCCGCAGTCCTATCCCCACCGGCCGAAGCGGGTGCGCCTGGTGCAGACCCATGCCTCGTTCGTCTTCATCGCGCCGCCTTTTGTCTACAAGGTGAAGAAAGCCGTCAACTTTGGTTTCCTCGACTTTTCCACCCCCGCGAAGCGCCTGCATTTCTGCGAACGTGAGGTCGCCCTCAACCGCCGGCTCGCGCCCAGCACCTACCTCGGGGTCATTCCTATCACGAAGCACGGCGGGCACTTTGCTTTCGGCCAGGAAGGCCCCGCGGTGGAATACGCCGTGCAAATGCGTCAGCTTCCTGACGGACATTTTCTCGACCAACTCCTCAAACGCAACGGGATCGGCCCCCGCGATCTGAACCGGATCGCCCGATTCCTGAAGGAGTTTTATGAGGCCCAGCAACCCACCGGGGAAATCCGTGACTGGGGACGCATTGACCATCTCCGCATCAGCACCGACGAGAATTTCCGTCAGACCCGGGAGTTCATCGGCCACACCCTTTCCCCGGCCGCGGCGGCCACCCTTCCTTTTTATACCAACCGGTTTTATGCCCGCCACGCCCGGCTCTTTGCCTCGCGACTCCGGGAGGGCCGTATCCTCGACTGCCACGGGGATCTGCACCTCGAACATATTCATCTCACGCCCGGCACCCTGCAGATTTACGACTGCATCGAGTTCAATGACCGCTTCCGTTATGTGGATGTGGCCAACGACGCGGCGTTTCTCGCCATGGACCTCGATTACCATAAGCGCTCCGATCTGGCGCGTCAGTTCGCCATCCGGATGGCCAGGGCGCTGCATGATGACGGAATGCTGCGCCTGATGGATTTTTACAAATGTTATCGCGCCTGTGTGCGGGGCAAAGTCGAGAGCCTGCAGAGTGTGGCCCATGCCGCCCCGGAACGTCAGCGGCAGGCGGGGGCGGAGCGGGCGCGGCGCTACTTCCAGCTGGCGCTGCGTTATGCCGTCGCCGGATCGCAGCCCCTCGTACTGGTGGTGATGGGCGGCATCGCCTCCGGAAAAAGCAACCTCGCGCAGGCCCTCGGAGCTGAACTTGGTTGGGAAGTTTTCGCTTCCGACCGGCTCCGCAAAGCAGCGGCCGGCCTGCCCCTGTATGAACGCAGCAGGGTTTCCGCCCGGCCGCAGCTCTATTCACGGGCCATGACTAGCCAAGTCTACCAGCGCCTGCTCGAGGCCGCCACCGCGCAGGTAGAACAAGGCGGCAGCGTCATTCTCGACGCGACCTATTCCCTCCGCAGCCAGCGGGAAAAGCTGGCGAAACAGTTCGGGAGTCGCGGGGTGGCATGGTGTTTCCTCGAAGCCCATGCCAGCAAGGCAGCGGTCAAACAAAGGCTCCGTGCCCGCGAGGCCAGTTCCGGCGAGGTCTCCGACGCCCGGCTGGAGGACTTCGCTCCCCTCACTCAACGTTACCAGCCACCCACGGAACTGCCGCGCGGCCACTGCTTCAGAATCAGCACCACCGGTCCGCTGGAGCAGAGCGTCGCCAAGGCCCTGCTAGGCCTCGCCCGGCTTCAGGTGGATGCTATCACCTGACCGTCAGCGAGACCAGCCTTGGATGATGCTGCGGCTTTGCTTCCCGCCGCACCAGCTTTCCCCTGATTGCAAAGTGAGGAAAAGCAGCCTCTATGCCCTGATGCAATCTGCGAGTGACCCTGCACTTACACCGGCCCCGGGGAAACGGTTGGCCGATTCCGGCCCCCGCCCCGATCTACGCAAGCCGCCCACGCCCAAAGCCAAACGGGCGCCCAAAGCCAAGCGCGTGCCCAAAGCCAAGCGCGTGCCCAAAGCCAAACGCGTACCCAAAGCCAAACGCGTACCCAAAGCCAAGCGCGAGCCGAAGCCCAAGCGCGAGCCGGAAATAATTCTATCCGATGTCAGGGCCCTGGCAGAAGATGGCGCGGGTCCGAGGGCCGTGACCATGATGCAGCTGCATCGCCCGCTGTTTCAGGAGGCCGTGAAGCATTTCGGGAGTTGGCCGGCCGCGATTGAGGCCGCCGGTCTGGTGATCGTCCCCCGCCGGCTCAAGGACCGCGCCTTTACGCGGGAGTCTGTGCTGTCCAAACTTCTTGAATTGTCCACCGTGACCGATCCCCTCCAAGGGACGAAAGTCAAAGGGCACCCCGGATGCAGCTCCCTGCCAAAATGGGCGGTGCATTATTTCGGGTCATGGGACGAGGCCCTGGAAGCCGCAGGGCTGCCGGTGCCGCCTCCCCTGTGGAAAAAGCACCTGCTCAAACCCGAACCCCTCTACCCGGATGCCGCTTCGGTCATCGCGGCCATTCAAGCCCGCGCGGCCGCCGGGCAATCCCTGCTCAAGAGTTCCCTTAAAGTAAAAAAAGCGGCGGGCGGGGATCTCAATCTGGATCGCCGGGCGTGTCAATTGTTTGGAGGTTGGAAAGAGGCCGTGGACGCCGCAGGATTGTTGGAAGACCCCCTGCAGGTGGTTTCCCGCCGGTTTTGGAACGCGGAGGACGTCGTGGCAGAGTTCCGGCGACGCCATGCGGCCGGACTGCCAGTCGCTGGAAAAGACCTCCATGAGGGCCCGCACAAAGACGGCACCCTGATCGTCGCGGCCAAGCGCTTTTACGGCACCCACCGCGCGGCCCTGGAAGCCGCCGGACTGCCCGTCGACCGCACCCGCATCCCTCATTTCACCTGCAATGGGGCCTTGGCGGAACTCTCCAGACGCTACGGGGCCGGGGAGCGGATCGACGGCCGGACCGTCCTCACCAGCAGCAACACCGGCCGCCGCCTCCACGATGATCTGATCGGATTTTTCGGCACCTGGAAAGCCGTCCTGAAGGCCGCCGGCATCCCGGAAAACGCCAGCCGGCCGCCTCATCCCCGGCACCGGTTCGACAGCAAATCCGATATCATCAGGGCGCTCCGCGCCCGCCTCGACGCCGGCCAGCCGGTTGATCTGACCAGCATGAACCGACCCCGCAGCCAAGGCGGTGATACCTCACTCGTGAATTACGCGAGGGAGTATTACCGCAGTTGGGGCGAGGCCGTGCGGGATGCCCATGCCGGAGCCTGACTTTTTCCCGTCAGCAGGCAGTCCATCCCGCCACTTCCGCCCGGGCCAGCTGCTGAGTCAAAGTGTGGAATATGATCGTCAGGGGATGGCGATTCAGGCCACCTTTTCCTCCACGCCCTCATCCGGCCGGGGCTGCGGCCCTTCCGGCGGGAGGATGTCCTGTTCGACCCGGAGGTTGCGGATGATGAACTCCTGACGTTCCGGAGTGTTCTTGCCCATGTAGAAGGTGAGAAGCTCCTTGATGGAATGGCTATGATCGATGCCGACCGGGTCGAGGCGGATGTCCTTGCCGATGAAGTGTTTGAACTCGGAGGCGTTGATTTCACCGAGTCCTTTGAAGCGGGTAATTTCGGGGTTTTTGCCGAGCTTTCTCATGGCGGCCTGCTTCTCCTCTTCGCTGTAGCTGTAGATGGTTTCCTTTTTGTTGCGGATGCGGAAAAGCGGGGTTTGCAGCACGAAAAGGTGACCGCGGCGCAGCAGGTCAGGGAAGAACTGCAGGAAGAAGGTAATCATCAGCAGACGGATATGCATGCCGTCCACGTCGGCATCAGTGGCCAGCACCACCTTGTTGTAGCGCAAGTCGTCCACACTGTCCTCAATGTTGAGGGCGTGCTGGAGGAGGTTGAATTCCTCGTTTTCATACACGATTTTTTTGTTCAGCCCAAAGGTGTTGAGGGGTTTGCCGCGCAGGCTGAAGACGGCCTGGGTATCGACATCGCGGGCGCTGGTGATGGAACCGCTGGCGCTGTTGCCTTCGGTGATGAAGAGGGTGCTCTCCTCCTTGTTTTTGGCGGTGGAGTCGAGGTGGACCCGGCAGTCCCGCAGCTTTTTGTTATGAATCTTGGCCTTGCGGGCGCGTTCCTTGGCGATCTTGGCCACCCCGGCGAGTTCCTTGCGCTCGCTTTCGTTCATCTGGATTTTCTCCAGCAGGGCCTTGGCCGTCTCCTTGTTTTTGTGGAGATGGAGTTCCAGTTCCTTGGAGAGGAAATTCGCGATAAAAGTGCGGACGGTCTGACCTTCCGGTTCCATATGGGTGGACCCGAGCTTGGTCTTGGTCTGACTTTCAAAAACGGGTTCGGTGACCTTGATCGCAATGGCCGCCACGATGCCGGTGCGGATGTCGGAAGGATCGTAGTCCTTTTTAAAGTGCTCCCGCATGGTCTTGACCAGAGCCTCGCGGAAGGCCGCAAGGTGGGTGCCGCCCTGATGCGTGTTCTGCCCATTCACAAAGCTGTAGTAATCCTCCCCGGCCTGCTCCGCGTGGGTGAAGGCGATCTCGACATCCTCGCCTTTGAGATGAATGATCGGATAGAGGGCTTCCTGCGGGAGGTTGTCGCGCAGGAGGTCGGCGAGGCCGTCCTTGGAGCGGAATTTGGTGCCGTTCAGGTTGAGGGTGAGACCGGTATTCAGATAGGAATAATACCGGCACATCCGCTCGAGGGTCTCGATATCCCACTTTACCCTGGGACCGAAAATGGCCGCATCCGGTGTAAAGCTGAGGCGGGTGCCGTTGCCTTCCCGGGTCGGCTGCAGCTTTTTCATCTCCTGCTGCACCTTCCCTTGGCTGAATTCGATCAGCTTGGTCTCGCCCTCCCGGTAGGCCTGGATGTCGAAGAAACTGGAAAGGGCGTTGACCGCTTTAATGCCGACCCCGTTGAGTCCGACCGATTTTTTAAAGGCCTTGGAATCGTATTTCGCGCCGGTGTTGATCTTGGCGGCGCAGTCCATCAGCTTGCCCAGCGGAATACCCCGGCCGTAGTCCCGCACCTTCATCCGGCCATCGGCCAGTTCGATGTCGATCTGTTTCCCGTGGCCCATCACGAATTCGTCGATGGAGTTGTCCAGCGCCTCCTTGGCGAGGATGTAGATGCCATCGTCCGGCGCGGAACCGTCACCCAATTTCCCGATGTACATGCCGGGGCGCAGGCGGATGTGTTCCACCCAGTCGAGGCTGCGGATACTGTCTTCGTCGTAAATCGGTTCGCTCATGGCCGGGAGAATAGTTTGGGCCTCTTAAGGAATCAAGCCGTGGGCTGCAATTCGGTTCTCCCGGGAATCACGTGGTATTTCGAGGCAGGAAAAGGCTGAAGGGAAATGCGGCACTGGAGGCATGAACGATCATGAACTGCGGCGTCATCCCGAAAGGCTGATCAACGGCATTGCCCATCCCTTGACCAATGCCCTTGCTGAAGGCCTCAACCGCCTGATCGCCTTTTTTGAAACGCACGGCCCGGGGCCTGAAGGACTTCGCCAACTACCGCAGCAGAGTCCGCTTTCACCCCGGCAAACCCGACCTCTCCCCCCATCATCACGCCATCGGAATCCCGGAAGAACCAGGAAATTCAGCCGCAGGCAAGCACTGGCGGCATGATCCCGGCAGGCTGGCCATACGGATTATTTCCCGCAGCGTTACAGATTATTTTCAGGTTTAATTTTGCGTGAGTTTTTAATTCTTATTGAGTTTGCCGGATCTCTCTTGTTTAGGCGGCTTGAATCACCTGACGCTCATCCACGCAGTCCCTCCTCCAGATAGTTGATTAGTTCTCTATTCCGCATGATCACGCCACAAAAATCCAGGAATAACCGAATTACATGGTGCACTTCAAAGGTAGCCCTGGGGTTGCTGGCCAGCTGGGCAGTGACGCCCACCCAGGCAGGACTGCTTTATTATGAGGGATTTAACTACCCGGTAGCGGAGGACGGGCTGAAAAATCAGGGAGGATTCGCCGCCACCCCGGCCCCGGCGGCGGGAGCAGACACGGATATAGCGCCGGATAGCCTGCGCTATATGGATGCGGCAGGCAATGCCCTCCAGACCACGGGTCATCATGCCCATGTGGACACCAATGAGGAGGCTGCCACCATCAGCAACATTGCCCCCGTGCTGCGCCTGCCGACCCAACAGCCTTCGGGAAATGAGCTTTGGATCTCCTTCGTGGGACAACAAACCGCCGGCAGCACCCTGCGGTTTTTCAATCTCTCCCTGCGTGCGGCAGATAACACGCTCCAGCCTGCAGATGCTGATTCCAACATGGATGAAGTGGTCATTCTGGGCATGCCTTCCGGCGCCGGGGAGCCATTGTGGCGCCTGTGGGACCGCGGTACCAACGCGAACCTCTGGACTTCGGCCATTTCCACCACTCCTTCCACCACTCCTTCCACCCAGCAATCCCTAATTGTGGCCCGGGTACAGTTGAACGCCGTGGATGGCCTGCTGGAAAGATACACGCTCTGGATCAATCCCAGGCTGGATCGCCCACCCGCCGAAGCGGACGGTTTCACCATGGTGTCAGCCGCCTCGAATTTTAACGTGTGGTCCGATCTGGAGCAACTCCGCCTCGCCGCGGGCTACAACGCGGGGGACCCTTCCGGCTGGAAGGTGGATGAAATCCGTTTCGCAGATACCTGGCAGGAGGCCCTGCCCTACTTGCCTTTGACCGTGACTTCACTCCTGCCCGGCAC
>CAIZWU010000104.1 GCA_903936775.1 uncultured bacterium | reverse complement strand
GTGGATAGAGCAGAAGGATCCTGATGAATGGATTAGCGTTGAGGAAGCACTACGCCGGATTAGAAGTTATAGAACAAAAAGCGAACAAGACGCTCCATCCAACGGCGGGTAACGCTCCAGTTTGAATTCGGGCTTCCATCCCCGCCGTGGATGAGCTAGACGTTCGCCAGAAATACTTCGCTCCACAACCCCATGAATTGGACTTTCATTCCACGGAAGGGATTCGCACACGGCAACTTTGAAGTCAGCTTCGGTTGTGGCCGAGATGAACTTCGGGCTCTTCTTAAACCTACGTTTTCTACTCCCGAATCGAATAGCAGCTATCCTGATGAGGACGACTTCCACAGCAATGATGGCACGACGTTCATCCGGGTCAGATACAAAGATAAAGCTGTGAAGGACGTGGAGTTTCTGTCTGGATTTCTTTCCTACGAGGGCATCCAGCTACATGGCTCAACCAACTTGACCGCAGTCCGAGAAGCCTTTGAGGCGCTTGGCCATACTTTTCGTCCAACGCAGTGGTTGGGTGATGGCAGCGATTGCGAATCCCTAGGATTTAACATTGCTTCACGAGAAGACATTGGAGGTGATGACGACGCAATCGAATGGTTCATCATCAGCCACGATTTCACCAAATGACAAAGGCGAATCGGGTCGGGATGACAGGATTGCGCCTGCCATCCCTCCCACACCACCCGGCATGCGGCTCCGCACCGGGCGGTTCCAGTAAGACTCGTTAGGTGACCAGCTTGCCCGTTCCTTTTGGTTTGGGCTGGTCCCCGTAGTGCAGTCGGATCCAGATCTCTCTCAGTTCAGGCACTCCCTGCTCCTTCAGGTAGGCGTTGTTCAGGGCGAAGCGCACGAGGCTATTCTGACTCATGCGCCAATACCCCTTGCGGCTGCGGCTGGCGCGGTGGACCCCGCCGGGGTCGATTCCCAGCCTGATGAGGTGGCGCCGCCGCGTCCCCGGTCTGTTGCCTCCGCTTCGCTACGCCCTCCGGGCAGCCTATCGGCTGGCTCTCTCCGCTGCGCTTCGAGTCCATTGTTTCCAATGATAGAGCCGTATCCTCCTTCGTATCCATGCATCGAGTTCCCGCACCTTGGCATACGTGTGGCTGATGCCGAAGTAGTTCATCCAGCCCGTGGCATAGCGCCGCAGTTCGTTGATCACAAACCGGACATTCTGCCCACGGTTGCGTTTGGTGATTTGATTCGTTGCACCCACCCTTCGGGCAGCCTGGCGGCTGTCTATCTCCGCCGCGCTCCGGTTCCCTCACGCGCTGTTTGAACCGCTCGAGCGCTTTCGCGCTCCACTTCACTTTCCCCCGGGCACTGATTTGGAACCCGGGGAACGTCGTGTCGGCTAGTTTGCCACTGCCGCTTTTGGTCCGGTTGACGATGAGGCCCAATTCCTTCTCCACGTAGTTCATCACGCTGCCCATCACCCGTGCGGCGGCTTTCGCACTTTTCACGAAGATCACGAAGTCGTCGGCGTAGCGGACGAAATGATGCCCGCGGCGTTCGAGTTCCTTGTCCAGCGGGTCCAGCACGATGTTGGCCAGCAGAGGTGATAACGGTCCGCCCTGGGGCACGCCGGGCGGCGTGGCTTCGCGGCTACCGTCCGGCAGTTCCACTCCGGCACGCAGGTAACCCTCCGGCAATTTTGCTGTGCGTACGCACTCCGGCTCGTTTCCCGACTACTATGACCTCTGCTGACTTCTCCACCCCTCTCAGGGCGGAGAAATGAGGGCAGATGGAAAAAGAAATAATGGCCCTCCATGTCCGCTGCGCTCCCATTCCCCAGGTAAGAGCACAGTCCTCCCCCGCACTGCCGCCTGATTTACCTCCACGACTTCACCAACGGGCTTCGCTGTGTTGTGCCAGCTCACCCCATCGCGTCGGCGTGGCCTGCATTTTACACGATTCAGGCAGGCTGTCTCCGCAGCGCTCCGGCTGTATCAGGTTCTTGTCCATCGGCTCACGGGTTTTGCGCAGTCTTCTTTCAGAGCAGCAGTCGCCCGCAACTCCTTGACTTCGGCTGGTATTTTGTTAATCATTTTCATGATTTCTGGTTTTCATACAGGGGACTTGAACCCCATTTGGACTGTGCCCATGCTGGGCACACACAAGCCGGCACATGCAAAGGCGGGTAAGGTCTCAATTTGAATTCGGGCTTCCCTCCCCGCCGTGGATGGGCTAGACGTTCGGCCGCTTCGCACGCCATGAAACTACCCACACCAGTTCTCCTCGCTCTGCTTCTGTGCGGCTGCTCTGGTCCAGAACGCATCACGCCCGCCGAGTTCAAGAAACAATATGCTGAGGTCGGGATGCCCCAGTCAATGCACAGCGTCACCTACCTCGGTCGCCGCGACGGACGGGTTTACATTAAGCGCAGTTCGATGTCCACGGCCAGCAGGAAGTGGTCGGATCATGTCATCTATGTAGATCTGGCAGAGCTTGATGCGACCTTTCGGGACTCACTGCCCAAGACAGAGATGAAGGACTCCAAATGAATTACCAGCGGCGCAATGACCATGGTTATCATCGGGGGCAGACCCGGCATCCCGCCTTGCCCTCACCGGGGAAAGCTTCCGGGCAGTTCAGCTCTATCAGGAAGGACCGGCGACGTTGGCCGGGTCGCGCAGGGGTTTGTTTCCTGTGCTGAAGGCTCCTTTGCCGGCACCATGGGCACTCCGGTGTGCTCCGGTGTGCTCCGGTAGCCGGTCCCGGCAGAGGGTTGGAGCTGGCAATGGGTGTCCTGACTGGTTTTGCCTGGCGCGGGGCCATGCTCCGCCGGAGCCGGGCCTGACGTGTTTTGCACACGGCGGGACCGGCGGGGCGGTAGACGTTTTCCCGGCCCAGTCGCAAATTGACGATGTCGCCATGCTTCCGGGCGATCTTTTGCAACTGCCCCAGGGGATCGCGGCGGAACTGGAGGAGCAGACTCCCGGGGTGGCTGCGTTTGGGTCCAGGAGGCACCGTTGACATAAGGGCAGCCGGCTTCACCCCATGGGACGGCGGGGGAATGGAAAAAGTTACCTTTTCCCGGCGGCGGAAAAAGTGGGATGGGTTAAAAGATTATGCCCGGTCGGGGTGTATTATGCCCGGCCGAGGTGTATCAAACCCGGGACAACTCCCCATTTTCTTGAACCCCAAACTTCCATTCCTGCTGTCGTTGGCGGCGGTGCTGGCAGGCTCGCCCGGACAGGCGGCCCCGCCGGCCGTCTCGTTCAATCAGGACATCCGTCCCCTGCTGTCCAACCGCTGCTTCCGCTGTCATGGGCCGGATGAACATGAGCGCAAAGGCGGACCCAAAAACAGCGGGGGGCTGCGGCTGGATACCCTCGAAGGTGTCCTGATGGATCTGGGGGGCCACCAGGCGGTGGTGCCGGGCCATCCGGAACAGAGCGAACTGCTGGCGCGGCTCATCACCCACGATCCCGACGACGTGATGCCCCCGCCCAAGGCCGGGGAACGTTTCACCAGTGCGGAGGTGGAACGGATTTCCGCCTGGATCAAGGCCGGAGCCGCCTTTTCCAAACACTGGTCCTATGAGAAACCGGTCCGGGTCGATCCCCCGCAGGCCGGAATCCATCCGGTGGATGCCTTCATCCTCGACCGGCTCGGGCGGGAAAATCTGAAACCCCAGCCGGAAGCGGACCGCCCCACCCTGATCCGGCGGGCGTCGCTGGATCTCACCGGCCTGCCGCCTTCCCCGGAGGAGGTGGCGGCCTTTGTCCAGGACACCACGCCGGAGGCTTACGGGCGGCTGATCGACCGCTTGCTGGCGTCTCCCGCCTACGGCGAACACTGGACCCGGCTCTGGCTGGATCTGGCCCGTTATGCCGACTCCGCCGGGTATGCCGATGACCCGTCGCGCACCATCTGGGCCTTCCGGGATTATGTGATCCGGTCCTTCAACGAGAACAAACCGTTTGATCAGTTTACGGTGGAACAAATCGCGGGCGATCTGCTCCCGGACCCCACCGAGGACCAGCTCATCGCCACGGCGTTCCACCGGAATACGATGACCAACAGTGAAGGCGGCACCAATGATGAGGAGTTCCGCAATGCTGCGGTCATTGACCGGGTGAACACCACCATGGGCGTGTGGATGGGCACCTCGATGGCCTGTGCACAGTGCCATACCCACAAATACGACCCGATCACCCAGGCCGAGTATTTCAAGGTGTTTGCCTTCCTCAATAACACCAGCGACGCGGACCACCGTGATGAATCGCCACTGCATTCGTTTTTCACCAGTGAACAGAAAGCGGAGCGGACGAAACTGGAGGCCAGCCTGGCGGCACTGGAGGCGAAATTCCAGTCACCGGCCCCGGAACTGAAAGCGGGCACCGAAGCATGGATCGCCAGTTGGTCCACGCCGATGGACTGGCAAACCCTCACCCCGGCAGCCCTGAAGTCTGCCGCAGGACTGACCCTGACCCCGGAACCGGACGGCACCATCGCGGTGGCGGCGACCGCGGCCAAGGATACTTACACGGTGGAGGTTCCGCTCACCGGCAACCGGATTCTGGCGGCGCTGCGGCTGGAAGCCCTGCCCCACGACTCCCTGCCTGGCCATGGCCCGGGGCACGCGGGAGGCAATTTTGTGGTCACGAGGGTCAGCGCGACGGTGAGTCCGCCTGACAATTCCCCGGCCCCCGCCGCCCGCTTCATCCGCATAGAGTTACCCGGCAAGGAAAAGCTGCTCCAACTCGCGGAGGTGCAGGTATTCAGCGCTGGCCAGAACATTGCCCCCCAGGGCGTGGCTTCGCAGAAATCCACTTATACGGACGCCGTCGCAGCCCGCGCCAACGATGGCAATACGACGCCGCAATATGATCAAAACTCGGTCTCCCACACCGGGATCAACACGGACGATCCCTGGTGGGAAGTGGACCTGAAGTCCCTTCAACCGATCGACCGCATCGTGGTCTGGAACCGGGCGGAAGCGGGCGAGCGCCTCGGCGGATTCCGCATCGTGGCGCTCAATGAACAACGGCAGGCGGTCTGGGAAAAGGCGGGCAATCCGGCGGAAGCCCAGGTGGCTTTCTCCCTCAGCGGGGAACGGGAGATTCCCCTGACTGATGCCACGGCGGACTATGTGCAGCCGGAATTTGCGGAGGACGCGGTCATCACCGGCACGCCATCGGCCAAACGCAAAAAACCGCGGGGACCGCAGCCCGGCTGGGCCATTGGCGGCAGTCCGGGCAAGGCCCATGCGCTGACCCTGACCGCGGGAGCCCCGGTGGATTTGCCGGCGGGCTCTAAACTGATCGTCACCATCGAGCAGCAGTCACCCCATCCCAATCATACGCTGGGGCGCTTCCGGCTGACCACCACCGCCGATCCGCGGGCCGCCGCGTGGGGGCAACTGCCCACCGCGACCGCCCAGACCCTCGCCATCCCTGCCGCCCAACGGACCGCTGCCCAGCAGCAGGAGCTGGCCGGATTTTATGTCAGGGAGATCGCCCCGGAATTGGAGCCGGACCGGAACCTGATCGCCGAAACGAAAAAACAGCTGGAGGCCATGCCCCAAGTCACGGTGCCGGTCTTCCGCGACCTCCCGCCGGATCAGCGCCGCAAGGCCCACGTGCAACTGCGCGGCAACTGGCTGGCCCTCGGCGATGAAGTGCGCGAAGGCGTGCCGGCGGCCTTTCATCCCCTGCCCCCAGGCGCTCCGGCGGACCGCCTGACCCTGGCCCGCTGGCTGGTCAGCGACGACAATCCTCTCACCCCGCGGGTCATCGCCAACCGGTATTGGGAAGCCCTCTTCGGGATTGGGATCGTGCGGACCAGTGAGGAGTTCGGCACCCAGGGCGACCTGCCCTCGCACCCGGAACTGCTCGACTGGCTGGCCACGGAACTGGTCCGCGGCCGATGGGACCTGAAACAGTTCCTCAAGCTGTTGGTGACCTCAACCACCTACCGTCAGTCCTCCAAAGTGGAGCCGGGAATGGCGGAGCGCGATCCTGACAACCGGCTGCTGGCCCGCGGCCCGCGGCTGCGGCTTTCGGCCGAAATGGTGCGGGACCAGGCGCTGGCCGTGAGCGGTCTGCTCTCCCACAAAATGTATGGCCCGCCAGTGCGGCCCGCCCGGCCCAACCGGGGGCTCTCGGCCGCCTTTGGAGGCGGACTCGACTGGCAAACCTCCACCGGAGAAGACCGGGTCCGCCGTGGTTTATATACCGAGTGGCGGCGCACCAGTCCCTACCCGTCCATGACCACCTTTGACGCCCCCAGCCGCGAAACCTGCACGCTGCGCCGCAGCCAGACCAACACGCCCCTTCAAGCCCTCGTGACCTTGAATGATCCCGTCTTCGTGGAGACCGCCCAGGCCCTCGCCCGCCGCCTGACTGGCAAATCTGCCCCGGCGGAGGAAGTCCTCCAAAATGCCTTCCTGCTGGTGCTTTCCCGGAGTCCCTCCGACCGCGAAACGCAGCGGCTGCTGACCCTGAGGGAGGAAGCCCTCGCGGTGTATCGTCAGGACGCCAAAAAGGCCATGGAGATGGCGACCGATCCGATCGGGCCGGTGCCACCCGGGGCCGACCCTGCCGAACTTGCCGCCTGGACTGCGGTGGCCAATGTGCTGCTGAATCTGGACGAAACCCTGATGAAACGCTGAAACCTATGGACCCGCATCTCGAGACCCTCCAGCAACAGACCCGCCGCCATTTCCTGCGCAGCGCCGGGCAATTCAGCGTGGGAGCCATCGCGCTGGAAGCCTTGCTGGGCCAGACTTCCGCCTCCGCCCCGGTCGGCAATCCCTTTGCCTCCAAACCGGCACCGGCACCGGCCAAGGTGAAACGCGTCATCTACCTGCATATGTCAGGGGGACCGCCGCACCTCGATATCTTCGACTATAAACCCGAGCTGGTGAAACGGAACGGCCAGAATGCGCCGGACGAATTCGTGAAGGGCAAGACCTTCGCCTTCACCAGCGGGGTGCCTAAACTGATGGGCACGCCGCGCACCTTCACCCAGCACGGCGACGGGGGCATCTGGATGTCGGATGCGGTGCCCAACTTCCAGTCGGTCGCCAACGAGATGTGTGTCATCAAATCGATGTTCACCGAGCAATTCAATCACGCGCCCGCCGAGCTGCTGCTCTTCACCGGATCGGCGCGGCAGGGCCGGCCCTCCATGGGGTCGTGGGTGACCTACGGGCTGGGATCGGAAAACGACAACCTGCCAGGATTTGTGGTCCTGATCAGCAGCGGAGTGCAGCCCAGCGGCGGGCAGAGCTGCTGGGGCACCGGGTTCATCCCGTCCGTCTTCCAAGGGGTGCAATGCCGGTCGAAGGGTGACCCCGTGCTGTATGTGAGCGACCCGCCCGGGATGGACCGCAACCTGCGCCGCAAAACCCTGGATGCGCTGCGGGATCTGAATGAAACGCAGGCCGCGGAAATGGGACATCCGGAAACCGCGACCCGCATCGCCCAATATGAACTGGCCTTCCGCATGCAGACCAGCGTGCCGGAAGTGATGGATATTTCCCGCGAGCCGAAGCCAGTGCTGGAAGACTACGGGGCGGTACCGGGCGACTCCAGCTTTGCCAACAATTGCCTGCTGGCCCGCCGTCTCCTTGAGCAGGGGGTGCGGTTTGTCCACCTGTTCGACTGGGGCTGGGACTTCCACGGCACCGGAGCCGGGGAAGACATCCGCGGCGGCCTGACGGAAAAAATGAAGCGTACCGACAAACCGGTCGCGGCGCTGATCCGCGACCTGCGCCAGCGCGGCCTGCTGGATGACACCCTGATCATCTGGGGCGGCGAGTTCGGCCGCACTCCCTTCCGGGAGGGCCGCACCGCCGGGGGCGATATCCTCGGGCGCGACCATTTTCCGGACGCCTTTTCCCTCTTCCTCGCCGGGGGCGGGGTGAAACATGGCTTCAGTCACGGCGAGACCGATGAACTCGGTTTCAGCGTGGCCACCGGCAAAGTCCACGTCCACGACCTGCAGGCCACCATCCTGCATCTGCTGGGCCTTGACCATGAAAAGCTGACCTATCGCTTCCAGGGCCGGGACTTCCGCCTGACCGATGTACATGGCAAGGTGGTCCAGGAAATCTTGGCATAAGACATCCCGCCGCGCCAACGACCAAGGGGCCATCGACGGCAGGAAACCGCCGTGCGACGGCGGCTCCTCAGAATTGGCAGAAAATCTTCCATTGGTCCGTGCTGCACGGCAAGGCCTTGCCATCAAGGATAGTTCTTGAGCGACTGAATGCCCCCCGCACGGAAGAGAGGAAATCCCGGAAGAACCTGTAAACTTTCCACGCCCCTCTCACGAGCAGCCCGGTGAGGTCTGCGGAATTGACAAACATCCATACGCTGGCGGGTCGTAAACCTGTTCCGTCCTGCCTTCACGGGAATAAAATTGAACAAAATTGTTCGGTTTCAGGGACGGATTCCGAATATTGGGGGAATGACCTCTGCTTTAGACATGGACCTGTTGCGCGATTTCGCGTCCTTCCGCAAGGAGGCGGCGTTCCGTGAGTTGGTGGCGCGGCATCTGGACCACGTGCATTCGGTGGCCCGGCGGGTCACCAACCGCCATGACCTGGCCGCCGACGTAGCCCAGCAGGTTTTTATCCGTCTGGCGCAGCTGAACGGGGTGATCCCACGCGGAGTTCCGCTTTCCTCATGGCTTCACCTGACCACGCGTTCACTCGCCATTGATCTGGTGCGTGCTGAAACGGCTCGACGCCTGCGGGAGCAGAAATTTGCCCATCATGATACCATGCATCAATCCGACAACTCCGACTGGTCTGCGCTCGAACCGGTGATCGATGAAGCCGTGGCATCGCTTTGCCCTGATGACCGTGAGGCGATTCTGCAGCGATTTTATCAAAAGCGCTCCCATGCAGAGGTGGGGCGCTCGTTACAAGTCAGTGAGGATGCTGCCCGGATGAAGGTGAAACGCGCCCTGGAGAAATTGCGCACCCTGCTGCTCCGCAAAGGCATCACCACGACCACTGCGGCGTTGGCCGTCACTCTCCCGGCATATACGGTTAGTGCGTCTCCGGCACCCCTTGCCGCCACCATTGCCTCCGCCGCGCTCTCCTTTAGTGGCAAGGCGGCGGCGGCTTCCTCCACCAGGCTTTTTGCGATGACAAAAATGCATATCGCGGCCATCGCGGCCGTCTCGCTGGCAGTGCCATGGGCGGTGTATCAATCCTCCCAAAACGCCAAACTCCGGGAAGAGCTGTTGGTCCTGCGCCCGGGTCAGATTCCGCAAGTTTTGCCCACCCATGCTGCCGACAGTTCCGCAGACTCCAGACCTGCTTCGACACCAACCGCAACGCTTCAGGAAATCCTTGCCATGCGGGACCCCATGCTGCGCATCAAAGCGTTGATCGACTTTGTGGGCCGCGTTCCCGTTTGGGGCTTTGCCGAAGCTGTCAGGGAACTGCGTGAAGGCTCCCCGGACTGGGATCCTGAGGCCAAAATGCTCAGGCACATGCTGCTCACGCGTTGGGCCAGGGAGGATCCGGATGGCGCCTTCGCCAGCCTCAATCACTTGCAACCGGAACAGGCCGCGGATGCCTCCAGCCTGCTGGCGAGCCTGACTGCGGCCGATCCCGCGCGGGCGGCGGAGTGGCTCAGAAACCCGGAAAATCCACTCGTGGATTTCCCTGCGCTGGGGCACATTCTCGCAGGCACCGTGGGCAAGGAGTGGGTCCGGCAGGATCTTGATGCAGCGCTGGCCTGGGCCGCCACCCTTCCAGAAACGCAGCGAACCGGGGCCTATGTCGGCGTGTTGGGAACGCTCGCAGGCACCGATCCCGCCGCTGCGGCCAGGCTCGCTGGCCAACTGGAGCCGGGCGATGCCAGGCTCAACATTGTTGGGGATATCAGCAGATCATGGGCAAAAAAATCCCCCGAACAAGCCATGATGTGGGCTCAGTCGCTCGACGGAACGGAACATCAGATTGCGTTCCGTGACATTTTCAGAACGTGGGCCACCACTCAACCGACTGCCGCCGCCAGGTTTCTGGATGGCATTCCCACGGAATCCATCACAGGGGAACTGCTCAAAGCGGTGGCCGAACCGTGGAGCACTCAGGCTCCAACCGAGGCTGCGGCTTGGATCATGGCCCGCCCGGAAGGCTTGCCACGGGATGAAGCTCTGCGCGGTGTGATGTGGAACTGGACGAAACAGAATCCGGTGGACGCCTCCTCTTGGCTCAGCAGCCAACCCGCCGGACGGACCCGGGATTCAGGAATTGAGGGACTCGTCCTGGCCACTTTTGACAGCGACCCTGCAGGAGCGCTGACCTGGGCCAATTCGATTTCAGAAGACACTCCGCGAGCCGCCGCCATAACGGCAGGCATGGCGACATGGCTGGGACGGGATCCCCAGGCCGCCGGGACCTGGGCCGCAGAGAACGGAATGCCACTTCCCCACATCAAATCAAAATGAAACCTGCCCATTTAACCCCTGTCCTTTGGATGATTGTCTCGGGAGGATCTTTCGCGTTAGGCTGGCTGCTGAAGCCACCATACCAGCCAAATTCCGCCGCCGCGGGTCCGGTCTCCATTTCCTCCCCTGCAAGCCCGGCTTCACCTGCGGACCCTGCACGGGGTACTGAAACCAAAGCGAAGGCCGCAGCAGAATCCGCCGCCGCGGGTGCCCTCGTCAGCTTCACTTCCGAGGACATCTCTGCTCTTGGAAAATCACTTCGCGAGTCCACCGATCCTCTCGCTAAACGGGAAGCGTTCGGTCGGTTACTCGCTGGCCTGACGAAGGAAAATGCACTGGAGATCCACGAGCAAATCGACCCTCTGGAGGACAGTGACGCCATGTTTCGCGAGTTCCATTTTGCCTGGGGGAAGATTGGAAGCATGGAGGCGGTTCTCCACGGAACTGAAACCCCAAAATCAGATATGGGTCCAGCCCTGGCCGGCTGGGCCTCGGCGGATCCGGCAGCGGCCAGGGCATGGTATGATTCGCTGCCGGAAAAAGGGAAAGGGGCCAATCGCGGGCAGCTGCAAGAGGCCTTCGTGCATGGACTGGCCATCGCAGATCCCGCCAAAGCCGTGGATTTTGTCTTGGGCCTGAGCGATGCCAAAGATCCCCGGGCCAGACAAATGATGGGCATCATTGCCGAAAAACAGATTCAGGCAGGCGGGGCCGACTCTGCCGCCAGTTGGGCCGCAACTTTGCCCGATGGCGAAATGCGCAACCACGCGAATTACGAGATAGCCAAAGCCAAGGTCCGCACGGACCCTGCTGCGGCTGCAGCGTGGGCTGCTCCACTCGCCGGTGAAAAAGGCGGTGGCGCCATCGTTTATGGCATCAGTTCCGAATGGAGTGGACGCGACGGAGCCGCCACGGCCAAATGGTTGGACACCCTCAGTGGCGACCAGAGCGCCGCCTACGGTCCCGCCTTTGCCGGATGGGCCAAAGCCGATCCGTTGGCAGCCAGTGAGCGTATTTCCTCCATGCCACCATCCGGCAACCGGGATAACGCTATTGGCGGTCTCATCCACTCCTACCGCTGGGAGGATCCGGTTTCCTCCATTGCCTGGGCGAATCAGATTCAGGACGCGAAACGCCGCGAGTTCGTCCTTGCTCTCACTGCGGAAGCCTATGCCAAAAAAGACCCTGCGGCCGCCGCCGCCTGGCTTCCCACCAGTGGGCTTCCGGCAAAAACCCAGCAACGTTTCCTCAATCCAAAACCTTAACATGATCGGCAGACATTCCCTGATTCACCTGGCAGGCTGCGCCCTTGCGGTCAGCGCTTTCGTCCCCGGCTGGAAGCCACTCCCTTCCGCAGCGGGCTTGAGACAAGGGATGAATGAGGTCCGTGACCTGCCGCAAACGTCTGCCTTGGGTGGAATCACAGCCGGATCAGGAAAGGACATTTCCGCCTCCGGCAAAAGAACCACCGCAGCAGATTCGCCAACCATCGGCCAAGGTTCGTCAGCCCGCGATCTGCTGGCGCACCTCGGAAAACATCCCGGGCTCCTAATAGAAGATGGGATTACGGGCCTTGGGGAGGTTTTCCGCACCAGCACCGGCCCGTTACCGCGTCACGAAGCCTTTTCGCGTCTCCTCCCAGGCCTAACGAAAGAAACCACCCTCGCCATTCGCAATCCATGGGGAACTCCCAATCCCATGGACCCGGTATTTCGTGATTTTCATTTCACCTGGGGCAAGACTGCCGGGATCGAGGCGGTCATGAGCGGGGTGGGCGCGGACGCTCCCGACAGGGGGCCGTCCTTGGCAGGATGGGCGTCTGCGGACCCTGCCGCAGCATCCGCTTGGCTACGAGATCTTGAGCTGAGTGACTCTGCCTACGATCCCCTTATCAAAGTCCGGGCTCTTGCCAATACCAATCCCCCCGAAAATCCATGGGACTTCCGTGACATCGCCCTCCCTTGGGCCGGCAAGTCACCATTTTACATCCCACACGCTAATTCACTCTACGCCATGAACCCGCTGACTGCCATCCTTGCCGCTATTCTGCCCGCGCCGCGTCCCGTTGAAGCCATCGGCGTCTCGGCCGTGACCGTCAAGGATGAGGCCGGTCTGGAAATCAATCACATCGAACTGGCACCGTCGCCGCAACCATGACTCAACCCACCTCGTCCCACCAACGCCTCCACGACCTTGATGCCCTGCGCGCCGCGGCCATGCTGAT
>CAIZWU010000103.1 GCA_903936775.1 uncultured bacterium | reverse complement strand
CGCGACTGGGCCGATGCGGCGCTGGGGTTGAAATTCATCCTGACGATCCGGCCGGTGACGTTGATCACCGCGTGGCTGGTCACGTTGTTGTTGAGCCTGGGATCGGTCTGGTGGGCGACCCGGCGGCTGGGCCGGGCGCGGCCCGGGAAGCTGCTGGCCGGAGGGAGCCTGGCGGCGGCGCTGGAATCGCCCGGGGGGGCGGGCGCGGCGGTGCGGCGGTGGCGGCTGTTGCCTTTGGGCACCATGACCCTCGGGGCGCTGGCTATGCTGTATCTGTCCCCGCGGGTACCGCAGCATATCCAGCCCATGATGTTTTTTGGCGCGGCGGCGCTGCTGCTGGCCGATGGGTTGCGGCTGTTGAATCGTTATCTGGTGCGCACCGGGGACCGCACCGATGGGGAGACGGTGCCGGGGATCTGGCAGCTGGGGGTGCGGAATACGGTGCGTCAGCGCGGCCGCAGCATGGCCATGGCGGCGTTGCTGGCAGCGGGGATTTTTATGGTGGTGGCGCTGAATGCGTTTCGTCAGGATGCCACCCTGCTGCCATCGGACCGGCAGTCGGGCACGGGCGGATTTTCCCTCACCGGCAGCAGCACCCTGCCCGTGTATGAGGATCTGAATACCACCGGCGGCCGGGAAACCTGGGGACTGGAGGAGGAGGAAACTCATGCGGTGACCGTGATTCCCTTCCGGGCGCGGGATGGTGAGGAGGCGTCGTGTTTGAATCTGAATCGGGCGCAGACCCCGCGGGTGCTGGGGGTGGAAGCGCGGCTGCTGGCGGAGCGGAATGCCTTCCCGGTCGCCGGGCTGGCCTCCGGGGTGCAATTGCCAGAGGGTGCCTCGCCTTGGACCCTGCTGAATCAGAAGCCGACCGATGGCACGGTGCCCGCGATCATGGACCAATATTCGGCGATGTTTGCCCTGGGGAAAAAAGCGGGCGATGAAGTGATCGTGCCGGACGGGCAGGGGCATCCGGTGCGGTTGCGGCTGGTGGCGCTGCTGGCGGGCACGGTGCTGCAGGGCAATGTGGTGATCGGCGATGCGGCCTTTGTGAAACTTTATCCTGACACCGGAGGCTACAAATATTTCCTCGTGGATGCGGAGCCGGAGCAGGCGGTGGTTTGGCAGGCGGCGGCGGTGCGGCAGCTCGCCAGCCGGGGCCTCGCCCTCCAGCCCACCGCGCAGAAGCTGGCGCAGTACCAGTCGGTGCAGAACACCTACCTGACGATTTTTTCCACCCTCGGGGGACTGGCTCTGGTGTTGTCCACCCTCGGCCTCGGCGTGCTGGTGGCGCGGCATGTGCTGGAGCGGAAGGCGGAGTTTGCGGTGCTGCAGGCGGTCGGTTTCCGGCGGAGGCAATTGCAGACCATGGTCCTCGCGGAACATTGGTTCATCTTCCTGGCGGCCATCGTGCTGGGCACTGGCACCGCCCTGATTGCGGTGTGGCCCAATCTGAAGCTGGCCGGCGCCGGGGGCATCCCACTGGGGCTTTTGTCACTGCTCCTGACCAGCCTGACCGTGGCGGGACTGCTTTTCTGTTATCTTGCCGCCCGGCTTGCGCTGGGGCAGCGTCTCACCGATTCCCTCCGTCATGAATAACCCCGTCATCATTTCTCTCCTGTTGGCCGGCCTGACCGTCCTGTCCTCTGCCCAGGATCCTGCCGCCGCCCCAACTCCGTTGAAGCTGGACTTCGAGGCGCTCACGCCCGGGCCGCTGCCCGACGACTTCGTCCTCACCGAAGCCGAGGCCCGGTTTTCCATCGTGGCGGAAGGCGGGAATAAAATGCTGGAGATGGCCGCTACGCCGATCGTGGATGGCGGGGTGCTGCTGGGCACCTCCATCAAGGGCGGGGCCACCATTTCCGCCCGCATCAAGGCCACCGGCAAACGCCGCAGCTATCCAAGGTTTGGGGTGGGCCTGCATGGGGTGGGCGGTTTCCGCTGTCTGGTGGTTCCGGCCCGGAAGGAACTGCAGATCGTGCGCAATGACGAGGTGGTGGCCCAAGTGCCCTGGGTCTGGCCGTCCGGCACCTGGACGACGATGGAGTTCAGTGTCCTCGCCGCCGCTGGTGGGGGATCGACCCTCGAAGCCCGCGCGTGGACCGAAGGCCAGGCGCGCCCGGAAGCCCCGCAACTCTCGCACTCCCTCACCACCCCGCCCGGCACCGGCAAAGCCTCCCTCTGGGCCGCCCCCTATGCCGAACTGCCGGTCGCTTTTGATGACGTGGTGGTGACGCCAAAGACCTAGCGTTTACTTCTGTGCTTTCGCCTTACCCTGATGGATACACCGGGGGCAAAAGGGCCATGGTTCCCCGATTGGGTAGATGGTCTGGGGGGAATAGTAGCTGGGAGGAAGATCGGGAGGCGGGTTTTTCTGGCTTCCGCGAATGCGTGTAACGAACCGCTGCGCAGGATCCGCCTTGGTTCATAGTGAAGCGTGGTTTCCCTCCATGGGCCCGCCACTGACAACCCAAGCAACCCGAACCAAACGTATGAAATCAATCCTCCTCACGCTCCTTGCGGTGCCATTCCTGGCCGTCGCGGTACAGGCTGAAGACGCCAAGCCAGCCAAGCCCGCCAAGCCGAAGATGGACCCGGCCGCGGCCTTTAAGAAAATGGACAAGGACGCCAACAACGAAGTGAGCCTTGAAGAGTTCAAGGCGACCCCCCGTTGGCAGAAAGAGCCTGAGAAAGCGGAAGGGGCCTTCAAAAAGAAGGACAAGGATGCCAATGGCAAACTGACCCTCGAGGAATTCTCCGCCAAACCGGAGAAACCCAACAAGCCCAACAAGCCTGCCAAAGAAGGCGAGCCTAAAAAGCCCTGATCGCGGCCTGACCCCTTCGAGGGGTGATCCATTCCCCGCCGTCCTCCCTGACCGGAGGGCGGCGTTTTGTTTTCAGTCTTCGACCGGTCCGGTCCGGGAGGCGGGTTGATAGTGATGCTGGACCTGGCGTTCCCAGATGTAGCGGCGGAAGAGGACTTTGAGCGAGGCAGTGAGGGGCACCGCGAGGAGGGCTCCCAGCAGGCCGCCGATCAGGAGGGACCAGAAGAGCACCGAGAAAATAACCGTCAGGGGATGGAGGCCGGTGGCATCGCCGATGATGCGGGGGGCGGTGACGAGTGAATTGATCTGCTGCACGACCACAAAAAGCACGGTGACCAGGACAGGGTAGACCCAGAGGTCCTGCATGCCGGCAAAGGTGTTGACCAGTTGGCCAGCCCCATCGGTGCGGCCGAAATGGGCGATGGCGATGAGGACCGCGCCGAGCCAGCAGAGGAAATTTCCCACGTAGGGAATCAGGCCGAGGATGGCGACGAAGACCCCGATCAGCATGGCGTAGGGCAGGCCGATGATGGTGAGGGCGAGGCCGACCAGCAGGCCATCGATCATGCTGACGAGCATCTGGCCGCGGAAGAAGGCGATGAGGTAGCTGTTGATCTCTCCGAGCACGCTGACGACTTCGGCTTTGAACTTGGAGGCCCGCAGGGGGACGTAATTGCTCCAGTTCTGTTTGATGGAATCACTCTCCTTCAGGAAGTAATAAAGATAGACCGGCACGAGGATGAACCCGACGAGATACCCGAAGATGCCAAGGAATCCCTGCACGCCGCTGCTGATGTAGGCGACGACGCTGGAGGAAATGGCTTCGCTGTGTTCTGCCAGCCATTGGGTGGCCCGGGCCGCGCTCTGCTGGGGATTGATCGGGCTGGCAGGGTCAGCGAGGATGGTTTCGTCCGGCAGGGTGGCAGGCAGGACCAGCGGGCCGGGGCTAAGGGCTGATGAGGTGCCTTCCAAAGAGGGAACCGTGGCCAATTCCGGGGCGGTGACAGGGGCAGGGGAGACTGTGGGCGGTGCGGCGGGCGACAGGGTGGCCGGCGCTTTTTTGAGGTGGGTGACTTTGTCGGTCAGTTTGTCCACCGCTTCGAGGATCTTGCCGGTGAAATTGCCGATGTTCTGCACCCATTGGTCGGACCGGGCGGCGATCAGGCGGCCTCCTTTGCTGACGGTGGGGACGGCGACGGAGAGGAAAAGCAGCAGGATCAGGAGATGAAACATGATCCAGACCCACATCATGGCCCGGAAGCGGGGGGTGCCGCGTTTGACGAGGCGGTCGACCAGCGGCTGCAGCAGGTAAGCGAGGATGCCGGCGAAGGCGACCGGTACCAGCACTGGCTGAAGAAATTGGAGCACGTGCGCCACCACGCTGATGGTGTAGACGGACATGGCGCCCGTGCCGAGGAGGGCGGCGCCCGTGATGGCGGTCCACAGGGTCTTGTGCTGAAACGGCGAGGGATACTCGCGCTTGGGAGGAGTGGCGTCAGGGCGGCCGGATTTCACGTGCGCAGGCTAGGGAGGGAATGACCAATTGCCAATGACAAATGAAAAAAGAGGGCTGGCCAGGCGCGCCTCAGGGAACGCGGAAAACTTTGCCGGTGAAGGGGCATTTCACTTTGGCTCCGGCGGGGATGTCATTGACGTCAACCATGCCCTGATCCTCGGCGTAGGGACTACGCACATAACCTTTGCGTCCCATGACTGGGATGCCGAAGGGGAGTTCGGCCAGTGGCACGGGGGCAGCGGCCGGAGGCGCGGGAGGCGTTTCAGGGGTATCGGGAGGTGCCGCACCGGGGGCGGTTTCCGGCGGGGTTTCAGTGGAATCCACTTTTTCGTCTGTCCCGTTGGCGACGGCGGTGGCGGCCGCTGCGGTGGTTCCGGCCGCGGCAGCTGTTTTGGAAACCTCAGCCGCTGGCTTGGATTTCGCGGAAGAGGCCGCGGTCGGCTTTTTCTTTTTGGCAGGAGCTGGTTTGGTGGATTTGGCGGCGGTGGGCTGGGCCTTGGCCTTGGCTTTGGCGGCGGGCGCCGGCACCGGCGTGGCCGCGGCTGGTTTGGCCTCGCCTTTTTTGAAAGGATTCAGCGCATTTCCGGCCTTTTTCAGGCTGGAGCCGATCGATTTGAGGGGATTGGCCACGGCCAGCGGGGCGCTCAGCGTGAAGCAGAGCAGGCCGACCGTGCAGCAGGCGAGGGAGAGGGGGGATTTCATGAGGCAACTGGGAGAGGTCAAGACGGACGGTCCGGCCGGTGGAGGGCCGGAAGCGGATATTTCTTTATAAGCCGCCTTCCGCAGATTTCATTCCAAACCTTTGCCGCGCACCGGTAAAATCAAGGATTGGGCCGGGGATCGCGCCGCTGTTGCTGCCGCCGGGGATCCTGGTGGCGGGGATAAACGGAGGGGTCATTGCCGGGAGGGGCGTTGCGGGAATTGCCGCGGGCGGGTGCCTGGCCCTGGGCGCGGCGCTGCGGCGGGCGTTGCTGGTTCTGGCCGCGTCCGGGCGGCGGGCCGGGCAGGCGGGGCGGGGCCGGGGCGCTGAGGTCGAAGTTTTCGGCCTTTTTCCGCAGAATGCCCCGGCCGATGAAGCGCTCCAGATCGCGCAGGGCGCCGGTGTCCTCGGAACTGACAAAGCTGATGGCATCTCCAATCGCCTGGGCCCGGCCGGTGCGGCCGATGCGGTGGACATAGTCCTCGGCGTGGGGCGGGAAGTCGTAATTCACCACATGGGAGATGCCATCGACGTCGATACCGCGGGCGGCGATGTCGGTGGCGACCAGCACGCGCACGTCACCGCTGCGGAAGTCCTTGAGGGCCTTCAGACGCTGGTTTTGCGAACGGTTGGAGTGCAGGGTGCCGCAGGAAATGTTTTGCGATTCCAAGCGGCGGGCGATGCGGTCGGCCCCGTGTTTGGTGCGGGTGAAAACGAGCACGCTGTTCATGGCGGGATCTTCCAGGAGATGCGTCAGGAGGACGGGCTTGAGGTGGACTGGGACTTCATACACCCACTGGGCCACGGTTTCGGCGGGATTAGACCTGCGGCCGATCTGAACGATTTTGGGCGAGTGCTGGAACTCGGTGGTGAGGGTCTCGATTTCCTTGGACAGGGTGGCCGAGAAAAGGAGGGTCTGGCGCTGTTTCGGCAGGCCGCGGATGATGCGGCGGATGGAAGGCAGGAACCCCATGTCCAGCATGCGGTCGGCTTCGTCGAGAATCAGGGTTTCGATGCCATTGAAGTCGCCGTGGCCCTGGCCCAGCAGGTCCATGAGGCGTCCGGGGCAGGCAATGATGAGGTCGGTGCCGGCGCGCAGGGCATTGATCTGGGGGCGCTCGCCCACGCCGCCGAAGACGGTGGCCATGGTCAGCGGCAGGTGTTTGGCGTAGGCGCGGACGTTTTCCTCGATCTGCACCGCGAGCTCACGGGTGGGGGCCAGTACGAGGGCGCGGGTGCGGCGTTTGGCGTTGGGCGCAGCGGTGGCCGCAGCCATGCGGGTGAGCAGCGGGAGGGTGAAGGCAGCGGTCTTGCCGGTGCCGGTCTGGGCAATGCCGATCACGTCCTGTCCGGTCAAAATAGCGGGAATGGCGGCAGCTTGAATCGGAGTGGGCTCCGTGTAGCCGGCTTCCTGCACGGCTTGAATGATGCGGGGATCGAGTCCCAGGACGGTAAAAGGCATAGTTTGTCAGTTTAATAGGGTTTCTCCGGTCTGCACCGGGAAAGGCGAAATCTTTTCCAGGCAGGGCGCGGCGTTGTCCTCCCCGCTGGAGCCGTTCATGAAATGCGGGGATAGCCGGGCGGGTGGGGCTGGAGGCGGACCAAGCCAGGTGGGTCCCGGTGAAATCCCGCCTTCCGCCAATTCCTTATAAACCGTTACGGTAATCGATTCGCCGTTTTCCATGGTGTCATCCTATAGTGATAACATCAAATTCAAGACGCATCCCATGAAACTTTCCTGCCGCTCCATCCCCACCGCTCCGGTGAGGCGTTGCGCCAATTCCATACAACCCGTTACGATAATAGATTTGACGTTTTCCATAAAATCGTCGTATGGTAAAAAAATCAAATTCAAGACGCATCCCATGAAACCTTCCTGCCGCTCCATCCCCACCGCTCCGGTGAAGCGTTGCGCCAATTCCATACAAACCGTTACGGTAATAGATTTGCCGTTTTCCGTAGAATCGTCGTATGGTAAAAACATCAAATTCAAGACGCACCCCATGAAACTTTCCTGCCGCTCCATCCCCACCGCTCCGGTGAAGCGTTGCGCCCATTCTATACAAACCGTTACCGTAATAGATTTGCCGTTTTCCATAGAATCGTCTTATGGTGAATACATCCAATTCAAGACGAATTCGATAAGCCTTTCCTCCAATCCATCCGTCTGACGCGCTGTTTCTCCCCGAAAACCGTTCCAGCGCCAAGACACCTCAAAACCCCAAAAACACACACACCATATGAAAAAACGAATCCTGAACCGCCCGAACCAAGGCAGCACCGCCCTCACCCTGACCCTGCTCATGGCGCTGGCAGCCCTCAATACCGCCCCGGCGTCCTACTTGAACCGCAGCCGCAACCACCGCGGAGGCCATGATGACAGCGGCGGAAACTCCTCCTCCAGCAGCAGCTCCAGCTCCCATAGCCGGGGCCGGGATCTCGATGCCGATGGCATCCCCAATATTACAGATCCGGACGTCGACAATGATGGTCTTCCCAACGGACAGGATCCCAACGTGGATGGCGGCATCGCCACCTCGGGTAAATTCCGGGGAAAATACATCGGGGACCGGCTTCCCGATGACCACCCGGCGGAAAAGGATATCGATGATGATGGTCTGTCGGACGACAGCGCCGCCGAACTTGATGCGGATGGCGATGGCAAGGCCGACGACAGTGCGGACGAATTGGACATCGATGGGGATGGGCGGAATGATGACGCCGCCGATGAATTGGATATCGATGGCGATGGCAAAGTGGATGATGCCCCCCATGAATATGATATCGACGGCGACAGTCTCTCCAACGCCAATGACTCGGACATCGACGGCGATGGTCTGTTGAATTCAGTGGATGACGACGATGATGGCGATGGGGTGGCGGATGCCACGGATGACTCCCCTTCTGGGGCCGCTTCGATGGTTTCACCCGGCCCAGTCAATCCGCCTGTCGCCGTACCGGTGGGTGATGGCAATGCTCCAGCAGCCTTGACCGGTTTGGTTTACGTGGTCCGGCAAAATAACGG
>CAIZWU010000102.1 GCA_903936775.1 uncultured bacterium | reverse complement strand
TGACTCCGCGCATCGGCGAGTTGTCGAAATTTCCCACCCAGACCCCCACGGTGAAGGCTGCGTTATAGCCGATTGCCCAGTTGTCCCGGTAATCCGTACTGGTGCCGGTTTTCACGGCACAGGGAAAGGGCAGGCGCAGGGCGGAATCGGTGCCGAACGTCCTGGCCCTGGCGTTGTTGTCCGAGAGGATATCTGCCAGCAGCCAGCAGGCATCCGGATCATACACTTGTTGGCCCATGGACCCGGACGGGACGGGCGTGAACTGCAGCGGAATCAAGCGTCCGAGGCGGGCGAGGGTGCTGTAGGCGGCGGTGAGTTCAAGCAGGGTGACTTCACCGCCGCCGATCGTCAGGCCCAGTCCGTATTCAGTGGCTGGTTTGGTCAGGGTGGTCAGGCCGGCGGTCTGCAGGCTGGTGACGAGGGCCTCCGGTCCACCATGGGATTCCAGAATTCTGACGGCACTCAGATTCAGGCTGTTGGCGAGGGCGGTGCGCAGGGAAACGGGTCCGGCGGCCCGGTGATGATAATTTTGAGGCCGGTAGAGCCCCGTGGCAGTCATGTATTCCACCGGAAGATCGGGAATGATCGTGCCTGGACTCAGATCCTGCTGCAGCGCCAGCAGATAGGTGAAGGGCTTCAGCGCCGAACCGGGCGAGCGCCGGGAGGTGGCCCCGTTCACCTGACCGGTCCCGGCCGCTTCATAGTCCCGGCTGCCGACCAATGCCCGGATTTCGCCCGTGCCGTTGTCGATCACGACCACGGCGGCCTGGCTGACATTCCGGCCGTTGAGCCGGTTCAAACGGTCGGCGATACTGCCCTCACAGACCTGCTGGATATTCAAATCGAGGGAGGTCCGCCAATCGCCTTCCAGAGGCGGCGCGGCTTCCGGCCCGGCCGCACGTTGCAGCATCAGGTCGGCAAAGTGAGGTGCGGCAAAACTGCCATAATGCCGCCGCAGCCGCAACGGTTCGGCGCGCGCCCGGTCCGCCGTGGCCGCATCAATCCGGCCCAGCGTCTGGAGCCGTTCCAGAATCCATTGTTGTCGTTTGGTGGGCCGCGTGGCATCGCGCCAGGGATTCAGCCGGGTGGGCGCCTGCGGCAGGCCGGCGAGAAAGGCGCATTCAGCGGGGCTGCAGTCCCCCAGCGGTTTTCCAAAATAGCCCTGCGCGGCCGCGGCGGGCCCCCGGTGCAGGTTGCCATAGTCAAAGCGGGCCAGATATTGCTCCAGAATCTGTTCCTTGGTCCAGGTCATTTCCACCCGGCGGGCGGTAAGCATTTCCAACACCTTGGTGAGCCAGGTGCGTGGCCGGGGATGGGATAGCTTGACCAGTTGCTGGGTAATGGTGCTGGCCCCGGAAACGCTGCGGCCCGCCTGCACCCCGTCACGGAGAGCCCGCCCCAGGGCGAGTGGATCTATCCCGCCATGGGAGTAAAACCGATGGTCCTCGGCGGCCAAAGTGGCTTCGATCAGAAAGGGCGGGATTTCAGAAAGGGGAAGGGTCTCCCCCGCACGGTGACTTCCGGCCAGCAGCCGCCGGAGCGGACTGCCGTGGCGGTCGGTCAGGCGCACTCCGGAAGGCACCGGACGGTTCAAGGCGTCCGGCCACGGCACCGCCCACGGCAGCAGAAAATACCCGGCCATTCCTGTAACCAAGGCCGCCGCCAACCCGCGCCGTACCCGCTTCCAGCGTAATTTGAATGGGTTTTCAGGCGGAAGTGACATCGCCATAACCTGCGCGGAATTCCGGATTTGTCCCGCGCCATCCTTCGCCGGATTGCCGGGTTTCGCCGGCCAACTACGCCGGGATCATGCAGGCTTCTTCGAGGGCGGTCTTGAGCCGTTGGAGCAGGGCCTGATCGGTGATTTTTTTGCCGTCCTGACCGGTCAGGCAGAAGGAGTCGATCGCCGCTCCCTTTTCCGTGTTGATGCGGGCGTGGGTGATTTCGAGGCCGAATTTCCCGATGGTATCAAAGACCTGGAACAACAGGCCGATCCGGTCCACTGCTTGGATTTCGACCACGGTGTAGTCGCGGTGCTGTTCGTTGGTCATATAAACCCGCATGGGGAACTCGCGGCGCCAGCCGGGCAGGGGTTCGGGCTCTTCTTTCAGGCGCTTGGCGATGAGTGCCGCGAAGTCGATCGCTTCGCCCATGCAGGCGCGGGCAATCAGTTCCCCCACGGCTTTGATTTGTTTCTCATCGCGCACCGGCTCGAAGTCGGTGGTACAGACGCGGAAGATGTCGAGGACCAGCTGGTCGGCCCGCAGGAAGAAGTCGGCGCGCAGGATGTTCAGGGAATTGGCGGCGAGGGCTCCGGCGATTTTCGACAGCAGCATCTGGCGGTCCCAGGTGCAGAGGATCAGTTCGCTGGAGCCTTGTTCCGGACGGGCGGTCCATTTCAGCACCGGAGTCAGGGCGTTGGCGCGGTCGTCCTTGCGTTGCTGCCGGTAGAAGGTCCGGAAAGCTTTCAGGTGCCGGGCGATACTGGTCGGGGTGCGGTGTGCCAGATAACGTTCCGGCATGGCGCTGAAGTGGGCATCGAGTTCCGGTCCATAGGACTCGTCCAGCAGGGCGAGGGTCGCGCTGCGCTGGTCTGCGAGGGGCAGCGGACTGCGGAAGGCGGCCTGATCCGCGAAGTATTCCGCGGTGGCCCGGTAGAGTTGGCGCACCAGCGATTCCTTCCAATCCGTCCAGCCGGCTTCATTGGTGGCGCGGGAGTCGGCGTAGGTGTGGAGGAAAAGGGAATCCAGCCACTCGCGCCGGCGCACGATTTTGGCGAATCCGGCGATGACCTCCGGATCCTCGAGGTTCCGGGTGGTGGCGGTGTGCCAGAACAGCAGATGGTTATCGACGAGGAAAAGCAGCTTGTTGCGGCGGGTGTCGGGCACCTGGAGGCGGCGGCAGACCTGATCCGCCAGTTCAGTGCTGGCATCGGCATGTTTGCGCACGCCTTCGGCGCGGCCGGTATCATGCATCAGCAGCGCGGCATACAACACAAACGGATCTTCCAGATCGTGGAAGAGTTTTTGGTGGAAGGCTAGTTTCGGGTTTTTGTTATCGCTCAGTTCATCGAGGCGCTCCAGGCACTTCAGGGTGTGCTCGTCAGCAGTGTAGCGGTGGAAGAATTCGTGTTGCACCAGATCCGTCAGTTCACCGAATTCCGGCAGGTAGCGGCCGAGGAAACCGACCCGGTGCATTTGCCGCAGGGTGGCTCCCACTTCACCCTTGCGGCTCAGAATGGCTTCGAAGGTTTCGCGGTTGGCGGTCCGGTAGCGGAAGGTGCGGTTGATCAGGCCATAGTGTTCCTTGAAGAGCTGACGGATCTGCGGACTGAGCTTGAGACGGCGGAGTTGGCAGTGCTGGAAGAGCCGCATCATCCGGCCGCTGTCCTCCGTGAAAATAGTGTCGCCGACCGGGAAGATGAATCCATCCCGGCTGTAGAATCCGTCAAAGCTCTCCCGTTTGGCACCTTTCCGCAGGGCGAGGAAGCTGAAGATGCCATCCTTCTCCTCGACTTTCTCCAGCTCGAATCGTTCCATTAGCGAGAGATTGTGCTGATAGAGATTCCGCGCGTGGTGATAATAGTCGCGCATAAAGGTCTCGCACCGCTGGACGATGCGGCGGCCCGGGTAGCCAAAGTTGGTGGCGACCACCCCCTGGGCCCGCAGGGTCAGGATATCACTGGCGCGTTTCTCGGTGTAGTGCAGATCATTGCGCACCCGGAGGAGGAAATCATGCGCCTTGATGATCTCCTGGCCTGCGATGCGGGAGAAGATCCGCTGTTTGATCAGATCCTCCATGCTGGAAGTGCCCAGCTTTACCCGGCAGCACCAGAGGATATTATGATAGTCCCGCAGGCCGCCGCAGCCATTTTTCAGGTGGGGTTCCTGGAGATAAACGGTATTGCTCTGCTTGGCATGGCGGTCATGCAGGTCGGTGGCGCGGAACTTGAGGAACTCCGTGGCCTTGCCTTTGCCCTCGAGGCATTGTTTGGGAAGTCCCGCCGCGAATTGGTCATACAAGGCCTGGTCACCGGTGATGAACCGGTGGTCCAGCAGGGCGGTCTTGGTCTGGTGGTCGGCATTCGCCTGGGCATAAGTTTCCTTGAGCGTCCGCACCGCGTGGCCGACTTTGAAGCCGACATCCCACAGCATGTAGAGCACCTTTTCGATGACGTCCTTGGTGCGGCCGGACAGTTCCCGTCCGCCCCGCTCCGGATGCAGGAAGAGCAGATCCACGTCACTGCCGGGGTTCAGCAGGCCACGACCATACCCCCCGGTGGCCACGAGGGTGACCCGCACCTCTGCCGCGCTTTTTTCGAGGGCTCCCGCAAAAAGATTGTGCAGGACCACGTCCAGCAGGGTGCTGCGCTGGGTGCAGACATCGGTGCCGCTGGCTCCCGATTTATGCGCCAGACGGATACGGTGTTCCTCCTTTTTGAGGAAGCTGCGGTAACGCTTGATCAGGTCTGCCTGCACCTGATCCGGTTCGGGGGCCAGCGCCTTGCGGGCATGGGCCTCGACTTTTTCGAGATGGCGGGCCGGCATGGGAGATCAGTTCTCAGCCTTGGGCTGCGGAGTCAGTTTGTTTTCCGTCATGAACAGATACAGACGTCCGAAAGGCCCTCCGACATCATAATAGTTTTTCATCGGAAGGTCGGAGGATAACATCCCCTGCAAGGCCGTGCTTTCCTGGTCGTTTTTGGCCAGCCCCATGGCCGGGTAGAACATGACATACTGGCGCCAGGCGAAGAATTCCGAGCGGGGCTGGCTGGCCTCGCTCAAGTGAGTCCACAACAATTGCGGGCTCAGCAGGATTGCGGAAATCGGGGTCCCCTTGTCCTTGCCCAGGGTCATCAGCGTATTGAGCTGCCCCTGATCCTTGGGCAGCCAGAAACTGCTCCGTTGTCCATACCATGAGACCGCCCAGGGGATATCCGATACGATGATTTCATTTTCGGGCAGCAAGTCGGCGTAGTCCTTGATCAGGCGGGGTATATAGACGGGATACTGGACGCGGAATTGTTTATCGATCTTGTTCAGGTCCACCACCCGCGGGATCATATTAAGCACGAAGGGAAGGGCGCTGATGAGGATGGCCAGGATAAAGTGCCCATTGCGCACGGCTGGAATCTGCAGCGGGAGATTGAGCCGGTTCCAGAGCACCGAAAGGAAGGCCAGCCCGTAACCGGTCATCACCGGAACGAAAAGAATGTGCAGATTGTTCTCGTGGGTCTGCGTCTCGTGGAGGGATTTGATCCCATAGAGGGTCATCCCCACCACGCCGAAGAACCACATGATCAGGATGGCCCAGCGGAAGTCCGCGATCTCCTTCCGCCGGAAGGGATGCAGCAGGCTGAGGAAAAACAGCGGGGCCGCCACCACCCCTCCCAGATAACCATACAGTTCGGACACCTGCCCCAGAGCGTTGGCTACCGCTTTGCGGAGGAATCCCTGGAAATTCAACCCGCCCACGGTCTGTTCCAAATCCCGGAACAATGCCTCTTCACCGCTGGCTCCGCCCAGTCCGGAGTAGAAGGCATACAATCCGGATCCGAGAGGATTGCCGGTCCGTTGATAATTCATCCATCCCCAGATCCCCGCGATCAGACCCACGATGGCCAGGATCATTCCCAGCATCAGCACGCGGCGGGTGAAATACAGGGCTATAAAGACCAGCAGTCCGAAAAACACCCATAGCGTCAGCCAGTGCGCCAACGCCAAGAGTCCAAAAAATCCACCGGTCAGAGCCAGCCAGAGCAGGGAACTGCGGCCCTGGGCTTCATTTTCCACCGCCTTGTATAAAAAGTAGGTCCCGAAGCTGAACAGGAACAACATCAGCATTTGCGGCAAACCTGTCTGGGAAAACTTCCACAGCAGTTCACAGAGCAGCAGCAGCAGGGCCGTCACCCCTCCGATCCGGGCATCAAAAATCCTCGAAACCAGCAGGTAAGTGATTCCGATGGAGGCCAGCAGCAGCACCATCGCGGTGCCGGCAATCAGGACGTCAGGGGTATACACCGACTGTTTGTCTCCCAGTTTCCACGTCTCTTTGGCCATGCCCAGCACCAAGCTGTTCACCAGGGGATTCAGCGGGGAGTGGTAGGTGTCTGGGGTCGCCTTCAGGTCAAGGGTGGTTCCCGGCCCCAGCAAATCCTTCGCCCGTTTTTCCAACTGCTTCCATTCCAAGGGTTTCTGCACGGTGGTGATAAAACCATTCCCCTTGGCGATTTCGCGGGAGATCACTGCTTGTTCCATCCCTTTCGGGGTGGAAAGTCCCTTGAAGTCCAGCCCCAGAAAGTAGGCCGTCAATCCGGCCAGCAGCACGAGGAACAAAGCCCTCCGGACCATCATCCCGGCATCTAATTCCTGAGGGGCGGCAGTGATTTCAGTAGTAGCCATGCAGTAAGATATGTGAGGAAAAAGAGGCAGGCCCAAGGGCGGGAACGCGCAGTATGCACCTGCGGCTGCTTAGCGCAATCATTTCAATGGGGCAGCATCGTCATGCTTCCCCGTTCACCTTCCGACCCGCTGGCGGAGGAGTCCGTCAGCTCAGTCGCTGCCTTCACCCTCGTTGTCGCCATCCGCAAGTTTGAGTTCCTTGAGCTTGCGTTGCAGGGTGCGGCGGGAAATCCCCAGCAGTTTAGCGGCCTCGCTGCGGTTCTGGCGGGTACGCTGGAGGGCTTCGAGGATAAAACGGATTTCCATTTTCCCGATCGAAAGATCCGGGGGCAAAACGGCGGCGGCACTGGGCAGGGGCATTCCCGCAGGCGCAGGGCGTCCCGGGCGGTGCATGGTGGGAGCCGGGGCTTCGCCTCGCAGCGTGGCGGGAAGGTGCCGTACCAGCATCCGGGCTCCGGTGCCCATGACGATGCCGTGTTCGATGGCGGTGCGCAGTTCCCGCACGTTTCCCGGCCAGTTGTAGGCCATCAGGGCCTGCATGGCCTCGGGGCCGATTTCGCGCATCGGTTTGTTGTTTTCCTTGGCCAGTTCGCGCAGAAAAGCGTTGGCGAGAGTGGGGATGTCCTCCTTGCGCTCCCGCAGCGGGGGCATGTGGATGCTGACCACATTGAGGCGGAAGTAGAGGTCTTCGCGGAATTTGCCGTCGGCGACGAGGCCGGCGAGGTCTTTGTTGGTGGCGGCGACGACGCGGACGTCGACTTTGATGGTGGTATTGCCGCCGACGCGTTCGATGGTGCGTTCGCCGAGGGCGCGGAGGAGTTTGACTTGGATGGAGGCGTCGATTTCGCCCAATTCATCGAGGAAGAGCGTGCCTCCGTTGGCTTGTTCGAACCGTCCGATGCGGCGTTCCATGGCACCCGTGAAGGAGCCTTTTTCGTGGCCGAAGAGTTCGCTTTCGAGGAGTTGGGGGCTGAGGGCGGCGCAGTGGACGATGACCAGCTTCGCCTTGGGGCGGCCGCTGAGGTTGTGGATGGCGTGGGCGACGAGTTCTTTGCCGGTGCCGCTTTCGCCTTCGATGAGGACGGTGGCGCGGGTGGGGGACACTTGGGTGATGGTTTCGAAGACGCGCTGCATGGGGAGGGATTTTCCCAAAATGCGGTCGATGGCGAAGCGGTCTTCGACTTGGCGCTTCAGAGAGGTATTTTCCTGCTCCAGCTTGCGGCTGCGCAGGGCTCGTTTGATGAGGAGGTCGAGGGCTTCGAGGTTGAGGGGTTTAGTGACGAAGTGCCAGGCGCCGCGCTTCATGGCTTCGACGGCGGTGTCGACGCTGCCGTAGGCGGTCATCATGATGACCACGGGGGCTTGGGGGAGCGCCACGGCGGCCTCGATGAGCTGCATGCCGTCGTCGGCGCCGAGCCGGAGGTCGGTGAGCATGACGTCGATGCGCTCGTTTTTGAGCAACTCCATGGCCTCGGCGCGGTCGGCGGCGATGTAGACATCGAAGTCGTCTTCGAGGGCCTGGCGGAGTCCCTCGCGGGTGTGTTTTTCGTCGTCTACGATGAGAACCGTGGCATCCATGTGCGACAGTCTGTCTGAGGCCGGGGAGAATGGCAAGGCGGGGTTATGGGAAGGCGGGGGCGGGATGGGGAAGGACGTCGCTCCGGCAGGTGCGGACATGGATGCCCATCTGTTTTCAGATCTTCACCTCTCGTGGGTGATTATTCCTTTTTGAATACCTTGTGCTGCGAATCTCCGCCGGAGAGAAGATAAGCCATGAGGTTCATTAATTCGTCACGGTTCATTCCTGAGATCATTCCCGGGGGCATTATGGATATGTTGGAGAACTCCATGCTGTCCAAACTGTCCGCCGGAGCTTTGGTGATCTGGTTCAAATCAAAAGGATTCGAAGCCACCCCGACTTCCTTGTCGTTCCGGATGATGAGGCGGCCATAGAGCATGCCGCCGTCTTTGAGTTTGACGGTGCTGGCCATATACTGCTCCGAAATGGACGCGCTGGGTTCGCAGATGGCAACGAGAATGTCCCTGATGGAAAAGCGACGGCCCAGGGAGCCGAGATCGGGGCCGGTAACCCCCCCTTCACCGCCGAAGCGATGGCAGGCGAAACACAATCCGGCAGAGAACATTTGTTTGCCGTTCTCGAAATCCCTGCCGCGAAGTTCCGTGGTAAAAAGCTTCATCGCGGTGTCCACGGTCCATGCTCCGGGCGGGCCCTTGGTCTTGGGCAGTTTTGAAAGATCCACCGAAGGAAAGTCACCCAGCAATCCGGCCATCCGCTCAACATCCTTGGTCTCCAGTTGCGCGATGGCATCCCTGCGAATGGCCCGGATGTATCCGGCGAAGCTCTTGCCGCCATCTTTTGCGAGGGACTCGTTCAGCCAGCCAAAGAAATATTTCCGGTCTTCAATCGTCCATCCGCTCCGCACCCGCCTCAGGCAGTATGCGTAGTGGATGTTGCGAGTGTTAGGTGTATTGGCCATCATCTTGAGGATCGCTCCGCCATACTCATGCCGGCCGAGCATCTCCTTGTCGTAGTCAGCCGTCGCGACCCGGGTGGATTTCATCAGCGCGATGGTCTTGCCCACAAGCGTGGGAGCATCGAGCGAAGCGAGCACGCGACAAAGCTCGGCGTTCACGGTGTCGTACTTCGACGGATAATGCGCATCCAGCTTCGCGATCACAGCCGCCGCTTTTTCTCCCGCGGGCTGCTCCATGCGCACGAAACAGAGCGCATAGGCACGGAGCAGGGCCAGTTGGTCTTCCTTCTCAAGAGTGTCAAATGACAGCTCACCGAGTTTGTCGAGCAGCCGCCCGGACAGGGATTTATCGCCGTGCCGGCACAAGGCAATGCTCGCATGGATCACGGTCCGTGGATTGCTCTCCGCGAAGACCTGCCCGCGCCAGAGGGCGGAATCCTGACATTCGATGGCAATGCGGGCTGCGTAGCGGATGTTTCGATCCGCGTGCGCCAGGTGCGGCCAGGCTTTTTCCACCGCATCAGCTCCGGATTCGCTGCGTACGTGCAGTTTCTCCAGCGAGTGGCGCAATGCCCGGAGTTCGCTGTTGGCCAGCAGAGTCTTCGGAGTCCCCGCCGTTTTCTCTCCCGTGTAGCGGATTCGATAAAGACGGGATGCGGTCGTGCGCCCACCGGTGACAAAATACAGGGCACCATCCGGGCCGAAGCGCATGGCCGCGATGTTCAGCGGACTGCCGTGAAGGAACTCCGTCTTCGTGCCAGTATAAGTGGAGCCGCGCTCCTGCATTTCCACAGTGTAAACCGTGCCAAAGGTCCAATCGCTGACAAAGAGCTTGTCTTGAAACTCTGCAGGGAAATTGGAGTGGTGGCCAAAGCCGATAGCGGTGGGCGATCCCGGTCCCATATCCAGCACCGGGCCGAGGCTATCGGCAAAATAATCGAGCCACACGCCCGTGTTCGCACGCCAGCCAAACTCCGCACCGTTGGTGACATGATTGATGCGCGTGGGCCGATACCACGGGGCGCCGACATCAAACTCCATGTCGGAATCATAAGTGAAGAGTTCGCCTTCGCGATTCAGTGCGATGTCCACCGCATTGCGGAAACCGGAGGCGATCATTTTCCAGTCCGTGCCGTCAGGCGAGATGCGGCAGATCCAGCCGCCCGGTGCCTTGAGCCCCACCGCGTGTCCCATCGGATCTGGAATGACGGGTAAGAGCGTATCCTCCTGCCACACCGGCGGCTGCGCGGAAGTCGTCCCCTTGGGCACGCGGGTGAAATTTCCGCTCACCAAATACAGTCCCTTGCCGTCGGCAGTCTGGATGATGGAGTGTGCCGAGTGCTCGTAGCCCATGTCCAGTTTCTGCAGCAGTTTGAACTCATCAAACTGGCCGTCCCCATCCGTGTCCCGGATGCGATAGAAGCCCCGCATATTCGACATGTAGAGGCTGTCGAAAGCGTAGAGAAAGCCATAGGCACCGCCGACTTTGCGCGTCCCCCAGTCCACCGGATCATACGGAAAACCTAGTAGGCTCTCGACCTTGATGGCCTCATCTGCTGAGGGTAGTGAAACGCGGAAGACTCCCTTGTCGTCTTGATCAGAGACGATGAGACGGCCCTTGGGATCGAATGCCATCGCGACCCAGGAGCCTTGGGATTTCGGGACCTCGTAGAGTAATTCGGCGTCAAATCCTTCACAAATCGAAATCCCAGTGTCCGCATCCATCACCAGCCGGACCGAACCGGCAGCTGGATCTTGCGCACGCAATGGCAGGGAGATGAATCCGAGAACAAAACCGAGGAATGGGAGACAAGTGCGTTTCATTTTATTTCCCTCACCGTGATATGGTCGATTGCCCCGAGGAAGCGCCCGCAGTTCATTGTTTTGTCAGGCCCGATGCGGATGCGGACATCGCCCGAGCCATCGCCTTTGAATGGGAAGCCCGCCGGTGTGAACGTCATCTTGCCCGCCCATGCGCCGGGGGTATTTATAATGCTGGCCAGCACGCTATTGTCGGCCCGCAGCACCTCGATGAGCAGGGCGTCGCCGGCTTTCGTCGCTTGATCCGGATTCATCGCTGAGTACACGGCGGCACTGGTCTCAAAGCTCACGCGGTAGGAAGTCCCAGCCACATTCGCGGCCATCACGTTGGACGTGATGACGTTGTCTTCAAAGATCATGATGGCCCAGTCGGAAGGCGTGACTTCACCGCCCTTGAACGAGCGGTCCACGGCATGCATGGTGCCAGCGCCTGAGCCGGCCCAGCCATGGACATTGCCATCGTGGGCTACGTTCAGTCCGGTTTTGAATTGGGTCGCGTTTTGGTTTCCCTTAAAGCCGCCAAAACTCTCAATGAAGACTTCGCCGCCGGCGCCAAGCACGTTTATCGTCACTTCCATCAGGGACTCGGTCCGGTCCGGCTTTTTGATGGAGACAAGAAATGAGTTTCGCCCTGTGTTCGTCTCGCCCGGCGTTCCCGCATAGCTGCCGTCGGCTTTGATAGTCAGCCATTCTGCACCGGTCTTCCGGGTGAACACCGCGCCAGCCGGCTGCAGCTGCCCGGAGCACCGCCCGCCAACTTTGATCGTGGGGAGCGTGACGATTCCACCCCGTTCCTGTGCCTGCATCACGAGTACCCAGTCCTGCGGAGAGGGCACGTTTGGCGACTGCCACGTGCCGGACAGGGTGTGGACGCCGAGGTCGTAGCGTCGTCCGGACACGGGGTCGAAATAGAATGCGGAATAGGTGCCGGGTTCGATGTTGTTTACGGCAATGCCATCCCACTGATAGACGCCACGATTCGGCTGATAGATCACCCGGATTTTGCGGGGAATCCCGGCGGCGAAAACGTCCTTCGGGACCCATTCGGGATGCTCGTGGAACTGTTGCCAGGGCAGTGTTTCAAGGAGTGCTTTGGCGTGACCAAGCTGCGCCGAGCCGGGGAAATTCATGCCTTCGTTCCACGTCGTCAGGTCATAAGGCTGGCCGTCCCAGCCGCCCCAGTTGCCATGTGCTGCCGGTGTCGCCATGTGCCAGATGCCCGCTGCGCCATAGGTATGTCCGGCAGCACCAGCGAGCATCAGCGCCCAAAATTGGTAACGTTGGAGGTAGGCGGGGTTCTCCTGCATGTGAAGCTCGTAGCAGGATTCGCCGCTCACGAATGGCTTTAGGGGCTCGTTTTTCAAGGACTGCCTGGTCTTCCCGAGAATTTCGTTCACCGTGTTCCAGGAGTTGTGCCCGGTCGCGTCCATGTCGAAATCGAACATGTCGGAGCCCTCCAGTGCCTGACGAAGATGACTGGAGTGATTCACGAATAGCCGTCCGTAAGGCTCAATTGACTTCACATACTGTGCCAGTTCATGCCACTGCCCTTGTCCCTTTTCGGTTTCACCACCCAGAATCCAAATCACGGGATAGGCTCCATAGCGCGCGATCAGGTTGCGGAAATGACGCTTGTAGCCCGGCAGCCCGACGGCGCTCAAGTTGACCGCACGTCCCCATCCTCCGACGATGGCGGGAACGATCCCGGCCTCGACGAGGCGTTTGAAGCGGCGGTCGGCGTAGGTGAAATACCTCGGATTCATTTCACTGAAATCTTTTTTCAGGTAGGGCATCCCGCCTTCGTTTTCCCAACTCGGCTGCAGCAGTCCTGGTTCGTCCGGGTAGGTGCCACAGACGATTTGGACCACGGTGAAGCCCTTCCTTTTTCGGTCGGCGGTCAACTCTTGAAAACCCTCCCAGGGCAGACGTTGGCACAGTCCCTTCCACCACGTGTCGCCCAACCAGAAAAACGGCGTGCCGTCGGTGTGCTCGAAGTGGCGTTTGTTTGCCGAAACACGCAATGGCCCGTGCTTGAGCAGGGGGTTGGTGCCCGCGTAGGCCTCAACGGAGAGGGTCTGCTCTTTTCTGTTGAGGCCGGGGTTGGCTTTGTCGGTGCATTCCACGCGGTAGGTGAATTTCCCCTGCAAAGGCGGCGCGAAGCGAACCGTCCACTTCTTGTTTCCGGCCCAGAAGGCCGGAACCTTCCACTGGTGGCCGCCTTGCTTGAAGATGACATCCACCTCCACGTCACTAAACGCGTTGGGATAGGCTTTCGCGCTCTCGTAGGAGGTCTCAAACACTTCCCACTGCTCTGCTCCGATGGCGGACCCTGTCATCCATACGGCGAGGAACAGGCTGCCAAGGATTCGTTTCATCTTTTTCATCTTTGGAATTCAGCGCGGTCCTGCTGGCAGGTGGTCGAGCAGATAGCGGACAATGAGCATCTGCACGTGAAGCCCGGTGCCCTTGCCTTCGCTGAGGCCGTGGTCGCGGTTGGGATAGACAAAGTAGTCGGAGCGAACATAGGCGATCCATTTTCCATCGGGACTCCAGGTGGCTCCGCTGTTGGCGATCGCGTAGGAATCGCTGTCCTCGGTCACCTGAGTTATCCGGCCGCTGGCGAGGTCGAACACGACCAACTCCGCGCTGCGCGAACCTAACAGCCTGCCCTCATCCGGCGAAAACGCGTTCGCATCGAACCCCACGCCGTTACCCGCTTTCACCGGATGCAAATCCCCGGACTCCGTCTCATAAACCCAGCAGTCGGCTCCACCGGCCTCATCCGTGTGGAGAAGAAGCCGCTTGCCCGTCGGCGAGCAGACGAACCCGTGGATCTTCAGCCGCTCGGACTTGCCGGGCACGACGAGTTTCTCACCGGCGACCACCGTGCGTTTGCCGCTGGCAGGTCCATAGCGGGCGATCTCCGGTCCGGGCGAACCGTCCGGCGTCTCCAGCTTCAGATAGCCCGAGCTGTCCGGCAACCAGGTGGCGGAGAATCCTCGCATCCGGAACTCGTCTGTTTCATAGACCGCTTTGAGCCGTGGCTCGATCTCCGCCAGCAGCTTATCGTCTGCTTCCCTCGCGGGGTCTGCCGCCCGCGCCGGCATGAGGAGCGTCGCCGCTGCGAGAAATGAAAATCCAATGCTGGCGAGGCTGGTTTGCATGCTCTTCGAAGCGTTGGAATATGGATTCAGCCAATGCTCTACTTGCTGAAATTGGGGTGCTTCCCGTCGCCCATGGATTCGATGTAGGCGAGCAGGTCGAGGATTTCGTCCTCTTTGAATGTGTTGAACAGGCCCGGCGGCATCAGCGACACTTTGGACAGCTCCCGGGATTTGACATCGGCTTTGGAAACCATCACGGTCGTGGAGGTGTCGAAGGGATTGGTCATCACCACGACGGTGTCCGCGTTTTCCTGACTGATGCGCCCGGCGGTGACGGTGCCGTCCTTCATCGTGAAAATGGTCATCATATACTGCTCGGAGAGCACCTTTGAAGGCTCCGTGATGGACTCCAGCAGGTCCTGTCGCTTGAAGCGGGTGGCCACATTCGTGAGGTCGGGTCCGGCGGCTCCGCCCTGGTCGCCGTAGCGGTGGCAAAGGATGCATTGCGCCGAGGTGAACGCCGCTCTGCCGCGGGCGAAGTCGCGTCCCTTGCCCACTTGATCCAGCAGCGGCTGCAGCTCTGCGGCACTCCATTCCTTCACGAACGCCCGGGGCTTGGCCGGCGTTGCGATGGCCGTCTGTACTTTCGTTAGATCACCCATTGCGGCGAGTTCTGCGGGCGACATCGAAGCCTTCACCTCCTCCAACGCATTCCTGACAAACCCATCGAAACTGGCGCCGTTGTTGAAATTGACGCCTGCGTCGGTGAACCACTTCATCACCGGCAGAGGATGCTGCTTCGACCGTGCTCCATTCCACCACGCGAGGTAGTCGCGGCGCAGATTTTCAGTCCACCCGGTTTTGATATTCCGGAGTGCGGTCACATAGGTGAGTTGTTCCTCCTGAGTAATCGCGGCGCGCAGCAGCGCCACCGTGCGGGACACCGCGCCAGGTGCGTCAAGGGCGAGCAGGATCTGGCAAAGCTCACGATTCACAGATTCGCTCTTTGCAGGATAGAGCGGGTCGACCCCAGCCAAAATCGCACGGGCCATCCCGCCCTGCGGTGTCCCCTGACGCGCGAAGGACACCTGCATCACCCGCAGCTTGTCGAGCGTCTGCTCTTCTGTTAGAGATGCAAAGGGGAAAGCGGCCAGCGATTTGATGATCGCAGGCTGTGTGTCGGAAGCACCCACCCGTGCGAGGCCCAACAGTGCGGTGAAGGCGGCGTCCGGTTGCTTCTCCTCCAGGGCTTTCGCTTGCCACTCCACCACCGGATTCCGCTCGACCGCCAATCGTGCGGCGTAGCGGATGGAGCGGTCCGGGCTGGCCAGGTGCGGCCATGCAAACGCCACGGCACCCGCGTCCGGTTTCACGTTGAACCCTTCCAGTTCGCGGCGCAACTCGCGCGCCCCGCGGCCTGCCTGCTCCAGCAGCGCCGGTGCCGTCAGCGGGGTTGCGGGCTCGCTTCCCGTGTAGGTCACGCGGAAAAGATTCGCCTGCGTGCCCCGTCCGCCCACGGTGAAATACATGGCTCCATCGGCCCCGATCAGGACATCCGTCAGATTCAGCGGAACCTTGCCGGATTTGGTCTTCAGTGACTTGGGTACGACGAAATTCTCCCATGAGCCTGTGTAGGTCGCCCCCTTCGGCGTCTGGTGAACGGCGATGAGGCGGCCGTAGGTCCAGTCGCAGATGTAGAAGGCTTTCTGGTATTTGGCGGGAAACTTGGCGCCCGTGCCAAAGACGACACCCGTGGGACAACCGATGCCGATATTTACCGTCGCAGGCAAACTGTCGGCATAATACTCCGGCCACTTCGCACTGCCCTCGCGATACCCGTGATCCCCGCCGCGCACGGCATGAAAGGCCCTCACCGGACGATACCATGGGGTGCCCCAGTCCCACTCCATGTCGCTGTCGAATCCGAACAATTCGCCATCGGTATTGAACGCGATGTCGTAGTTGTTGCGCTGCCCTGATGACCACAGTTCCGCGTTTTTTCCGTCGAGATCCATGCGCAGCACATACCCGCCGGGCGGCTTGGCTCCTGCGCCGAATCCATTGCCGTCCTCCATCCGCTTGAGCGCAAGATCATCCCCGTAGTTCCGGTGCGGCGAGCTGGGGGCAAGGTCCCCGGGAATAGCGGTGAAGTTTCCGCAGACCACGTACAGACTCCTATCAGAACCCAGCACCATCCCGTGTGCGCCGTGTTCACCGGAACCGCCCTCCCATGGGCGCAGAAACTCCACGTCATCGTAGCTGTCATTCCCCTTGGTATCCTTGCAGCGGTAAAGTCCAAAGCCTTTGCTGCCGCTTCCGTTCAAATAGAGCACGTTGTCCACAAACAGCATGCCCATGGTTTCCGTGACCGGGATTTTCAGGACTTCCTGGTGGGTGCTTTTTCCGTTCTGAAGCGTCACCCTCGTAATCGGTTGCCCGCTCTGTCCGCCCAGCAGCAGACGTCCTTTCGGATCATTGGCCATACAAATCCATGAGCCCTGCGTCGGGGCGTCGGCCTCGAGCACATGCTCCACTTTGAATCCCGGTAGCGTGTCTAGCACCTCGCCGGGATGGTCCGTAAGCAGTGCTGCATGCGCCGGGGTGGAGCCATCCGCAGGGCCATAAACGGCCTTCAGGATCACCAGCTTCCTGCCTGCCGGAGCCGAAATGTGAACCCGCCCGCCTTCTTCCGCCTCCTTGCTCAGCTTCTCATCCCCAGCCTGGTATTCCACCCAGAGCTTCTTTGGCACCCCTGGAGCCGTGTCCCCAAACATTTCATTCGAGGCAGAAATCGAAAGACTCTCGTCCTTTACCGCCGCGTTGACTTTATCGGTCACGTCCCCGGCAGGTTTCGCCAGGGCAATATCCGCCATGAAGCATCCGGCAGCGAGGGTAAGTAGAGCGGGGCGGCAATGGAGTGAGAGTCGTTTCATAAAAGTGGGTCTTAATGGGGTGCTGAGTTAGGGTGCCTATTGGGAATTGAGAAAATCAGCAGGTTGCAGGAGGGAGAAACGCGACCTCGGCGCTGGGTGTATCGTCGAAAACCTGAAACGCGGTCATCGTTGCGAACGGGAACAAGCCGGCGTGGCGGGGGTAACATTTATTTTTGTTGGTTGTTTGTCCTGGTTCAGCGTGAATGTGCGGAAACCTGGTGGGCATCAAGCTGCGGCGGGGATGGTTTGTGGTTTGGTTTGTTGTGGTGGGGGTAGCCTGGCGGGCGATTCTACGGCGCTCGCGGGCGGTTTCGAGTTTTGGCGCAACGCGAATGAACGGGGGGATTACGCTGGGTTAAGATCTAACTTTCCGAGAAAGAAGAGAGCCCCGTTGCGGAAGGATGCGGATTTGGGAAGCCCATGGGCGGCGTGTTTGTCGATCATCTCCGCCGTGTTGACCAGCGGGGTAAGCTCCGTGGCCCGCGCGGTCTCCACCCAGCCCCAGAGGAACTTGAGTGCCCAGGCCACGGAAGTGTATTTCCAAAACCTGCGGAAGTTCTCCTTCAGCGCCCACGCGGTGCCTGTCTGCAGATCCTCGCCCAACAGGCTGCGGAATTCCGCTGCGGCCCGCTGGCACAAATTTTCCCGCCGCTGCCGCCAGAGATATTTGGTGTCAGTTAGGGTGTGGTTGCCGGCGGCGCTGAGTTGCCGGTGTTCCTGACGACGGATTTTATCTGCCGCCTCGTTGAGGTGTTTGATGACATGGAGCCGACCGCAGGGAGACACCCCGCGGAGGCTGCCCGGAGGGTGGAGCGCAGCGAAAGCAATTTGTCGAAGACGATGGCGGCCTCCGGCAGGGCTTGCGCCACCGCTCCGAGGTAGGCGGGCCACCTATCCATGGCGACTGCCTGAATGCTGCCGGTGCTGCCTTCGGGTAATTTTCCGAGCGGGTGCAGCGCCGTCTCCTTCGTGCGCTCCTCCACCAGATCAATCATGCAGCCATTTTCCACATCCGTCAGGATAGGCGCGTAGCGGTGCCCTTGCGGATCGCCTTTTGATTCGCTCCGCGCACCCTTCGGGCCCGCCTCTGGCGGTCTTATCTCCGCTACGCTCCGGTTCGTCAAATCCAAGGAGCGCAGGGGGCTGGAGTTGGCGGCGCAGCAGCCCGCGCTCCACCGCCCGGCGCATCACGCCATCTGCCGCGTTCTCCGTGATCCGGGCCAGACGGGCCTCCCCCCCTCACCGTGCGGCAGTGCTGGAGCAGGGCAATGACATGCGCCTCAAAGCTCAGGGTGAAGCGCCTGCGCGGCGCCGCCCATGGCACGCGGGTCGTCACGGTGCGTCCGCTTTTGACCAGCAGGCGTGGCACCCGGGCCGTCATGATGGTTGCAAACTGGCAGGTATCCAGATGCCGCCAGGAGCGTTCCTATCTGAAAGGGATTTGCTTTTCGCGGGTGGCGTCATGGGCGGGTCCGTGACCGGGGAGAGAGGGGGGCTGGAAAAGCCCAAATGCGCGCGCCGACGCTGTTTTCTTGAGCGATCAAGGCATCCGCACCACCACGCGGAAGAACTGCGGCGGCTGTCCTCCGTCCAGTTGGGCTGGGAAGGGCACCTCGCAGGCTTCCAGCAAGCCATCGTCGGACAGGACCGCGGGTGCGGCGCGGCCCGCCTGCCATTGGGCGAGGTCGGCGCTGAATTCCACGCTGTAGATGAGGCCGGAACCCTTGAGGCGCCCAAAGCGGGCGTGGAAAACAGAGTCCGCTGGAGAGTTGGGCGCCCGCAGCGCGGGCCGACCCCGCTGGCTGATTCCGCCGGGCCCGACGACGATTTCGTTGCGGCCGGTGCCTGCGGGGTCCAGCCCGAAGGCGAAGTCGAGCAGGTGGGCCCCGTTAGCGGCTGCTGGGTCCGCGGGAAGCGCGTGCTGGGCGGCCCACTGGGCGAAGGGCGAGAGCGCGGCCACGTTGAGGGTAAAAGTTCGCGGCGTGAGGTCCAGATTGGCGGTGGGGCCGCCGTCGTCTTCCACTTGGTAGGTAAAACTGGCGTAGGGCGCGCCGAGGCCACCCTCGGCTGGGGTGTAGGTCAGCGCCTGGGCCGGAGTTGGGCCGGACGTGTAGGGTCGGTCTCCGATGACGACCGCGGTGAGGCGGTTTCCATCGGCTGACGAAGCGATGGCGCGCCAGTTCCGCGCGGAATCCCGTGGTCGCCAGGTCGCGCCGGAATCGCTGGAAGTGTAGATTTGCCCGGAAGAAACCACTGCCGCGAGTCGGCTGCCGTCGGCGGAAGTGCTGATGCTATACCAGTTGCGGCTGGCCTCGCGGGCGGTCCAGGTCAGGCCGCTGTCGTTGGAGAGGTAGATTTGCCCGCCGTTGACGCTGGCGGCTAACTTGGCGCCGTCCGCGGAGGAAGCCACGGTCCGCCAGTTGCGGAAGCTGTCGCGAGGGGTCCAGGTGGCCCCGGCGTCCAACGAGGTATAGAGCGGCCCGTTTTGTACGGCGGCGAGCAGTTTTAAGCCGTCGGCGGACGAGGCGATGGAATACCAGGCGCGGACGGTTTCCCGGGCGGTCCAAGTGGCGCCGGCGTCGGCCGAGGTGTAGATTTGCCCGTTATTCACAATGGCCGCCAGCCGCAGGCCATCGGCCGAGGAAGTGATGGTGCGCCAATTCCGGTTGACCTCCCGGGCGGTCCAGGTCGCCCCGGCATCGGAGGAAGTGTAGAGTTGCCCGTTTTGCACGACGGCCGCGAGGCGCAGGCCATCGGCGGAGGAGGTGATGGAATACCAAGCGCGGTTGCCGTCGCGGGCGGTCCAGGTGAGGCCGGCATCGGCGGAGGTGTAGATTTTCCCGCCATTGACCACGGCCCCCAAGCTCATCCCGTCAGCGGAGGAGGCGATCGCCAGCCAATTTTGGACCGTGGCGCGGGGGATCCAAGTGCTTCCCGCAGGGCTTGGGACGAGGCTGGCGAAGGCGCCGACGGCGGCGGGAGCGCCGTCGATGCGGAGGCTGCCCGCCACCGGCAGGGTGCTCAATTTCACCCGGGTAAAGGCGTTGGGCGGGAAATCGGTGGGGTCGGAGAAGCCGAAATCTGCCGCCTGGAATTCGTAGCTTGAATCCGGTGCCAGGGTGGCCGATCCCCCTGCGCCCACGGGCGGGCCGTCCACGTTGGCGACCATGAGCAAAAAGGTGCTGCTGGCCGAAAGCGGCGGCTGCCCTTGGTCGTGGGCCGTCACTTTGATGGCAAAGGCGCCGGTGTCGCGAATCCCGGGCGTCCCCGAAAAAGTGCGCGCGGCCGGGGCAAAAGTGAGCCAAGCAGGCAGCGGCGAGCCATCGCCCATGCTCGCGGAATAGGTCAGGACGGTGTCGTTGTCCGGATCGACAAAGCTGTTGGCGGCCAAGGTCGCGCTGAAGGCGCTGCGCTCGGTGGCGTAGCGGTCCGGCAGCACCGCAGCCGCGGTTGGGGCATCGTTCACGGCGTTGACGAAGAGGGAAAACGTGTTGGGCGCCACGGCGGCGGTGCTGCCCTCGACCCCGTCGTCGCCGACTTGGAAGCCGAAGCTGGCGTAGGGTTGGCCAAAACCCTGGGCGGCTGGCTGGAAGACCAGCTGGGGCAGGGCAGCGGTGGAGGTGTAGAGTTTGCTGTTGTCGACGGCGGCCGCTAACTTCAAGCCGTCGTCGGAAGTGGCGAGGTCGCTCCAGTTCCGGGCGCTTTCGCAGGGCGTCCAGCTCACCCCGGCATCGATGGAGGTGTAGAGGCGCCCGCCGGAGACAGTGGCAGCCAGGCGCAGGCCGTCGGCCGAGGAAACCACCGCGCTCCAACTGCGGGGGGAGTCGCGGGCGACCCAGTTGGCACCGCCGTCGGAGGACGTGTAGATTTGCCCGCCCGAGACCGCGGCGACCAATTTCCAGCCGTCTGCCGAGGAGGCGACGGATCTCCAGCGGCGGTTGGTTTCCCGGGGCGTCCAGGTGGCCCCGCTGTCGCTGGAGGTGTAGAGTGGTCCCTCGTAGGTGCAGGCCAGCAGCCTGGTTCCGTCGGCGGAGCAGGTCACCGCTTGCCAATAGCGCTCCGGTCCCTTGCTCGCCCAGGTGGCGCCCCCGTTCACGGAAAGATAAATATTGCTCGGTAACGAACTGTAGGCGACGCCCGCCAAGCGGGTCCCGTCCGCCGAGGAAGCGAGGCCGATCCAATCCCGGCTGCCGCTGGAGCGCGCCACCCAGGTCGCCCCGGAATCGACAGACGTGTAGAGCAGGCCTTCCAGCACCGAAGCCACCAGCTTGCTCCCATCTGCCGAGGAGGCGATCTGGTACCAATTGCGCGCCGTGCCGCGCGCGGTCCAGGTTTCCCCGGAGTCCGCCGACGTGTAAATTTGGCCGGGCCCCCCTGAAAAGGTCTGCGTCGCCACCGCCGCCAGCTTCACGCCGTCCGCTGAGGAAGCCAGGCTGGACCAGGGCCGGGCGCTGTCGCGGGGCGTCCACACCATCCGCGCATCCGGCACCATGCGGACCCACTCGCCCGCTCCCAGGGCTATCCCGTCGACCTTCAAGCTGCCTGCGGCCGGGGTGCTCAGCAGTTTGAGCTGGCTGAAGCGGTTGGCCGGGCTGTCGCCGAGATCGCGAAACCCAAAATCTGCCGCGCTGAAGGCGTAGCGGTCGTCCTCGTCCAAGGTGGCCTGGCCGTCGGTTCCTACCGGGGCATCGCTGGGCACGGTCAGGCGGAAACCGTTAGTGGCACTGGCTGGCGGCTGGCCATTGTCGGTGGCGGTCACGAGCAATTCCACCGTTCCAGTGTCCGCCGAGCCTGGTTGGCCGCTGAAGCGCCGCGTCGCCGGGTCAAAGGCCAGCCAGTTAGGGAGGGCCCGGCCATCGATCTGCCTTACCGCAAAGCTGAAGACGTTCCCCGCGTCGACGTCGGCAAAACTTTCCGCAGGCAGCACCCACGCAAAGGGCAGTCCCTTCAGCGCGGTCTGGGGGTCCAGCGGCGGCCCCGCCGTAGGCGCATCGTTGAGGTTGGCCACGTTCAAGGCCAGGAGTTTTGGCGCCGGATCGCGATTCGCCCCCGCTGGGCCGCTGTCTTCGACTTGAAAGCGGAAGGTGCTGAAGGGCGCGCCCACCCCGTCCGGCGGCGGGGTGTAGACCAGTCGCGGCGCGCTGGGCACCGAAGCGTAAACCGGCGAATTTTCCGCCCCCGCCCATAGTTTCTGCCCGTCCGCTGAGGAAGCCACCGCCAGCCAATTGCGCCCGGTTTCCCGCGGAATCCACGTCGCTCCGCCATCCGCCGAAACGTAAATCCGCCCCCCCGAATGTTCCGCCGCCACCAGGCGCAGCCCATCCGCAGAACTCGCCACCGCCTTCCAATAATAGGTGCCATCCCGATGCCTCCAGGTCGCGCCCCCGTCCGCAGAGAGCGACATCCGCCCGTTTTCCACCGTCACCAAGCGCGCTCCATCCGCAGAACTCGCGATCGCCCGGCGCGAGCCAGTGGTCCCACGGGGAGTCCAGGTCACCCCGGAGTCCGTGGATATATAGACATAGTCGACAAAATTGGGATGGTTGGTCACCGCCGCCAGTCGGGTCCCGTCGGCAGAGGAAGCCACTGCGGACCAATAGCGGAAGGTTTCCCGCGGCGTCCAGGTGACGCCATAGTCCACCGAAGTATAAAGCCGTCCTCCCGCCGCGCCGCGGTCGCAAGCTACCAGCTTGGAGCCATCGGCGGACGAAGCTACGCCGTACCATTGCCGCACTTGCTCCCGGGCCACCCAAGTGAAGCCCGAATCCTGTGAAGTGTAGATTTGCCCATTTTCCACCACCGCCACCAGTCGCGACCCGCCCGAGGAGGAGGCCACTGCGCTGTACTGGCGGGCCGCCCCTCGGGTCGTCCAGCTGACACCAGAATTGCTAGAAACGGCGAGCTGGCCGCTGGCGTTCACCGCCACCAGATTGACCCCATCTGCCGAGTTCGCCAAGGCCCAAGCTCCTTGCAGACTGGTTTGCGCGGTCCAAGCCACGCCAGGAATGGGAATCATGGACACGCTGTCCCCCGCCGCCACCGCATTGCCGTCCAAGGTCAGGGTTCCCAGATCCGGCATAGTTGTTATGCGGATGCCGGTGAAGCGCTGCGCCACTGATTCGAGCGGATCACTAAAGCCAAAGTCGGCCGCTTTAAACGTGTAGTTGCCTTCCTCCAGCAGGGCCACCGCCCCATCCGTTCCCACGGGCAGGCCCGACACCTGGAGGCGGAAGCTGCCGCTCCCCGCCAAAGCCGCCGCGCTCCCGTCCGTCGCCGTGACTTTGATTTCCAAAGTCTCCGCCGCGGTCGGCATCCCCCGGAACGTGGCGGTGCCGGCCACAAAACTCCGCCAGGCCGGCAGCGCGCTGCCGTCGGCGCGGGTCGCAGCATACGTCAAAACCGACCCCGGATCCGGATCCACAAAACTCCCCTCGGCCAGGCGGTATTCAAAAGGAAGTCCCGTGGGAGCTGCTTGGTCGGGCAGCGCCGCCGCCAGTCGCGGGGCGTCATCCTGCGCCGCCACCGAAAAAGTCAGGCGGTTCGGG
>CAIZWU010000101.1 GCA_903936775.1 uncultured bacterium | reverse complement strand
GGCCCGGATGGCGGTGCTATATTGGCTGCAGCCGGAAACCGGCGTGCGCAGCGAGTAAGGCGGCCGGTAGCACATCCGGGCGAGGGGGCCAAGTCCCACTCTGAGGAAAAACCGCCTTGCCGGACCCCGTGGGGAGCGGCAGTTTCGCCTCCTTATGCTGGATATCAGACTCATCAGGGAACAGACCGAAACCGTGCGCACCCGGTTGCGCCAACGGGGTGGCGACGTGTGGACGTTAGTGGACGAAGTGCTTTCCCTCGATGAATCCCGCCGCAAGGCCGAGACCGAAAAGCAAGCACTCCAAAGCGAACGCAACCGCGTCAGCAAAGAGATCGGTTTCGCCAAAAAACAAGGTCAGGACACTTCCCCCATCGAAGCCGAAATGCGCACCATCGGGGACCGGGTCGATGCCTTGAACAAGGAAGCAGCTGATCTCGACGCCCGTCAGGAAACCCTGCTGCTCAGCATTCCCAACCTGCCGCACGAGGCCTGTCCGGCCGGTGCAAGCGCCGAGGAGAATCCGGAGGTCCGGGTCTGGGGCACCAAACCGGTCCTGGCCTTCGCGCCGAAGGACCATGTGGTGCTGGGCACCGAATTGAAGATGCTGGACTTCGAAGCGGGGGTGAAAATCTCCGGCAGCGCTTTTGTGGTTTACCGGGGTGCTGGAGCAAGATTGGAGCGGGCCCTGATCAATTTCCTGCTGGATCTGCATACCACCCAGCATGGTTATACCGAAATCGCCCCGCCGCTGCTGGTGAAGCCGGAGGCACTGGTCGGCACCGGTCAGTTGCCCAAGTTCGAAGACCAACTGTATGCCTGCGAGCGGGATGGACTCTATCTGCTGCCTACCGCCGAAGTGCCGGTGACCAATCTCCACCGCGAGGAAATCGTCGATCCGGCGGTCCTGCCGATTTGTTATGCCGCCTACACGCCCTGTTTTCGCCGCGAAGCCGGGAGCGCTGGGCTGGGCACCCGCGGACTGATCCGGATGCACCAGTTCGACAAGGTTGAACTGGTCAAAATCTGCCTTCCTCAGGACAGCATGGAAGAGTTGGAAAAGCTCACGGCCAATGCCGAGCGGGTGCTGCAGCTGCTGGGCCTGCATTACCGGGTGATCGAACTCTGCACCGGAGATATCGGTTTCGGCTCGGCCAAGACCTACGATATCGAGGTCTGGGCTCCGGGGCAGGGCACTTATCTGGAAGTCAGCAGCTGTTCGAACTTCGGGGACTATCAATCCCGCCGCATGAAGCTCCGCTACAAGGATGCCGAAACGAAGAAAAACCTCTTCCCTCACACCCTGAATGGTTCCGGCACCGCCTTGGCGAGGCTCTTCGTGGCCTTGGTGGAAACCTACCAGCAAGCCGATGGGAGTATTGCGCTGCCGCCGGCGCTGCAGCCTTATTTTGGGGCTGCGGAAATCCGGAATCCATCCTGATCCCGCTTGTGTGCGGCGGCTACGGGATGATTACGTGAACTCGTGAGTGAACTATTGATCAGGAAGACCGGCAAGACCCTGGGGTCCGCAGACGAATGGCTTCAGGAAGCCCCGCCCCCTGCGGAAGCAGCCCCATGGGAAGCTGGACAGGCGGAGTTCGAACTGGCCAGGGCGCTCTTCCGGGTTCCCGGCAAAGCGCTGGTTCCTGACGAATTGCAGGCGCTCCTCGCTTCCCATTCCGGGCTGGGCCCGCTCCGCCTTGTTCAGGGCATTCCCGGCTATCTGGTGCGCCTCGACGATCAGCCCGGAGGTTCGCAGCGCTGCGATCTGCTCGGGGTCGTCAACGGACGGGAAGGCCGCGGGGCGGTGGTGATCGAAGCCTGGTCGGATGGCGGTTTCGGCCCAAAAATTTCGGATCAATTGAAACGCAGCCGCCCCGGTTCCCAGTGGGCCCAGCGGATCGGGCGGCTTTGCGAAGCCGTGCTCGGCCGCAGTGCCGCCGCATCCGGTAGTCTCCTGGGTGGTCTGATCCATCGCGCCGCCGCCGCCCTGCGCGCGGCCGAAGGGGAAAAAGCCGCTGTCGCGGTGCTGGTCTTTTACGAATTCCGCCGCAAAGATGGCCGTGGCCAGCAGCGCAAAGGCAACCTCACCGCCATCGACGCCCTGGTCACTGCGCTTGGCGGCGAGCCTCTCAAGGATGGCGTTTTGTCAGGCCCCTTCCGCGTCCCCGGGGGCGGCGAAATCCCGGCCTCCGTGCCGCTGTTTATCGGTAGGGCGGTGCGCCTGCTGCCAGAGTAGCCTCAACCCGTCATCGCTGCCGGCTGCCCCGGTCAGCTCCACTCACACAACGACTCCACATGCGCGGCGGAGCCGTCGCGGAGCCAGCCGTCGAGCTGGGCCTGGTCTTTGAGTTGCTGGCCGCGGGCGCGGGGGACGACGAGGAATTGGGTGGTGATCTCCGGCAGGGCGGACATGTCGCCCCACAGTTTTTCGAACTGGGTGACGGGGAAGATATCCTCCTGGCCGTGGCCCCAGCGCTTTTTGACCTCCTTCAGCGTGATATAGGTCGGCATCCGTGCCGCGAGGGTCCGGATGGCGATGGTGATTTTTTCAGCGCTGCCGGCCCCAGGCGCGAAGTCGGCGCGGGTGAGCGAAAACGCTGTGAGGAGCTGGTCGAGGTCGATCCAGGTGGTGAGGGTGTTGTAATAGGTCAGGGCGAATTCGGCTTCCTCGCGCGGCATGGCGAGGCCTTCGACGAGCCGGGGGCGGCCGTTGACGCGGGCGAGGCCGCCGCCGCGGTCCTCGAGGCGGCGGGTGATGACTTCAAAGGTGAGGGCGGCGCCGCTTTCGAGGTGCTGGCCGAGGATGGCGGGATCGACATCGGCACCGAGGGTGTCGATGTTATGCAGCATCAGGGTTTTCAGCTGCGGGCGCTGGAGGAGGAGTTCGGTCAGGGTGCCGTTGCGCAGGAGGTTGGCAACTTCGTACCAATGGCCGACCGGGTGCAGGCACTGCAGCGGGAGGTTGTCGGTGTAGTCGCTGGCTTCGCCGGTGCCGGTGGCCCAGCCGATCAGGGCGGTGCGCAGGCTGTCCCGGACCTTTTGTTGTTGCTCGTCGAGCATCTGCTGGGGCATTTCTTCCCAAGCGAAACGGAGGTCGCGTTCGGTGGGGACCATGCGCAGGCCGACGCTTTTGCCGGGGCTGAGCAGGAGCGGGCCCTGATAGTGATAGTGGGCGCGCTGGGTCAGGAAGTCCTGGGTGGGGCGGTGGGTGAGGAAACTGGTGGTGAAGAGATGGGGGATGGGCGTGCCGTATTGATTGGAAATGCGGCGGCTCTTGGCGAGGTGGGTTTCGAGGAAGGTGCGATGCCGGCCCCCAAGTTTGGCGAAGGGGTGCAGGGCTTTGCAGACCCCGGCGCCCTGGGTCCAGCGGGAACCGGCTCCGGCAGCGAGGGTGATCACGGCGACGCTGCCGGCTTTCAGGGCGGCTTCGCCTGAGGATTTGAGATTTGAGATTTGAGATTTGAACTGGGAGACGTCCTGGATGTCACCCGGAAGGACGTCTTCGATGGTGGCGTTGGCGGGGAGGCGGTTTTGCGCGAGACCGATGCGGCCATCGCGGAGGTCGGCGCGGATTTGTTCGTGCTGGGCGGCGTCGAATCCGTTTTCGGCGAGCAGGGCGCTCAAGGTTTCATCGGCGGCACTATCTGATTTGCCGCGCGGGAGCAGGGCATCGAAGAGGGTTTGCACCATGCCGCGCAGCTCGGGACGGGTGCGGCAGGCGGCGCCAAATTTATCCAGTTCGGCGCGGCGCTGGGTGGAGAGGGTGCGGCGGTCCTGCCGGACGAGATCGGGGATGGTGAGGGAATAATAACCGGAGGGCATCAGCGCGTCCGGGCCGGCGAGGAGATCGGCGAAGGATCCATTTTCATTGATTGAGAAATCATAGACGACCGGCTCCATGGCGAAGGGCAGGGCATGCTGGAGATCGTGCTTGGTGGCTGACATGATGGCCTGGAGCCGCTCCTGGGCCTCGGCTTTGCGCGATGGCTCGAACATGAAACCCATCCCGCCGCCTGACATGCCGCCCAGCATCCAGAAGCCGTGGAAATCCTGACCAAACTCGGCGCGGACCTGTTCGATGAGGCGCTCGGTGTAGTGGGTGGAGGCCCACGGGATGATGGCCTGGATCGGACCTTCGAAATTGCGGGTGGTGACGGCTCCGACTTTGGCGATGTCGCCTTTGCCGAGGGCTCCGACGATTTCATCAAGGAACCCGAGGGCTTCCTGCCGGGCGGTCCACTCGGCGGCGGATCTTAAAAGGTATTTCTCTGTCACCATTTCCAGGATGGGGCCGACATTCTGAGCCATGCCGCCATGGACGAGCACAAGGGAGTCCTGGAGTTTCTGGCGGGCGCTGTCGGGGATTTCCTGGCGGTCGAAAACGTGGTGTTTCGGCATCAGTCGGCCGCGGGAGATGCCGTATTCCGGGTCACCGGGCTGGGCAGGGGTGCCCTCGATGAGCTTGATGCCGGGCCAGACACCGCCGCTGTCCTGCCAGCCGCCGCCGGAGCCGCCGATCCATTCACCCAGCAGGGCCCGGGCGAGGATGAGGCGGCGCTCGCTTTCGAGGAGCGGGCCAGTGAGGGACTCGGCCTGGCCGGTGGCGCGCATGCAGACGCCGATGAGAGCGGCGAGCAGGTTGGTGGAAACGGCGAGGCGGGAACCTTTGGGGATGTCGTTGACGCTGGAGACCAGTTCCAGACCGCGGTTGGGGCCGAGCATTTCCGCGAGCAGATCGGTCAGGGAAGCGCCGGAGCCTTCAATGCCGGGAGGGACGAGGCCGGAAGCGATGACGGCGGCTTTGAGGAGACCGAGGTAGTCTTTGGCGAAGTCGAACACCTCGGCGAGGTTGGTGATATCGGCGCGGGCTTGCAGGTCCACACTGACAAGACGGAGCACGGGCTCTTCAATGACGCGCAGCCAGGCGCTGACGGGAGGCGTGGTGGTGGTGTCGCGGCCATGGACCCCGAGGTCCACCGAGACATTGAGGACGCGGGCGCCCTCCGGGAAGTCCATGCCGAGGAAGAAGATATCGCTCCAGGCGGAATGCGTCAGGTCCATGCGCACGGGAGTACGTTCGCGCAGGATCGGGAAGGAGCCATCGGCGGCGGGGGTGAGCAGTTCCGGGCGGAAGCGCAGCGGCTGGTCCTTGGGGTGGCCCATACGGAACATCCATTGATTTCCCCTTACCGTCCTGACACTGCGGCGCACCTGGTCGGCCAAAGTCTGGAAGGCGAGGCGGTGATAGGCGGCGGCGAGGGAACTGCTCAGGGCATCGCTGGGGCCCTGCTCCGATTGGGCAGTCAGGAAGGTATCGATGGCTTCCTCAAAACGGCGGTGGAGGAGTTGTTCGTAGCCTTGGAAGGGGATGTGGCCGCCGGGTTTCAATTCCGGCCGGGAGGGCAGGTGGAAGCGGTGGATGGAAGCGAGGAAAAAGAGGGCGCGGACCCGGTTGTAGAGGTTGTCGCTATCGCGCCGGAAGGCATCGAGGACCGCGGCTTCCTCGAGGAGCCTGGGAAATGTCAGGGTATCGCAATGGGCGTCGAGGGGTTGATTGCGGATCTCCGCGTCCGCCGAGGTGATGAGTTTGAGCAGGCCGGGGTCCATGGTCTCAGCGGGATTTGGTGGCGAGGAGTTCCACGATGTTGCGCAGGACCTCATCGCGGTCGGTCCCGGAGATGGCGAGGGCGAGCTGGGCGTTGAGGAGACCGTATTTGACGCCGAAGTCATAGCGGCGGCCTTCGAGTTCGCTGGCGAGGTAGCGTTCCTGGGACGCGAGGGCGGAGAGGGCATTGCGGAAATTGACGGTACCGCCGGCGCGGAAGAGGGCGGTGAGGTGTTTGTGGACGGCAGGCGTCAGGACGTGCATGCCGAAGAAACAGAGGTAATAACCGGCGCGGAGTCCGGGGACGACGAGTTTTTGCTCGGCTTCGGTGGGCGTCGGTTTTTCAAGGACGGCTTCGACCTGATAGAGGCGGCGGGCGGAGTGAACCAGCTGGCCACCGACTGCTCCATAATAGGGAAGTTTGCTTTCGTGGGTGGACTGGACCGCGGAGACGGAACAGTTTTCGCTGCGGGCGATTTCCACCAATTGCTGGGCGCAGCCCTTTTCCGTGGTGCTGAGGTAGAGGTGATCGCCTACCAGAAGGAGGAAGGCGTCATCCCCGCAGAAGGCCCCCGCGCAGTGGATGGCATGGGCGTAGCCGAGGGGTTCGGCCTGCTCAATGAAGGTGAGCCGGGCGGCGTGAGGTCCGGCGGCGGTGCGGTAGGCGGCTTCATCGCCGGGACTGATGACAATGCCGATGCGCTCAATGCCGGCCCGCAGGATTTCCTCGATGATGATAGCGAGGGCGGTTTTGCTGGTGCCATCCCGGTCCACGAGGGACTGGAGGGGCAGGGTCCGTTGATGCTTGCCGGCGGCGGTGATGAGGGCCTTGGTGATATCCATGCGGGGGAAGCTATCCACCCAGGGCGGGGGATGCGTCAACCGTTGGAGGGAAAGAAACGGGGGCGGGTCCCGGGCTTGACCCGGTCCAGGGCGGCGTCATTCTTCCGGATGGATCTTGCCGGTGTTTGCGACTTGTGCCTTTCCCTGCCTCAGGTGGAGGAGACCACTCCGTTTGGTCCGGATACCTTGGTGTTCAAGGTGGCGGGGAAGGTGTTTGCGCTGACCTCGCCGGGGGAATTCCCGGCCCGGGTGAATCTGAAGTGTGAACCCGGCCGGGCGATGGAACTCAGGGACGAATATGAATCCATCACGCCTGGGTATCACATGAACAAGCGGCATTGGAACACCTTGGTGCTGGATGGCTCGCTGCCATCAGCTTTGGTGAGGGATCTGGTGCAGCATTCCTACGAACTGGTCACGGCAGCGCTCCCGGCGGCCCGCCGCCGGGAACTGGGGCTGTGATGGCCGGCGGTGGGCCGGCTTTCAGAGGCCCGTGCTCCAGCGCTTGTGCCCGGACGGGAGGCTGGCATGATGGTGCCATGATCCGTGCTTTGTTATTGGCTTCCCGCCCGAAAACGCTTCCGGCCGCGGTGGCTCCGGTGGTGGCAGGGTCGGCTTTGGCGTGGCGTCTGGCCGGTGGGTTTTCGTGGGGATTGGCGTGGTGCACCTTGTTGAGTACCATCGCGATCCAGGTGGCGACCAACTACTTTAATGATGCGGTGGATGCGCGGAAAGGGGCGGATACGGCGGCGCGGTTGGGACCCTTGAGGGCCACGGCGTCAGGATTGGTGCCGCCGCGGATCATGCTGGGGGCTGGAGGGGTGATGCTGTTGCTGGCGGTATTGATCTCGCTGCCGATGGTGGCGGCCCGGGGCTGGCCGGTGGTGGGGATCGGGGTGGTTTCGCTCTTTTTTACTTACGGTTATACCGGCGGGCCAGTGCCCTTGGCTTACCGGGGGCTGGGGGAGTTGTTCGTGCTGTTGTTTTTCGGTCTCGTAGCGGTGGCGGGGACGGTGTTTGTGCAGACCGGGGAGTGGCGGACGGAGTCGCTGCTGCTGGGGGCCCAGATCGGCATGCTGAGCACGGTCTTGATTGCGATCAACAACCTGCGGGACCGGGTGGAGGATGCGCAGTCGAAAAAAAGAACTCTGGCCGTGAGATTCGGGGAACGCTTTGCCAAGTGGGAGATCGCGGCATGCTGTCTCGGTCCCTACCTCCTGGGGCTGGGCTGGAGCCGGTTTGGATTGGGTTTGGGCGGATGGCCGGCCGGTGGGGCGATGGGACTGGGCCTGCTGGTGGCGTGGCTGGTCCAGGCGACGCCGCCAGGGCGGGTGTACAATAAATTCCTCGCCTTGTCGGCCTTGCATCTGGTGGTTTGGACCGGGTGGATGACCTGGGCATTGGTCCGGTCCAAGGGATAAGGGGCAGCTGATCTGGAACCGGTATGCCTGAAACTTCAGACATTTTTTATCATCGATACGGCTTGAAGCTGCGGGGTGATGCCGGTGGGAATGCGCGGTCCGGTCGGCGCGTGCTGGAAGGATTTTTAATCCGGGTGGACGGCGGGGTCGGTTGCGTGCAGCCTTGGCCGGAATTGGGTGACGCCACTTTGGAGGAACAATGGCAGGCGCTGCGTGAGGGTAGGAATACCCCGTTGCTGGAACGGGCCCGGGTTTGTGCCGCGGCGGATGCGGAGGCGCGCCGGGAAGGACGTTCGCTTTTTGAGGGACTGGTGGTGCCGCGGAGTCACGGCACGGTCACCGGTGAAGCGGATTTCAAGGCGCTGCGGGCAGAGGGATTCGATACGGTGAAGCTGAAAGGTGGAAAAAATTGGGGGGAGGTGCTGGAGAAACTTTGTCAGGCTGCCGCAGCCGGATTGCGGGTGCGGCTGGATTTTAATGGGGTGCTGGAGGAGCGGGATTTCCTCGATTTTGTAAAAGCAGCCGGGGGGATGGGGGAAGCCGTGGATTTTGTGGAAGATCCGGTGCCCTATGATCCGGAACTCTGGCAACGGCTGCAGCAGCAAACCGGCTGGCGGTTGGCATTGGACCGGGTGTCTGGAACCTTTTCCGGTGGATTTGGAGTGCGGGTGTTGAAGCCGGCGGTGGACGGGATGCGGGGGGAGGCCGGCCCGGTGGTGATTACCAGTTACATGGATCACCCGGTGGGACAGGTTTTTGCGGCGTGGGAAGCGGCCCGGTTTGCTGGACCACAGGAGCGGGCAGGATTGCTGACGCACCGCTTGTTTGAGCGTGATGCTTTTTCTGACCGGTTGGCCGGACATGGACCGGACTGGATCGCGCCAGCGGGATCAGGGCTTGGTTTTGATGATCTGTTGGAGGCTCTGCCGTGGGTCAGTCTCCGGGGGGCGGGCTGGAAACTGGCCGGCCGGGTGTTGCAGAATCCGCGTGATCCCCTGGCTGATGGCGGACCGGTGCTGGAAGCCGGGCAGGTGGGGTTTGCCACCAGTGGATCCACCGGCCGGCCATCCGTGGTGGTGCACACCCGGAAATCGTTGGAGGCATCGGCATCGGCCGTGAATGCCTGGCTGGACACCTGCTCGGAGGATGTCTGGCTGCGCGTGTTGCCGGATTTTCACGTGGGCGGGTTCCAGATTCACACCCGGGCCTCGCTGGCGGGCAGCCGGGTGGTGGTGGATGAGGGGAAGTGGGAGGTGGATCGGTTTGTCAGGCTTTGCCGGAGTGAAGGGATCACCTTGATTTCCCTCGTGCCGGCGCAGGTGGTTGATTTAGTTAGGTTTGGCGGGCGGGGCCATCCCGGATTGCGGGCCATCGTAGTCGGGGGCGGGGACTTGGAGAACCGCTGGATCAAGGCTGCGTGGGAGCTGGGTTGGCCGGTGCTTCCCAGTTACGGAGCCAGCGAGATGGCTTCGCAGGTGGCGACGGCGCGCCTTCAATCCATACCCGCGGTCTCACCCGGACCAATGGAAATCCTGCCGCTCTGG
>CAIZWU010000100.1 GCA_903936775.1 uncultured bacterium | reverse complement strand
GGAGAAACCGAAGTTCAGCGTTGGTGTGGTCTGGAGGGCGAATCCATCCCGCTGGCCCGGCTCGGCGAGCGTGAGAGCCAGGCTCCCCTGCTCGTCCAGGCGGCCCGCGATGGGGGCGGCGGGGTGTATTTCCTGACGACTCTGCCCGGAGCCGGGGCGTCCACCCTGGCCCGGGATGGGGTGGTGTTATTTGCCCTGCTGCACCGGACTTTGAATGACGGCGGAGCCTCGCTGGGCAATGCCAGGCAACGGGTGGCGGCGGCCGGTGTGTTGGGGGAAGACCCTGCGGCGTGGTCCCGGCTGGATGTGGAGGAGCCCGGGGCGGTTTTGCCGGCCGATCGTCCCCTGCGCGCCGGGGTGCTGAAGCAGCCGGCCGCAGTGGTGGGCCAGCCGGAATTGTTGGTGGCCTTGAACCGTCCGGCCACCGAGGATACCCTGCCGGTGGTCAGCCGGGCGACGTTGGATGAGCTGTTTGCCGGCCTCGATTGGCGCCTGCTGGAGCGCACCCTCGGCAATGAAAAAAGCCTGACCAGCGAAGTCTGGCGCACCTTCCTGATGCTGATGGCTGCTGCCCTGGTGCTGGAGGCGCTGCTTTGCCTGCCGGACCGCCGGCCGGTGTCGCAGGCCGGGGATTCTGGAAAACAACCTGCATGAAACTCTCCACCAGCGAACTTGTCTTTACAGCGACTCCGCTCTCGGTGGCCGGGGCGATGCTCTTCGTGCTGCTGGTGATCGTCCTGGCCTGGCTGGCCTGGCGGCGCAGCGGTTGGCGGAAATCCATCGGGTGGCTGGAACTGCTGCGGGTGCTGGTGGCGGTGGGCATTGCTATCACCCTGAACCAGCCGGAATGGCGCGAAACCTTCCAGCCGGAGACCAAGCCCCTTGTGGCGGTGTTGCATGACCTTTCAGGCAGCATGGAAACGCGGGACGGATTGGATCCTGATCATCCGGCCGGCGAAGCCCGGACCCGTCTGGAAGTGGCGGCTCCGTTGGTGGATCCAGCCCTCTGGAAACCCCTCGCGGAGCGGATGGATGTGGTGATGGAACCTTTTTCGTCCTCGGAAAATCCCCCGGCCGAAGCGACCGATCTGCATGGCGCGCTGCTGAGTCTGCTGGAGCAGCAGCCCCGGCTGGCGGCAGTGGTGCTGGCTTCGGATGGCGACTGGAACACCGGATTGGCTCCCTCGGCGGCCGCGATCCGGCTGCGCATGAAAGGCGTACCGGTGTTTGCGGTGCCGATGGGGGCCGATACCCGCCTGCCGGACGTCGAAATGGTCAGCTTCGATGTGCCCACCTTCGCCGTCGCCGGCAAGCCGCTGCGGATTCCTTTTTCGATCGATTCCGCCCTGCCGCGCGAGGAACCGATTGTCGTTACCATGACCACTTCGGGCGGCGAGGAAATCCGTCAGGAATTCACCCTGCCGGCCATGGGGCGGCTCCAGGACGCCATCATCTGGAAACCGGGCGCTCCGGGCAAAGTGCATCTGACTCTCGCGGTGCCGGCCACCGGCGGAGAGCGCAATCCGGATAACAACAAAATCGAGGCGGATCTGGATATCCGTCAGGAACAGCTCCGGGTTCTTGTGGTGGAAAGTTATCCCCGCTGGGAATACCGCTACCTGCGCAATGCCCTCGAACGCGATCCCGGAGTGGAGGTGAACACGCTGCTCTTTCAGCCCGATTTGGGAAAACCCGGGGCCGGCCGGGGGTATCTGAGCGCCTTTCCCAAGGACGAGGAACTGACCAAATATGATGTGGTGATCCTCGGGGACGTCGGGATTGAAAAAGGCCAGCTGACTGCGGAACACTGCGCTTCCCTCGCCAAACTGGTGCGCGACCAGGCGAGTGGGCTGGTTTTCCTGCCGGGGCTGCGCGGGTACAACGCCTCGCTGCCGGGCAGCAGCCTGGGGGAATTGTTGCCGGTGGTGTGGGATGAGGCCCAGCCGCGCGGGTGGGGCACGGTGGCCCCGGGACGTTATACCCTGACCGATGCCGGGACGGAAAGTCTCCTGACGAAACTGGAGGACACCGCCGAAGCCAGCGCCCGGGCGTGGTCCACCCTGCCAGGATTCCAGTGGTATGCGCCCGCCCTGCGTGCCAAGGCGGGCACCGAAGTGCTCGCCACCCATGCCACCGAGACCAATCAATTCGGGCGCGTGCCTCTCATCGTCACCCGCACCTTCGGCGCGGGCAAGATTCTTTACATGGGGTCGGACGGGGCCTGGCGCTGGCGACGCGGCGTGGAAGACAAATATCATTACCGGTTCTGGGGGCAGGTGGCCCGCTGGATGGCCTATCAGCGGAACATGGCGCAGGGCGAAAAAATGCGTCTCTTCTTCGCCCCCGACCGGCCCCGCACCGGCGGCACCCTGACCCTCAATGCCAACGTGGTGAGCCTGACCGGCGAGCCGCTGCGCAGCGGGGTGGTGGTTGCCGAAATCCTGTCCGCTTCCGGCAAGCCGTCCTCGGTCCGCCTGCTGCCCGCCGGGGAGGAGGCCTGGGGCTTGTTCACCGGAATCTTCACCCCCACCGAACCTGGCGATTATAAAATCCGTCTGACCTGTGCCGAGGCGGGCACCGCGCTGGAAACCACCGTCTCGGTGCAGGGCACCCGCAAGGAAAAACGCGGTCAACCCGCCCGTCCGGAAGTGCTGCGGGAAATCGCCCAGCTCACCCGCGGGCAATTCATCGCCTCCGCTGCGCCCGCCGAGGTGGTGGCCGCCATCACGGCCCTGCCGGCTCCGGAAATGACGGAGCGCCGCCTTCCGCTCTGGGCCCACCCGGCGTGGGCCGGTTCGCTGATTCTGCTCCTCTCCGTCTTCTGGATCGGCCGGAAAGCCGCCGGGGTATTCTGATGTCATTTTTTTGTTTCTGTTTGCCCAAACCCTGTCAACTTCTCCCTGCTGCCGTTTCTGTGGTCCGGTTTTCAACGGAACCGCCGCTGATTGGTCCAATCCCAACCCACGCGCGTCATGAATGGTCACCTTCCCCTTCCGCCGGTTCTGTCCTCCAAGTTGTCCGACTTCCGTCGCCGGGTCTGGCTGGTGAAGCTGACGGAAGGCCTGCTCGCCGCTCTGACAGGTCTGGCCGTGTCCTATCTGGTGGTGCTGGTGCTTGACCGCTTCATGGAAACGCCCCCATGGCTGCGCGGAATCCTGCTGGCTCTGGGCGCTGCGGTGCCGGGCATCGGCCTGCCGTTGCAATGGCATCGCTGGGTGTGGCGGCAACGCCGGCTCGAAGACGCGGCGAGGCTGCTGCGGTGGAAATTCCCGCGCCTCGGCGACCAGCTGCTGGGCATTGTTGAATTGGCAAAACAGGACAGCGCTGTTTCCGGACGCAGCGAGCGCCTGGTCCAGGCGGCCATGGCCCAGGCCGACGAGGCGGTGAAGGACCAGGATTTTTCCGGAGCGGTGCCCCATGCCAAACACCGTCAGTGGGCGTGGGCGGCGGCGGGTTCTGCCGCATTGATCGTGGCAGGATTTGTGGGGATCAATGAAGCGGCGCGCAATGCCCTGACCCGGTGGCTGATGCCGTGGAAAAACACGGAACGATTCACTTTCGCCCGCACGGAGCCTTTGCCCAATCCCCTGATCATCCCGGTGGCGGAGCCCTTCACCCTGCCGGTGCAGCTGGCGGGGGACACCCGGTGGAAGCCGGAAACCGCGCTCGGCCGGATTACCGGACAGCCGGAGGTCAATGTGCCGAGGGCAGATTCCGCTTATCTATTATCTTTTGCCCCCCAAAAACAGGATGGTGACCTGCTCATCAAGGTCGGAGACGTGCGGCAAACCATCCGCCTTGAACCTCGGCCCCGGCCGGAACTGACCGCCCTGAAGGTCCGGCTTAAACTTCCGGAGTATCTGCACTATAAAACCGAACCGGTCACCGAGGTGCGCGGTGGAGCGGTCACCCTGCTCAAAGGCGCGCAGGCTACTTTCGAGGCTACCGCCAGCCGGGAACTGGTCCAGGCCCAGATCGACGGGAAGCCCGCCACCATGCTCCACGGCAGTCTGGTCAGTGAATCCCAGCCGGTCGATACCGCCCGCGAAGTCACCTTCACGTGGAAGGATTCGCTGGGCCTGACCGCCCGCGTTCCGCTGGTACTGCAGGTGCTGCCAGCCCATGATGAGGTCCCCCGGATCACGGCACGGCGCGAAACCCAGGAGCAGGTGGTGCTTGAATCCGAAGTGGTGGTCTTTGACGTCAGTGCCAGCGATGATTTCGGCCTGCGTCAGCTGGGCCTTGAGTGGAAAAGTGTGCCGGACGGCAACCAGCCCGCTGCCACGAAAGTCCAAGGCCGCAAAACCATTGCCGCCGGGGCTCCGGAAAACAAACAGATGGAATCGCGGGCTACGTTCTGCGCCACCCGCGAAGGCATTGCGCCGCAGACCTTGGAGATCCGGGCGTCGGCGGAAGATTACCTGGAGGGCCGGGACGCCAGCCGCAGCGCTTCCTTTGTGCTTCATGTGCTGAGCCAGACCGACCACGCCCTCTGGGTCACCCAGCAGATGGGCAAATGGCTGGAGGCCGCCCGCGAAACGTATGAGCGCGAGCAGCAGTTGCATCAGACCAACAAGGAATTGCGGAATCTATCCGCCGCTGACTTGGACCGTCCGGAAAACCGTCGGCGGGTGGCGCAGCAATCCAGCGCGGAAAACGCCAATGCGGCCCGGCTGACTTCCTTGAACGAATCCGGACGGCACCTTGTGGAACAGGCCACCAAAAACTCCGAGTTCGACGCGCCCCGCCTGGAATCGTGGGCCACCCTGCTGAAATCGCTCCAGGACATTGCCGCCAACCGCATGCCCGACGTGGCCGGTCTGCTGAAGCAGTCCGCCGATGCCAAGGCCGACGGAAAACTGGCACAGGCCGGCAGCAGTGAAGCCGGCAAACCCACGGATGGCAGGGCTCCGGCCGGAGATGCAAAACCAGGTCAGGCCGCCACCCCAGGAGAAAATCCTGACGGAAAACCAGGCGATGCGAAGAGTGGGCCTTCCGCTCCCACGATCGCGCAGGGAGCTCCGCCTCCCGCCGCGGCCGGCCCGGCGGCCCCGGTGGATCCTGACGCCAAACCGAAGGACCCCGCGCCTTCCCTCAAGCTGACGGAAAGCACCATGAACCAGCCGGAAGCCACCCCGCCTGCGGCAGGAGCGCCGAAGCCTCCCGGAGCCGGCAAACTTTCGCTGCCGGTGAATTCCCTCGCCGCCGCGCCCGGCCAAAAACCAGCAGATCCCCCGCCCGCGGAATCTTCCGCCCAGCAGCCACTGGAAGCCGGGGTCAATGGGCAAAAGGAATTGTTGGCTGAATTTGCCCGGGTCTCCGATCAGCTCACGGAAATCCTCGCCAGCCTGGAGGCCAGCACCTTCGTGAAACGTTTCAAGGCTGCCTCCAGGGAACAGACCACCCTCGCCTCCGGGATCAGTCAGAAAACGTTGGATGCCTTTGGGATTGTCCGGGAAGCGGTCAACCCGGTGGCTGAGGTGCCGGAAGCTGAAGGGCAGGCAGGTGCTGACGCCGCGCCCACACAGGAAATGGTGAAGGAGGCCGGTGAGGAACCGCCCGCCGGCAAGGAAAAGGAGTCAGCTCCGCAATCGGAAGCGGTTTTCGTCACCGCCTTCGCTCCGGAAGCCTTCCGGAAAGCCAAGGAACAGAGTAGTCTGGTGCAAGTCATCCAAAGTGATCTGGAAGCCTATTTCCAACGCAAACCGGACCAGCATTTCAAGAAAGTCCTCGGCGAGATGAAACAGACCAAAGTGGTGCAGGAGCTCGGACGCGTCGGCGAACGGGCCGCCGGAAACCTGAGCGGCACCGCCCTGCACGGGGCAGAGTTCTGGGCCGATACCATGGACCGCTGGGCGGAGGAAATGGTGGCGGCCGGCAAGTGCTCCAACTGTTCCTCCTGCAGTGCCGACAGTCTGCCGCCGGAGATCGTGCTGAAAGTCATGCAGGCCCTGCGCGATGAAATGAAACTGCGCGATGAAACCCGCGAGTTGGAAAACGCCGCGCAAGCCATCGAACGACCGGAATACGTTTCGCGCACCGGCAAGCTGGCGGCCGAGCAGGAACGCATTGCCACCCACACCGAAGGAGCAATGGAAGACATTGCCGCCCTGCCGGAAGGGGAACAGAAGTTCGCCAAGGAAATGAAGCTGCTGACCGCGGTGGTGCAGGTCATGGGCGAGACCGTGGGCATTCTGAAAGCTCCGGAGACCGGCGCCCGTGCCATTGCCGCGGAAACTGAAGCCATCGAGCTGCTGCTCCAGACCAAACGACAGAATCCGAATGGTGGCGGCGGAGGCGGGGGAAGCCCCGGAGGCGGCAAAGGCGGAGTTGGTGTTGGCTCTGCGGCCCTCGCCGATCTGGGGCCGGGTTCTGATGCCAACAGTGTGGTCAGCGCCCGTCCCGTCGGGCAGGCCACCGGCCGGGCCGGCCGTGAATTCCCCGAGGAGTTCAAGAGCGGGCTGGACGCTTATTTCAACAACTTGGAAGGAACCCGCGGCACCCCATGAAGAAAACCGGGATCTGGCTGGGATGCGGCGCCCTGTTGCTCTCCATGCCCGCAGGGCGGGGGGAGGAGGCGGTCGATTTGCTGGAAGGCAAAGCGGTGGAATTGAAAGTGGAGGTGCCCGCTTTTCCAGCGGCGCAGGCGGCTGCCCAAAAAGAGCAGGAGGAAATGGATGCGGAGAAGCTCGGGGCGGATCTCCTGCCGGCAGCGGTCCGGCAGGACTTTGCGGAATTCACGTCCAAAGTGGCCGCCCAGCGCCGCCTCCAACTCCAGCCGGACATGGAAAAAACCGCGCAGGAATTGCAGGAAAAAGCCAAACTGGACGAAGCCGGTTCCACCAGGCTCAAGGCGCTCGCCACGGCGGCGGTCGATGAATCCATGAAGGCCTGGGAAGCACAGTTTGGGCTGCGCTACGCCCCCTTTCTGGTGCAGTCCGGCGATCCCGGAGCCGTCCTCAAGGCTTGGAAACCGGAACAATTTGTCGGCAATTCGGCCAACCTCGTGGCGATTTCCCCGACGCATACCGCCGTCTGGAAGGAAGGGCTGAAAACGATCCTGACCCCGGAGTATCATGCCGCGATGGAGGTGGAGGCGGCGGAGCAGCGGAAACAGGTGTTGGCGGAAATGGAGGGGTATTTGGCAGACGCCGAGTTCAAGGCCGGGGAGTTGTTTTCCAGCATCATGGACCACGAGGTGGAGCAGATCCTGCAACACCGGGAATTGGACGAAACCCGTCAGAACGCCCTGCGCGGAGCGGCCGAGGAGGCCCGGAAGGTCACCCTGCAAAACTGGAGGAAACGGGCCGAAAACCGCCTTGCGGAAATGGATGAAAAGTCCCTCAAGATTTTTTCCAGGAACCGGGGGGAGCCCGCCGTGGACCCGGCGGAGCCGGGGAACCGGCCGCAGGAACGTGCCGTATGGAAAACGGCCCGCCGGACGATCCTGACGGAACCGGAGCAGCAGGCCATCCGGGAAGGGCAGCAGGGCGTGAAAGACCGCCGGGCTGGGGCGCTGGCGATGACGATTATTTCCCAGATGGATACGATGATCGGGCTGAGCGGCAGCCAGCGGGAAAAACTGCTGGAACTGGGCCGCCCGCTGATGCTGTCGCTTCCTAAACCATTTTTCGAAGCCCCCGCAGTGGAAAGCTACACCTCGTTGGATGCCGGGCAGATCCTGACGGAAATCCGTGAGATCCCCGAGTCCACCCTCGCGGCCCTGCTGGACCCCGCGCAGCTGCGGCGGTGGCAGGCGATGACTCCGGCCGACCTGCCGGAAAACAACCGCTACAGTGTCAGGAACACCGCCGCCGTTCCCGGAAAACCTGCGGAGGTGATGGATGAAAACGAGGCGGGCCGGCTGATTGCCCTGACCGTGTCCTCGGAAGCGGGCCGCATCCAGCAGCGGGCGTTCAGCCGGATGGAGGCCCGGGTGGATGATATTGCCAGGGTGGTGTCGCTGTCGCCGGAAACGGTGGCCCTGCTGCGCACAGCCGGCAAAGGCGCCGCCATGCAAACCACCAAGGATACGGTCAATAATCTGGATCAATATGTCGTCCAGCAGATGAAGGGGGTGAAGCCGGGGGACATTCCCGCCCGGCTGAAGGCATTGTCGATGCCCCGTTTTCAGGAGTCCCGTAAACAGGTGCAACCCCGGATCTGGACCGCCGCGCTCCAGCGCCTCCTCACCGCTCCACAGTTGGAACTGTGGAAGCAGGAAGGCAAAGCCCGGGAGGACTGGCAGCAGCGGGCCACCAGTGCCCTTGTGGTGACGGAGGTCGAAAAATACCTGGTGTTACCTTCGGAGAAACGCGAATTGCTGCTGCAGAAGGTGGATGCGGTGATCAACACCTACGAGGCTGAAATCTCCAACTTCTTTTCGCCGGGCTGGCAGTTCCAGTCCTACTACAACACCATCCCGCTGGCGCTGTTGGCGGAAAAGGAAATGGCGGAGGTCTTCAATCCGAAACAACTGGAAACAGTGCGCACCCGCAGCCTCGGCCGGGTCACCCAGTACGCGGACATGATCCGTCAGCAGCACGGCCAGCGGCCCGATCAATAACTCCGATTTTTCATCCATGATCAGAACCCTTTTTCTACTGGCGCTGCTGCTGGCGGCGTGGCTTCCGCCGCAGGCCGCTGCCCAGGACCCGGCCCTGCGTTTTGGAGGCCAGATTCCGCCGGAGGTCGACCGTATTTACGAGCGGGGTCTGGAATGGCTCGCCAAAAAGCAGGCGGAGGATGGCGCCTGGCAGGATGGCCAGACTGGCAGTGGGGTGGACGGACTGTGTGTGATGGCTTTTCTGGCCAGCGGGGAAGACCCCAATTTCGGGCGGTGGGCCCGTCCGGTCAGGCTGGCCGTCCGGCATATCATCCTGTCCCAGAATGCGGAGACCGGTTATTTGCCGAACAGCATGTATCACCACGGTTTTGCCAGCCTCGCCCTCGCGGAGTGTTATGGGGCGGTGGATGAGACGATCCTCTGGCAGGGAGCGGAAAAACCGGGCCGCAGCATCGCCCAGGCCCTCGATCTGGCGATCCGCTGTGCCGGGACCTCCCAGAAGAAAAACCGCTGGGGCGGCTGGCGCTACAATCCGGATTCCACCGATGCCGACACCTCCGTGACCGGGGCCATGCTGATGGGGCTGCTGGCGGCGCGGAATGCGGGCATGGACGTGCCGGATGAAACCGTGAATGCCGGCCTTGAATATATGCGCCGCAGCACCGGCCGCGATGGATCGGTAGCCTACAGTGGCGGGATGGGCGGCATGGGGGAATCCATGAACCGCAGCGCCATCGCCACCCTCGTGGCGGCGGTCAGTAAACAGAAGGATGAACTCAAATACCCCGCCACCCTCAAACAACTGACTTCGAAACTGGAGCACCGGGAAGGCAATTATGAGGAATATTTCCGTTATTACATGGCCCAGGCGTTGTTCCAGGGGGATTACGCCTCATGGCAGAAATGGAACGCCATGACGGTGCGCCAGCTGAATGAATCCCAGCAGGAGGATGGCAGCTTCAAAGGCAACTCCTACAGCACCGCCATGTCCCTGCTGGCCCTCGCCCTCAATTACCGTTTCCTCCCCATTTATGAACGCTGAACCCTGCCGGAAGATGTGGCGAAGCCCGGCGGTAGCGTTGCTGGGGCTCGGCTTCCTCGCCCTGGGGCCGGCCGCCGCCGCGGAGGATCCTGCCAAGGAACCGGACTGGCAGCGGGCGGTGCCCCGGACCCTGATCCAGCCCCATTTCAAGGAGGCCGCCGAGCTCCGCTGGCGCAATGGGGAGAGTCTGACCGGGGAGTTGTCAGGACTGGAAGAAGGCCGGATGATTTGGAAATCCGGCCTGTTCCAAAGCCCGCTCCACCTCGAGGCCGGCAGGCTGGAACGAATTGATTTTGTCAGTACCCTCGCCCGGCGGGAGAGCCTCTTCCGGGTGGTGTTGACCGATGGCAGCCACCTGTGCGGCACGCCTGAAAAAGCCGATGGCGGCAGCCTTTTCCTGCAAACCGTCCACTGCGGGCTGGTGGAATTGCCCCAGGACCGGATCGTGGCCATGGAACGGATCGATGGTCCGGATCTGATCGCGGCCGGCCCGCAGGCCTTCCTGCAGGGCACGTCCACCAGCGGGGCCGAAGTGGACGCCGTGGTCCCCTGGTTTTTTACGGCCGCCGGACAGGTGGCTTCCCCCGCTTTTGGCAAGGGCATCCGGCTGCCGCTCCGGCTTCCTGACAAATGCACGGTGGAGCTCACCCTGCATGGTGACCGCACTCCGGCGTTCTCCCTCACCCTCGCGGCCGATGGCGCCTCCATGGCCGTGGAGACCTGGGGGGATGAACTGGTCCTGACGGATGGCGAATCCTTTGCCAGCGCCGGGCGGATTTTCGAAGACGGGGCCCAGCGGGCGCAGCTCCGGCTGGCCTGGGACCGCCCTGCCGGCCGCAGTATGCTTTACAGCCGGGAGGGCAAAGTCCTCGCGGAATTGGTGGTGGAACCGGTCGCCAAGGCCACGCCGGTCCAACGCAAGACCAAGGCGAAACTCGGCGGCGTGGTGGGAGCGCTGGGAAGACTTTTTGGGGTGGGCGGGGAAACTGCCGCGGCGCAACCCAACCCGGCCGTCCCCGAACGCGGCATCACCTTCCAGAACAAAGGCCCGGGCGTGGTGCTGGAACAATTTCAGGCCGCCACCTGGTCCGGCCAGCCCTTGCCCGCGCTTCTGCCGGGCGGCGCCGGGATTGAAACCGTCGGGAAGTCAGTCCCGGGCGAATTGATCGCCCTGACCTCCTCCACTGTGACCCTCCGGCAACCCGATGGCACCAACGTGGAATTCCCCCTCGAAGCGGTGCGGGCCGTCCGCTGGGGCCGGATGCCGCAGCTGGAACGCGATCCCACCCAGACAGAACTGTGGTTTGCCGATGGCGATCTCCTGCGGGGCCGGCTGACCGCGGTCAAGGACGGTCTCGCCACGATGGAAACCCCCGCCGCCCGGTCGCCCGTGACCGCAAAAGTGGCCTCAGGCCGGGCGCTGATCCTGCCGGATCCTGACGGAAATGCGGAGCCGGAGCCGCTCCGGGCAACCCTGGACCAATTGACTTCCGGACCCGTCACGCTGCATGGCAAAATCGTGCCGGAAGGGGAGGGCAGGGTGCCGCGTTTCCATCCCGTGGGTGCCGCGGAAGCGGTGATGCCGGCGGCTTCTCCCGGACTGGTCCTGACTTGGACGCCGCCAGCTGGCCAGGTGCCGGCGCGGGCGCCCGCCCTGCTGCATGTGAAGAGTCAGGAGTCCCTGCCGGTCCTGCCCATCGGTCTGGAGAGTGGATCGATCCAGCTGGCTTGGGAAACCGCGGCCCCCCGGGCCCTTGATCCTGAGTTGATCCACGCGGTGCAGTTTGCCAGCCCGCAGGTGGCGGAAGGTGGATTTGACGGACCGGGCTGGCAGTTCCTTGCCACGGCCAAGGATGCCGTGAAGCGCGAAGGCGGGGTTATCACGCTGAACCCCGGCACCGGCGTGGGCCACGCCTACATGCTCCAAGGCTCCGAAGTGGCTTTCCGGATGTCCATGGCGTCTGGTAATGCCAGTAGTATCCGCGTCAAATTGTTCAGCCGGGGCGCCGACCGCACTTCCGCTGGAATGAACTTCCTCATCGCTGACTACGGCAGTTCCGTCTATGCCGGGGTCGAGCGCACCGATGGACAGATCAGCAACCAGCGGGATGTGCCCTCCGCGGGAGAAACCGCGGAAATCCGCTTTTCCTTCAAGGCGGACGACATGGTGGAACTAACGGTGAATGGCGTCCCGATGGGGTCGTCCAAACTGGACAAACAAGCCCGCCGCAACAGTGGCAACGGGATCATCATCGAGACCGCTTCGCTTTGGGGGAATCAGGTCCAGGCCGTGAAATTGTCGGACTTTACCTGCAAAACATCCCCCTTCATGGCCGCCCCTCCGTCCTTTGCCGAAGAGGCCAAACGCGAGGCCCTGCTGCTCCCCCGCCTGCGCCGGGATGATCCCCCGAAACAAGTGCTGATCGGCCGGAATGGAGATTTGTTGCGTGGCGAAATCGAAGCTATCACCAGCACCCATCTCGGATTCCGCTCCGGTCTGGAACACTTCAAAGTGCCGATGGACCGGGTCGCGGCGGCCGTCTGGGTCAAAAAACCGGTGGTTCCTGACAAAGAGAAAAAACCTGCGAAGGAGGCCCCGGCGCCCCCGGCGGAAGCGGGACTGCAATGGCTGGACCTGACCAATGGCGGCCGCCTCGCCCTGCGGATTGAATCGTGGAATGCCAAAGAAGTGGCCGGCACCCATCCCACCCTGGGCGCCCTGCACATTCCCCTCGACCTGCTGGCGGGTTTCCGCATGGAGGCTCCGCCGGTCAGTATCGGTCAGGCGGCCCTGGCCGATTGGACCTTGGAAACCACCCCGGATCCGGTTCTGCCGGAAGCAGGCGGAGGCGATTCCGCCCTCGCAGGCAAGGCGGCGGAAGACTTCAAACTACCCCTGCTGGAAGGCGGCGATTTCCTTCTGAAAGACCAGTCGGGCAAGGTGGTGGTGCTCGACTTCTGGGCCACCTGGTGCGGCCCGTGTGTGAAATCACTGCCGGGATTGGTCGAAGCCATGGCCGGATTCCCGGCCGACCAGGTCACCTTTTTGGCGGTCAATCAGGGAGAAACCCCGGAGCAGGTGAAACGCTTTCTGGAAGCCCGCCACCTCGCCATGCCCGTCGCCATGGACGCCGACCAGGCCGTGGCCCGGAAATACGCCGTCGAAGGCATCCCGCATACCGTCGTAATCGGCCCTGACAAAAAAGTCGCCTTCGTGAAAGTGGGCTTTTCCACCGAGGGCGCCAAGGAAATCGCCGCCGCCGTCACCAAAGCCCTCGCGGCAAAACCATCGGAAACCCCCACCGTAATGGCTCCGGCAGAAACAGCCCCGGCGTCATCGACACCCAAGGCTCCCGAAGAGTAGGAAAGTGCCGTTTCCCAAGGCCCTGCGGTGATGGGAATGGGGCGCGTCTGAAAGGAATTTGCTTTTCGCGGGTGGTGTCATGGGCGGGGCCGGGACCGGGGAGAGAGGGGGGCTGGTGATGATCAAACTACTGGATCTGGAGCGCTTGTCGGGTGCCATGTGAAGCCATGGTTGTAGCTATTTCAGGTTCCCCCCGGGGGATCCGCCGGGTTGCCGCCGTTCTGTCGCTTCCTCGGCGGATATGCCTTTGTTGTCGATGAACTGCACGTCATTGGATTTCTCAACGAGGACTTTCGGCGTGCCTTCGGGCGCACTCTCGGCGAGCGGGCCGAACGTGTTGCCACGAATCATGACCTGGGCCGCGTTGGTGATGGCGATTGCCGGGCCGACGGGCCAGTTCCAGCCGAAGACACTCGGAGTGGTTCCGTAGCCGGAAAACGAGTTGCCTTCGATCAGGATGTTCGTGCTGTCGTAAGAGGTGTTTTCCGGCGCATCGCTCACGATGGGCTTGGTGCCGGTAACTCCCGAAAGCGGCGAAGCGCCGATGACAATGTTGGGATGGTTGTTGTCGGTGAACGTGCAGTCGCGCACCGTGAAGTTGCGGATGGACGATCCTTCCTCGAAATACCATTCGGGCGCGGCGAAAACCGCGGGCTGGAAGCTGTTGCGGAAAGTGCAGCGTTCTATCGTGCAGTTGGCGGCTTTGAGGTTGAGGCACTTCGCCCGAAAGACCTGAAACTTGCTGTCGCGGATGATGGTTTCCTGCCCCACCGTCGCCACGTTGATGAGCCGGTCGATGTCGTCGGTCATGGACTCGCGGCTGAAGTTCATGCCGACGCCAACGCCGACGCGCTCGGTCACGACATCCCGATCCAGGGCGATAACGAACGTTCCGTCGGGGTTGGGCGTGGCTGTTGTGATGATGGCGTCCGCCCGCATTTTTTTGTGCTGCCAGTCCCAGAGTTCCACCCGGTCGCCCGTGCGGTAATCGTGTTTTTTTGCCTGCACGAGCAAGGTTCGCTTGTCTCTTTGCTCGATAATGCGTGTGTAATCCGCCAAGATATCAATGCCGTCGTCGTCTATTTTGGAAAAGTCGCACTGATCCAGCAGAAGCTTTCCGCGCAGGCCGCTGACCTGGCCGCCACCCGCGCAGGAATAAAGTCGATTTGAGCCGGGAGGCACGCCGATCACGAAACGCCGGAACGTCGTGGTGCCTTCCAGCCCCCTGATATAATAGCCCGCGTTTGCCCCGCCGCCCCAGTAATTGATGTCTTCCAGGGTCGTGTCGCTCAGGTTGCTCAGCATGAAGGCCTGGCTGCGGCTCTCCGTGTAGATGAAAAACCTCTTGCCGGGCCAGTTTTCGATATTGGGCGGCCCTTGCAGTTTCCAGCGCCACGTTCGCTCGCCGGTTTTCACCATTTCAGTTGGGTTGGGCCAATGGCGGTCGAGTTGATAGTAATTCTTGTCGGGAAACACAAAGGGATGCACCTGCGAGCCTTTGAATGATGGATCGTTTGGTGCGGGATATCCCAGGTCGATCGAGACTTCGCAAGTCATGTTCGGGATGTCCACCGCCGTGATCGTGCCCTGCGTGTAGCCCAGCGGGTCGTGATCAATGGAGATTTTCCGAACTGTCACACTTTTGCTGTCATCGATGCGGAACACCGGCTCATCCAGGTCACCCGAGACGATGGTGGTGTCGCCTTCGCCTTGAAAGGTCAGCTCGTCGGCCCCCTTGATGTGAATCGACTTTTCTGCTCCCGTTGCGGTTTTGTAGCGGCCCGAAGGTAACGTGACGACAGAGCCTGAGCCCATTTTTTGTGCCGCAACAATGGCAGCATTGATCGCAACAGTGTCGTCCGTGACGCCATCGCCTTTGGCACCGAAATCTTTAACATTGAATGGTTTCAGTTCGGCAGACGTTTCCGCCGCCGAGACGGTGGCAATAGTCCACAGGGCGAGCGCGGTGAGCGCAATGGCGCCGCGCAGGAAGTGACGGCCCGAGAAATGAGTTAAGTCGTGGTGATTCACAGTCTTTGTTAATTGAGATTCGTTGATGTAATCGGCCTTCACCACTTTAAGGCGGGCGAATTTCCTGCCGCAGTATGAAACGG
>CAIZWU010000099.1 GCA_903936775.1 uncultured bacterium | reverse complement strand
GGACCAAGGCCAAAGGCGGCACTGATACCGACATGGATCATGGCATGGGCGGCATCACTGGAGAACCGGTCGAATACGTGAATCTATCGATTTGGGCGGAAAACATCCGCAAACTCCGCGGCTTGCCGACCCGGGCGACGCCGACGCTTGTGGCCAAGCGTCGCCGGATGCAGGTGATGCTGCAGCAGGCGGTGCGCACCAAACTGCAGCCTTTTCGCACTAAGGCTCCCCAGCCTCCGCAAAATGTGGCCTCGGAACTGCTGGCGTGGACCGACGATCAAGGAGTCGCGCATGAGGACCTTTTGATCACCTGGATTTCGCGCAACACCACCCAGTATCAACTGCAGACGTCGCAGGATAAAGTGACATGGACGAATCTTGGTGAAATCATCGAGGGTAACAACGGGCCATTGCTGATCACGCTGCCCTACACTGGCACCAATGACTTCTACCGGCTCATTTGGAGCGCGAATCAACTATCAACAAAAATCCCTGAACCTCAACTGAGAGCGGGGGTTTAGGCGCAGGCCGCCGCAGGCGGCGTCTTGACCAGCGCGACCTGGATGAGCCGCTTGCTGCCCGTTTGGGTTTAGACATTCAAAGCGGCTGGCCCAGGTGGGACAGGTGTTTCCCTGGCTCCGCCGTGTTCACCACCGTATGGTCCGGCATCCGTGCCACCTGTGGAGCAACCGCCATTTCCTGCACGAGGCATAATTCCACCCCGAACCGGCAGTTCCGGCCACCACCACTTTGAATACCAGCACCCCAATCACGGCCAACTTCCACGTCATGGCCAAACCCATCGGTCCGATTTGCAATCTGGACTGCTCGTACTGCTACTACCTCGAAAAAGAATCACTGTTTCCCAAGGGCGAAAACTTTAAAATGAAACCGGATGTGCTCGAAGCCTACATCCGTCAATACATCGCCTCGCAAAAAACTCAGGAAGTCACATTCGCATGGCAGGGAGGCGAACCAACCCTGCTCGGCCTCGAATACTTTCAACACATCATCGGGCTCCAGAAGAAATACGCCGACGGCCGGGTTATCAATAATACCCTGCAGACCAATGGCACCCTGCTCGATGATGCATGGTGCCAGTTCTTTAAAGAAAACCGCTTTTTGATCGGATTGAGTATCGACGGCCCGCGTGACTTTCATGATGCCCACCGCCTCGACAAGGGAGGCAAACCAACCTTTGACCGGGTCATGCGCGGAATGGAATACCTGAAAAAACATGGCGTGGAGTTCAACACCCTGACCGTGGTCAGCGCCCTCAACGCTGCTCATCCGGTCGAAATCTATGACTTCCTCCGCGAGGCGGGCTCCGGCTACATCCAGTTTATTCCACTGGTGGAACGAAGGCCCGCCCCCTCTGCCGCCGCCGCAGGACTGGACTTCGCCGAACCCCCGGAACCCGGACAGGTCGCTTCCCCTGTCACCGACTGGAGCGTGCCCGCCGAGGCCTACGGCGACTTTCTCATCGCCATTTTTGACCAATGGGTCCGCCGCGACGTTGGACGCGTGTTTGTTCAAATGTTCGACGTCTCCCTTGGCATCTGGGCCGGCATGGGACCGGGCCTCTGCCTATTTCTCAAAGATTGCGGTGAAGGCATGGCCTTGGAACACAATGGAGACCTCTACTCGTGCGATCACTTCGTCTACCCGAAGTATAAACTCGGAAACATCATGAATCAGGCGCTCGGCGACATGGTGAACTCTGATCAACAACGCGCCTTCGGCGAGGCCAAGTCAAGAACTCTTCCCAAATACTGCCTCGAATGCAGCGTGCGCTTCGCCTGCAATGGCGAATGCCCAAAACACCGCTTTATGACCGCCCCCGACGGTGAAGCAGGACTGAATTACCTCTGCGCCAGTTATAAAAAATTCTTCACCCACATCGACCCACACATGAAGACCATGACCGGTTTCCTTCGCAGTAAAAAATCGCCGGCCAATATCATGAACCTGCTGCCGCCATTGAAAAATGAGGCGCAACGGGAATGAGCGGGGGGTAAGATCGATTTGCGGACACGCGGGAGGGGCAAGTAAACTCGTGGAAGGCCATACAGAAGGGCATTTCACCATGTGAAATCCGATAACGACCTTCCATCAGGCTCAGAGCGGAGGGACAGGGAAAACCGGAATAAGTGCCGAAGGCCGAGCGTAGCGAGTTATGCCGGATTTTCCCTGTCCCGAAGCGGCGTGCCTGATACTCAGCGAATTGCGGAAAGCACGGGACCTGTCGGCGATCACTCAAAGTGCACCACCTGATAATCACTTTCACGGCTTCAAAGTGCACCACTTCCAAAGGTAAAACCGCTCCCGAGATGGCACTGCCCGTGTGCTTGGCTGGGGGGCATGTCCGACATCCTCGAAGTGTCCCAGCAATAAGTCATTCAAGCCCTGATCGTCAGGAACTGGTCTATCCGCCGTATCGCCCGCACCCTGGGCGTTAACCGCCGCACGGTGCAGCGCTACGCCAACGCTGCCCCGCCAAAGTGCACCAGCAAGGTGATCGCCGGCTCCGACGCGGCAGAGGCATCAAAGTGCACCACCGAAGTGATCGCCGGCCTGGAGCCGCCGGATCCGTCAAAGTGCACCATGCCATCCGCAGTGATCACCGGCTCGCGCAGCTTATGCGGCGGGTTCCGGGAGGTCATTGCGCCGATGCTCGAACTGGGGTTGAGCGCCCAGCGCATCTATCAGGATCTGGTCGCCGGGCACGGTTTCGGCGGGTCCTATCCGTCCGTTTCGCGCTACGTGGCCAGGCTCAAGGCGCAGGAGCCGGAGCGGGTCTGGCGCATCGAATGCGCGCCGGGGGAGGAGTTGCAGGTGGATTTCGGGCTGGGCGCACCGCTGGCCGGGCCTGGCGGCAAAACCCGGCGGACGTGGTTGTTCCGGGCGGTGTTGAGCCACTCGCGCAAGGGTTACAGCGAGGTGGTGCTGCGTCAGGACACGGAGACTTTTTTGCGGGGGATAGAAAACGCGGTGCGCTCTTTCGGCGGCGTGCCACGGCTGCTCAATTTCGACAACCTCAAGGCGGCGGTCATCAAAGCGGATTGGTATGACCCGGTGATGAACCCGAAACCCGCGGATTTTTGCCGCCACTACGGCATGACGCCGATGCCCTGCCGCGCCTACACGCCCCAGCACAAATGCAAGGTGGAACGCGGTGTGGGCTACGCCAAAAACAACGCGCTCAAGAGGCGGCAGTTCGCCTCGCTGGCGGAACAAAACGCCCATTTGCGGCACTGGGAGGAGCACGTCGCTGACAAACGCGTGCATGGCACCACCCGGCGGCAGGTGGCTGCCGTGTTTGAGGAGGAACGCAAGGCCCTCGGGCCGCTGCCGCCAATGGTTTACGAATGTTATCAGGAAGGACGCCGCCAGGAGCAGCGCGACAGTTTTGTGGAAGTGGCCAAAGCGTATTACGAGACCCCGCCGGAGTTCATCGGGCGTAAGGTCTGGGTGCGCTGGGACGGGCGGATGGTGCGCCTGTTCAATGAGCGCATGGAGCAAATCGGCTGTCATGCGAGGCTGGAGCCCGGCAAATTCAGCCGCTGCCTCGGCGTGCGGGGACTGCACGGCAGCGTCAAGGAAAGTGCCGGTTACTGGCAGGCGCGGGCTGCGGCGTTGGGGGAAGCGGCCAGCGGGTGGGCCCGGTGGGCGCTCGACACCCGCGGTGCCGAAGCCCTCCGCAGCATCATGGGCCTGTGCCAATCGGCCGGAAAGCACCGTTCCAGCGCCCGCCGGTTCAAGAGCGCGGACTTCCGCGAATCGCGCACCCTCGACGGCTTCGACTTCAGCTTCAATCCCGGCATCCCGCGCCAGCGCGTCCATCAACTCGCCATCTGCCGCTTCATCGCCGAAGCCCGCGACGTCCTGCTGGTTGGCCCGCCCGGAGTCGGCAAAAGCCACCTCGCCCAAGCCCTCGGGCGCGAAGCCATCCGCCACCGCCACACCGTCTACTACCGCTCCATCTTCGACCTCGTGCGCGACCTCGCTGCCAGCGAAGGAGGTCCTGCGGAAAACCGTCTCCTCGCCCGCTACCTCAAACCCGACCTGCTCATCATCGACGACATGGGCCTCAAAACCCTGCCTGCGCGCAGCGGCGAACTCCTGCTCGAAATCATCCTGCACCGCGCCGAAGTCATCGCCATCCACGGCTGCAGCCACCGCTTGGCGGGAAGTGTCGCCGAAAAGGCTGCCGTCCCGGCCAGCGCAGCCGCCATCCGCTCGGGAAAACCACACCCCCGGCAAGAGGCCCCCTGCGCCTGATCCGCCGGGGCCCAAGGCATCGCCAGGCACCACCCGCGCCACTGCTTTCTCTTCAACCTGTCAGCTGCGGCCGGCGTGACTCAGATTAAAATGACACCGTAAGGGGACAGACCGGGAAATGCGGACAGCGCTCGTTTTCCGCAAAACGGGACTGGCCACCTGGTCCCGGCTCCATTATAGGACTTGCGATAGCCGGGGGTTAATCCCGGATCACCTGCTTCCGCGCTGCATGACTCCCCGCCCCTCCCCGCCCGTCCGGTCTCCGCTCGCGGCTCTGCTCCTCGTCCTAGCTCTCGCGGCCAGTGTCTGGTCGCATCCGGTTCCGGACCTCCCCGTCCGCTCCCATTTTAATCCCGGAGGTGGAGCCGAGATCCGGGTCGAGGTGGATCCCCGGTGCTTCGAGGCGGATCCGGAGACGGTGGATTATTTCCAGAAGGACAAAATAGAGAGCCTGTCCGGCGACGAGGTGAAAAAGATGAAGGAGCGGGCGGATGTCTTCATCCGGGAACGGCTCCGGTTTCTCTTTGATCCGATCGGCGAGGTGAAGCCGGAATTCGTCTGGGAGTTCCAGAAACTTGGCGATGGCGGGGTGCCCTTTGAAACCGATGACAAAGCCCTTTTGAAAGGCAGCGAAACGGTCCTCGTCGGTTCGTGGAAGGCTACCGTGGTTGCGGGGATGACGGGCTACCGGATCGAGGCTCTGGCAATGACGCCTGAAAAAATGGGGGCGCCGCTGAATGTCATGTTTCTCAACTTCATCGGCGGGAGGCCAGTGGAGCGCTATGCGGTGCTGTTTCCGGGCGAGACCAGCTTTACCCTGGATCTGACGGAACAGGAGATTTTCGCGGCGCCGGGGGGACGCACGGATGCCTCGGTGGGCGTGCAGGCACGACCAGGGGATTGGCTCTCGTTGTTCGGCTCGGAGATCAAACGCGGCTTTACCCACGTGATTCCCCACGGGCTCGACCATATCCTGTTTGTTCTGGGAGTCTTCCTGATGACCCGGAAATGGAAGCCGCTCCTGCTGCAGATCTCCGCCTTCACGGTCGCCCACACCCTGACGCTTTGGCTGGCCTCGGCGGGGATTGTCAGGATGCCTGCCCGCATTGTCGAGCCTGTCATTGCGGCCAGCATCGTGGCGATCGCCCTCGAGAATATCTTCCATCAGAAATACACCCACTGGCGTCTGCTGGTTGTTTTCGCCTTCGGGCTGATCCACGGGCTGGGATTCGCCGGGGTGATGTCCACGCGGTTGGACTCCAACTCCTCCCTGATCGTCGGACTGCTGGGAATCAACGTCGGGGTCGAATTGGGACAATTGGCAGTTATTTTGATCGCCCTGCTCGCCACCTGCCGGATCTCCAGTGCGGCCAGCTACCGGAAATACGTGGTCGTGCCCGGATCAATCCTGATCGCCTTGGCAGGGATTTGGTGGGTGATCGAACGCACCTTGCTGTAAGAGCCAGGGCCTTCTACGGCTTGGAGCCTGCAATTGTCACAGGGGGGCGGGTCTCGGTGGTCAAATCGTCTCTTTTTACAAGCCAAACGAGGCTCGCTCTGATAACCTCCGAGGATGCGGCAGAATTCGAAGTTTTCCAGAAGCAGGTGCGGGGTTTCCCAGGTGACGGCAATGGGCTGTGTTCTGCTGGCGGCGGGAGGGGTCAGGGCGGAGGTGCGGATCAATGAGTTGGTCTCATCAAATGGTGGATCCTGGCACGATGAGACCGGGGCCACGCCGGATTGGATTGAACTGCACAATCCGGGGCCAGGGGCGGTGGCGCTAGGCGGTTACGGACTTTCAGATGATCCGGCCAGCCCCTTCAAGTGGGTCTTTCCGGCGCGGACGCTGGCGGCGGGCGGGTATCTGGTGGTGGGGGCGTCGGGTGAGAACCGCCGAACCGGGGCAGTGCTGCACGTGGGATTCTCCCTGGGCCGGAATGGGGAGACCGTGACCCTGACCGCGCCGGGTGGAACGCTGGCGGATCTGGCTCCCCCGGTAGAACTGCGGCGCGACATGAGTTATGGAAGGCCGCCGGCAGACGGGTCGTGGCGGTATTTTCCCAAGCCCACCCCCGGCGCAGCGAACACCGGGGCCGCCTATCTGGAAGTGCTGAACCAGGCTCCGGCGTTTTCCGCAGCAGGAGGATTTACCAGCACGGCGGTGACGCTGACGCTCACGGCCCCGGAGCCGGGGACGGTGGTAAGGTATACCTTGGATGGATCGGAACCCCGCGCGGACTCGCCTGTGTATACTGCGCCACTCACCCTCACCAGCCGGGCAGGGGAGGCCAATGGGTTGTCCCTGATTGAGGGAACGGCCACCACCAACCAGCATACCGATGGCTGGAAGCCGCCCGTGGGGGAGGTGCGCAAGGCGCGGCTGGTCCGGGCGGGGGCGTTCAAGGAAGGGGCGGTGCCTTCGCCTGTCATGTCGCATACGTATTTTATCGGGGCAGAAGCACGGCGGACGGACGGGCTGGCGGTGATGAGCCTGATGACGGCTCCGGAAGGGCTTTTTGATTATAACACCGGCATCTATATGCTGGGGAAAGTGTTTGATGACTATGTGGCGGCGCATCCGGGAGAAGCGCTCACGGGCCACACGCCGGCGAACTACACCCAGCGCGGCGAGGCCTGGCAGCGCGAGTGCTCGGTGGAGTTTTTCGAGGCGGATGGCACCCGCGCCTGGGCATCTCCGGCATGGTTGGACATCAAGGGCCAGTCCTCACGTTCGTTCCGGCAGAAATCCTTCGGGCTGGACTTCCGCAGCGAAACGCCGCCGGAACGGGCCGTCGGCTATCCGATATTCCCCGGGTTGATGAAGACGGGCAGCGGGGAGCCGCTGGCGGTGTTCCAACACCTGCGCCTGAGGAACTGCGGCAACGACTGGGCCTACGCCACCATGCGCGATGGTTTTTCTCATCAACTGGCCGGCGGCCTCGGCCTGGACCTGATGGCGTGGCGGCCGGTGGCGGTCTATCTGGATGGGGAGTATTGGGGAGTGCTGGAACTGCGGGAACAACAGGACCCGGTGTATTTCGCGGCGCACTACGGCGTGGAGGCGGATGAGGTCGCGATCCTGAATGGGGACGGTTCAATCGAGGAAGGTGTGGCCTCGGATTCGCAGGCCTATCTCAATCTGCGGACCTACGCGGAGACGCATGATCTGGCCCAGCCGGCGCACTTGGCCTATGTGGAGGCGCGCATGGATGTGGAGAATTTCCTCCGCTACCAGATTACCGAGATCTTTCTGGGCAACGCCGACTGGCCGCACAACAACACGCGGATGTGGCGGGTGCGCCGGCCGGACAACTATGCCGAACGCGACGCTGTACCGAAGGGGCACGACGGCCGCTGGCGCTGGATGCTGTTCGATCTGGACCTGGCGGTGGCGCACCCGTGGGCGGGGGGATACGGTGAGAACACCCTCGCTTATGCTCTTTCCGGAACTGGCCGGCCAGGCACCAACGCGCCGTGGGCCACTAGCCTGCTGCGGGCGCTGGTGAAGAATCCTGATGTCAAAGCGAGGTTTGCTTCCATGGCGGCGGATCTGTTGAATTCCCGATACAAAGCCGCCTGGGCCGTTGCCCTGGTGGATACGATGCAGGCGAAATTGGAGCCAGGCATCGCGGAGCACATCGGCCGCTGGCAATCCCATGGAAACAGTGTGGCGAACTGGGTGTCGCAGGTGCGCGCGGTGCGGACCTGGGCTTCGCAGCGGGAGCTGAATGTGAGGCAGCATTTCAGTTCCTCGCTGGCGCTGGGGGGGTATGCCCCGCTGACCGTGGACCGCACGCCGGCGGGGGGCGGGGAGGTGCAGGTGAACCGCCTGCGGATCAATGCCAGTCTGCCGGGAGTGGCCACACCGGTCTATCCCTGGCGGGCCACCTATTTCCGTCAGGTGCCGGTTACGCTGTCGGCCTTTCCCGCGCCGGGTATGGAGTTTGAAAAATGGGTCTGGCCTGCCGGGGAGAGCACCAGTCCGGTGCTGAGCCTGACGCTGGCCGCGGCCACCACGGTCACCGCGCTGTTCCGGGTCCCGCCGCCGCGTTGGGAGAGTGCGGTGCGCCGGGCCAACGGGGGAATGGGGGTAGTGATGACCGGCCAGCCGGGCGCGGCCTACCGGTTGCAGTTTTCCACCGATCTCACGCACTGGGAGAATGGAGCGATCTTCAACGCCGACGCGTCCGGGCGTTGGGTGGGAGAGCTGCCGCCGCCACTGGCCGGGCAGCCGGTGGGTTATTACCGTGCGGCCAGTCTGCCCTGAAATGGGGGCCTCCCCGGAATCGGAATGTTTCTTTCATTCCGGATCGTTTGTTATTGACGGAGGGCCGCCACTTAAGCTGTGCTCACGGCGCTGGCCTCAATAACCCCTGCTAAAAAACCATGAGAATTTCGAAGATACTTTTCTTTCTGCTGCTCAGCGTCCGGCCGCTGGTCGCCCAGGTCGCGCCCTTTGATCCGGCGGCATGGCCGGCGACCATTGATAAAACCAAGACGGTCCACTTCGAGGTAGTGAATGACACCTTGGCGGCTCCGGCCGGAGCGCCGAACTGGAGCACGTCCTCGATGACGATCCTGTCCGGTGGGGATCAGGAAACCACTGCCTTCAGCGTGGCCGGTCAGGACGGGGTGCGGGCGACGGGCAATTACCTGAATTTCGGCGACACGGAGTATGCCGCCTGGGCGGAGGAACCGGTGATCGACATCCTGATGCAGATCTATGGGGACGCGGGAGTCCTCAATGCCACCGGTCAGCCGCGGGATTTCAACTTTCTGATAGGAGCACTGCCTGCCCTGGCTGCTCCCAACGGCGGGCAGGCCCCGGTGGAAGCCAAGAATTTCCGGTGGAACTGGATTCTCTTCCGCATCAACAACGACCTGCGCGGTGACGGGGGCCGATTGATCGGTACGCTGCCACCAGGGGTGCAAGGCGATTCCTCCCGCGGGGGGGTTAACGGCGGCACCATCCGTCTGGAGAATGTCCCGGGGCTGGGCGTGCGCGCGGTGGCTTTTGGTCAGCAGGGCGCCTTTGGTGAGCCGGCCGATGTCAACGTTTTTGCCGCCTCTGAAGTTTGCGCCGAGGAACCGGAAACGAACCGGGTGTGGCTGGATATCAACGGAGCCACCATGCAAAAGCTCGTCATGCTGGACGACGGTGATCAGCTCGTGGAAATGGAACAGAACATCGGGCCGGCGGGAGATAAACGCACCGCCCTGCGCGCCGAGGGGAATCTGATGAACTTTGGCATCATGGACAATTATCTCGGGCTGAAGTGCAATGAACCACACCCCATGAAAATCTGTGTGGAATATTATGATGATCCGGCCCGGGCCGGCGCGGTTTTCGGACCGGAAGCCTATGCCAGCGATGCCACCAATGGAGTCGGCTTTGCCCCCGTGGCCAAATATCAGGCGCTCGAGGGCACCGGCCAGTGGAAACGGCGCTCGTGGGTGGTCGGCGGGGTGAATCTCCGCGGGATCAACACCGGGACCTTCACCGGTGGACCGCGGCTCTTTTTCTCCCAGCCGGTGCACGTCTCGCGGGTCGATCTGGCGATACTGCGCGAGGGCACCCATCCGCTGGCCGGCCAGGATCCCCTGGCGAACTGCCAGACCGATCCCGCAGTCTGTGAGGGCGTGTATGGCGATTACGTGGAAATGGACCTCGCCAACGGCACCCTGGAAGGCCTTGCTCCCGGCAATTCCGGCGGCGATCAGGAAATGATTCAGGAGGAAGCCGGCCCCGTGGAGGACCGCCGCATTGCGATCCGCCCGGCCGGGAATGACGGAACTCCGGGGTCAGCGCATCAATATCTGAATTTCTCCCTGACAGAGCAGCGGCTCGGACCGACTTCCCAACCGAATTTGCGGCTCGCCATCGCGGTCACGTATTTTGACGATCCGGCCCTCACCGGCCAGTCGTTCCGGCCGGAAGTCTACCGCACGGAAAAACCGGACGGCACCATCACCTTCGCGTTTCCTCCTGCCTCCCTGGGTACCGTGCTCCAGGGCAGCAACCGCTGGGTGGAGTCGTATCTGGAACTGGGAAATGTGAAGCTCGAGGGGGTGAACCAGGGGCCGCAGGCGGCGGCGCGGTTTGCGGCGAGCGGGAAGATCTTTTTCAGCCGCGTGCGCTACGCGGTGATCCGTCCCTGTGGGGAGAAAAGTGGACAAAATCTGCTGGGAGGCGCGAAACCACCCATCTCCGCAGTCCGTGAGGGCAGTAACCTCCGTCTCTCGTGGGTCGCCGGTCAAAACTGGAATCTGCAATCCATTGATCCCAAAGGAACCAACGTTTGGCAGGCCGTGCCTGATGCCCCGGTGGTGATGGACTTCCTGAATGTCGTGGAACTGCCCACGGGCGATGTGCCGAGCCGGTTCTACCGGTTGGTGAAATAACAAACCCACCGGGCCGCCCGGCTCCGGGGTCCAGTTGGTTATGGAAAACCGGCATCCTGACGGGTGCCGGTTTTTTGCGGTGGTCTGGAACCGACCGGTCCGGGTGGGTGACCGGACTGGTGCCGGGCCGGACCCGGATTCGTGCCGCTTGGCAAGGTTCCCGGCCGGATTTCCATTCCCTTGGTGACGGAACTCCGCCAGAGTGCCGCGTCATCCGATGCTTCCTGACTTTATTTCCCCATGAAACGCCGCGCTTTCCTCCACCCCAGTTCCGCCGCCCTGGCGGCCTCCTCCCTGACTCCCGTGCTGTCCTCTGCCCAGCCGCCCGTCCGCGTTTTCAGTTTTCGGTGAAGTGCGGGATGATCAAGGAACCATGGCTTTCGGTGACGGACAAGTTCAAGTTGCTGAAGGACCTCGGGGATGACGGGGTGGAGATGGACAGACAATTCACGCTGCCGGCGAAGGAGATTCTGGCGGCGCAGGAGGCGACTGGTCTTCCGGCGCAAGGGGTGGTCAATGCGACCACTGGTCGATCCGGTTGAGCGATCCGACCGCGGACACCCGGGCCAAGGCGGTGGAGGAGTTGTTGGAGGGGATCCGCTACACCCGCGCCATCGGGGCCTCGACCCTGCTCCTGGTGCCGGGCGCGGTGCGGGATCAGAAGAACGAAAACAAGCATCAGGTGTGGGAGCGCCGCGTGGCCGGCATCCGGCAGGCGATCCCCCTGGCGGCGGAGCTGGGGGTGAGGATCGGAATCGGGAATATTTGGAACCGGTTTCTTTATCCCATAGGGGACGCTGACGGGCCACGGATGGCACGGATCGGACGGATATTCACGGATTTATGAAGAACTCCCGATTCATCTTGCAGGGGAGGTTCCGTGTCTTCTGTAAATCCGTGATGATCCGTATCATCGGTGTTAATTGCCTTCGGCTGTCCCCGCTGCGCTCCGGCTGTGGCCCGTCATTTTCCCTTTTAGGTTTATCAGCATGGGGACGACGCCCCGGCGGACCAGACGCCGGGCGAATTCATCCGCGATGTGGATGAGATCAATTCGACCCGGGTGGGGAGCTACTTCGACCTGAGTAATCACCGGAAATACAGCTATGGGCCGGAGTGGATCCGCGCCATGGGCACCCGGATCATCAAGTGTGATACCAAGGACTACCTGCTGGCCAAGGATGTGGAGGATGGCCGGAAGGAGGGATTCTGCGATATCGGCGAGGGCTCGGTGGACTGGGCTGGCACCCGGAAGGCACTGGCCGATATCAATTATTACGGGTGAATCTCCAGTGAAGCAGGCGGTGGGAATCGGGGCCGCCTTGCGGATGATTTGCTCCGGATGAAGAAACATCTGCTTGGAAATTAAAGCGCCGGCTGGGACGTGAGGGGTTCTGTTTTTTGAAGAATGGGAAGGAAAAATGGCAATCTAAGGAGGATTGCCTTTTTCCTTGGATTTTGAGAAGTTTAAATTAATTCACTTCCTTTCCTCTCCGACCCGTGCGTGCTCACCGTTCTTTTCTCGTCCCGCTCTTTTTTCTCACAGCCCCTCTCCAAGCCGGGCAGGTGATCTTCTCGGAGGTGATGTACAATCCGCCGGCCGGAAAGCCGGAATATATCGAAATCACCAATCTGACGAGCAATCGGGCCGATACGGCCAGTTGGACCTTGAGTGACGGGGTAGCATGGGCGTTCCCTGCTTTTGCGCCGGCCAGTCCCAATGCCCATTTTCTGAATGAATACGGACGATTCATCCTGAGCAGTGCCGATGAGGCGACCACGCGGGCGGCATGGCCTGCGATTCCGCCGACGGTGCGCATCATGGGGCCATGGACCGGTGCTCTGAATAATGCCGGGGACACGATCGTGCTGAAGGATGCGGCCGGGGCCGTGCAGAGTACCCTGACCTATGGGGACGGGGGCGACTGGCCGCTGGCGGCCGATGGAGCAGGGCACTCGCTCCAGATCATCAATCAGAATGGCAACGTGGACGACTGGCGGAATTGGCGGGCGAGCCGGTATGCCGGGGGAACCCCGGGGGTGGCGGAGCCGGCTTTGGCGGAAACCCTGACCGCGAATGAGAAAAAACTGGACTTGGCTGTCGTGGATTTTTCCAGTGCTTGGAAATACTGGTTGGATCCGGCGGATCCGGATGGGGCCGGGCCGGAAGGCAGTTGGTATGGGACGGCATTCAATGACAGCACGTGGCAGGGGCCTTCCGCGGGCTTTTTTGGCCACGATCCGAACAATGCGGCTTTGCAGGCGCAACGGGGCACCAGTTTCACCACCGGATATGCCAACTCGACGATTACCTATTATTTCCGGACCACCTTCAATTGGACAGGTGCTGCGACAGGGAATACTTTTGGGATCGATCAATGGGTGGATGACGGTGTCGTTTATTATCTCAATGGGCAGGAACTGAAAGGCGCCAATCTCGGCCGGGTGCGTATGGCCGCCGGAATCCCCACCCATACCACCCTCGCTACCGGCACGCCGAGCGGCGGGGATGCTATACAGGAAATCAATCTGCCGAACGGAACGTTGGGAGGCCAATTAGTGAGCGGAACCAATGTGCTCACGGCAGAGGTGCACCAGAGCACCGTCTCGAATGATGATATCTATTTCGGAGCACGACTGCGCATCTCGGCTCCGGCGGTGGGAGGAACCTTCGTCGCCGGCGGTGTGATGATCAATGAAGTGCGTCCCTCGACGGCGGTGGGAGTGGGATTTGTGGAATTCTACAATCCCACGGGAGCGGCGGTCGACCTGAACGGTTATTATCTCAGTGATACCGAAGCCTCGCTGACAAAATACAAGATCACCGTCCCCACGGTGGTGCCGGCCGGGGGCATGGCGGCGGTGGGTTTTGCGGAGAGCGGTCTGGGCATCACTTATCCGGTGCCGGTGATCCTGACCCAGCCGGATGGTCTGACACGGCAGGCGGCGTTTCAGTCCAGCTTGGTGGTGGATGGGCGCTCGATAGGACGCAAGCCGGATGGGGGCAGCACCTGGGTGCTGTTCACCGAACCGTCGCGCGGTCTGTCAAATGTGACCGCACCGGCGCCCACCGTGGCACTGAGCGAAGTCCATTTCGCCGGCACTGGCCGGGCGGACTGGGTGGAAATTTATAACAAGGGAACAGGTGCCCAGTCGTTGGCCGGATTCTACTTGTCGTCTTCCCCGGATCTGGTGGGCCGGGTGCCGTTGGCTGGTAGTCTGGCCGCGGGCGGGTATGTCAGCGTGGCGGTGGACTTCCCCACGGATGCCGGCGGCGACCTGCGCCTTTTCTTGAGCGATGCCGCCAATAATATCCTTGCCGCGACAGAAGTAAAACGCCGGGTGGGGCTTCCCTCGGTCCAGGCGTGGCCGGCCGGGGAGAATGAATGGTATGCCACGGCCGCCGATACGCGCGATGCGGCCAACAATCCGGTCCGGGAGACTGCGGTGGTGATCACCGAGATCATGGCCAAGCCGCCGTCGGCCCATGAGGAAGGGGAATTCATTGAATTGTATAACCAAAGTGGGGCGGCGGTGAATCTGGAAGGCTGGGCCTTCACCGACGGGATTTCGTATGACTTTCCGGCCGGTACGACATTGGCGGCGGGGGCTTGGCTGGTCCTGGCCAAAGACCCGGCGTGGATGACCGCCAACTATCCCGGGCTGACCGGAATCAAGGGGCCCTTCAATGGCAGCCTGCGCAACAATGGGGAGAAACTCCGGCTGGAAGATGCCCGCGGCAACCTCGCCGATCTGGTGGACTACAAACAAGGGGGGCAGTGGCCGGTTGGGGCGGGCGGCGAAGGCAGCAGCCTCGAACTACTGAATCCGGCGATGGATAACAGCCAGCCGTCCTCCTGGCGGGCCAGCGATGAGACGGGGAAGACCACCTTTCAGACTTTCACCCACACCGGCACCTACAAGGAGCTGCGCGGGATCGGGCCGGGCGCCAGTACTTCCCGGGAGTTGCTGGTCAACCTCGTGGGGGATGGCCATGTGCTGCTGAGGAACATCAAACTGAGCAAGGCCACGGCTCCCACGGTGAATATGATCGCGAAAGGCGACGCCACCTCCCACAGCGGCACCGGGGTCAATAATGGTTCCTTCGGATTCCTCTGCACCGGAACGCATTGCGACAGTGATACGCTGCCTCGGGTTGGTGCCACGATCACGGGGGATCCCGGTTTCCACCTGATCAGTCAGGGCACCGGCGATACCAAGGCGAACCTGGCCCAGGTCGACCTGACAGGCTTGCTGCCGAATGATGTTCTGACCCTGACCTTCGAAGGCCGCTGGCTGTATGGGATGCCGCTGATGGTGGCCCAGACCTGGGACCGCAGCTTTGGCAAGCTGTTCCGCTTCCCGGTCCCCAACAACCTGGGCACGCCCGGGGCGGCCAATTCAAGGGGCATCGCGGCTCCTGCTCCGGAAGTGGATTTCATGAAACACTCGCCTCCGGTGCCGACCTCCACTCAGCCAGTCGTGGTTTCGGCCCGGGTTTCCTCTGCGACGCCCCTCGGGGCCGTCTCGCTGCTCCAACGGTTGGATTCAACGAACATCAATGCGGCCTGGACCACCCTGGCCATGAACGATGGCGGGACGAATGGTGATGTCCTGGCCGGCGACGGGATCTGGTCTGCCACGGTGCCGGCGCGGGCCAACGCCGCGATCACCCAGTTTTACATCAAGGCCGCAGCTGCCAACGGGCAGGAAAACGAGTGTCCGCGGCAGGGCGCGACCCGCCCGGGAATGTGGATCGTGGCGAATACCGTGCCTTCCGTGCTGCCGGGCACCCTGATCCAGCGGAACATTATTTCCGTGTATCACCGGAATGCCCTCAATGCTTCCACTGGATTCAGCCTTGCCTATGACTGGAACCACCCCCGCATGTCCAACTACGGCTTCAATTCCACCATGATCTTCAACGAGACCGAGGTGCTGTATAACTGCGAACTCCGCCGGGGCGGCAGCCCTTGGACCCGCACTTCGGCCAATACCCTGGACCGCACCCGCTGGAAGCCGCCGGGCGATCAACTGTTCCGGGAACGGACCAAATCCGGGGTGGACAACGATTCCGCCGGGGTCTCCCGCTTTCACAACCGGATCGTGCGGCACATGCTTTATCTCTTTGGTTATCCGGTGCCGGATGCTGAGTTCATCCAACAAATCGTCAATGGTGACGCCCCCCGCATCGGGGATGAACAGGAACAGACCGACAGCGACTTTTTTGACCGGGCCTATGCTGACGGGTCAGAGGGAGAACTCTTTGAAATTGATGATGCCTGGTTCATGTATGACACCAACAACATGGACGACCGGTTGGACGCTGGAAGCGTGACTGGGCGATGGGAGCTGCGGGACTGGAATAACTCCACCCCCGCCACGCCAAGCGACGAAAGTCCCATCTTTTTCCATGGCAACTGGCCCGTCCGCTTCCCGGAAGAGCGGTATGATTATGCGGCGTTGTCCTCGATGATCAAAACCGCCGTCAATGGCAATGCCGCCGTGACCGCCGCCCAGGAGGTTTCCTACCGGGAACGCATGGACCGGGTGCTGGATGCCGACCGGGCCGCCCTCTATGCGGCGGTGCGGGGGTATGTTGGAGATTGGGATAATTTCACCATGAACCGCGGAAAAAATAGCTATTTCTACCGTCGGCCCAACGATGGCCGTTTCGAATTTCACCACTGGGATAGTGATCTGGCTTTTCAAAATACCGCTGAAGCGTTTCTCGGAAGCGCTGGAGGAACCGGCTGGACCAACCTGACTGCCCGTCCGTGGTTCAAACAGAAGATGAACTACTATCTCTCCCAACTGATCGACCGTTACACCATTTCGAGTTCCGCCCGGATGAACGCGTGGCTGGCGGCCATGAATTACCAGTCGGCCAACTCCAACGGTTTGGCCCCCTTCAAGACCAACGGCTTCAGCTACCCCACCTGGTTCACCAACCGCCGGAGCCCGGCCCTCAGCTTCATTACCACCACCAACTACAACCGTCCCTTCAGCATCTCGACCGCGCAGGGACAAACGGTGACCACTCCGCGGTTCACCATCGCCGGGGCGGCTTCCACCAAAGTGGCCTATGTGGATATCCCGGGTCATCCGGAAGCGGTGTTCAGTTGGGTGCCGACCTCGGCCAATAACGGGTTGTGGACCTTGACGAATGTGGCGCTGACCTCCGGGCTGAACACGCTGAGCGTTCGCAGTATCAACGGCGACGGTGCCGTGGGGGGAACCCTTTCTTTCGCGGTCACCCTGACGGGCAATGCCCCGCCGGTCGCTTCGCTGGTGACCAATCCGGGCTCCGGCAATGTGGCCCTGGGAGAGACCCTGCTGCTGGATGCTACCGGCAGCGTTGATCCCGAAGGCCTTGCGTTGAGTTATCTCTGGAGCGTCAGTCCTGCCACGGGCGCCTTCCTGACGCAGCCGGAGTTTGGCAAGGCCACCGCCCGCTTTACGGTTCCCGGCAGTTATATCCTGACCCTGCAGGTCGTCGATGCGGTATCGCAGATCACCACCGTGACGCGTGAGTTCAGCGTTTTCAACACCTCGGGCTTCGCCTCCTTCACAGGAGGGAATCCCCTCGGTCCGGAGTTTAACCTGACTAATCTGGAGGAGCGGGACAATTTCTCGCCTTCCACCTGGTATTCGGTGGAAGATACGACCGGCCGGCTGCTCATCCAGGTGTTGGACGACTCGGCCAAGCCGCTGGAGGCCCCTGCCTTCACCCACCCGCAGGTGATGCGTGATCTGCCCGATTCGACCGATTTCATGCTGCAAAGCGACTTCCGTCCTGACACGCGTGAATTCGGAAATTGGCGCGCTGGCCTGCTGGTGCAGGTGAATGAGGGCGGCACCATCGTGCGCTATGCGTTTGGCCTCGACGCCGGGGTCAATCTGCTGGTCCAGCGGGCGGCGCTTCCCTCAAACTACACGACCCTCTCCACCACGGCAGTCACTGGCAGTGGGGCTGCCCTCCGGATCGTGCGCAATGGGGCATCCTTGTTATTCCAGCGGCGGAATGGCACGGTGTGGACAACGCTTTTCACCCAGGCCCTGCCTGCGGGATCGGTGGCTTTGGATGGAGGCTTGTTTGTTTCCACCTCACAGGCCACCACGGTGCGGATCGGATTTGACTATCTGCTGCTGGCCGATCCCACAGCCACCAACAGTCTCCTCAACAACCTCCGGATCACCGAGCTCCATTATTTCCCGGCCCCGGGTGGCGTGGAGTTCATCGAACTGCGGAATACCGGCACGCAGGCCATCGACCTCAGCGGGGTCAGTTTCGGGATCGGCAATCCCTTCTCCATGGCGGGCACGCCGGAGTTGGCCTACACCTTCGGCAACGAAAACCTAGCGCCCGGGGGATTCATCTGCCTCACCGATAACGTCACCCTCTTCCGCAGTCTCTACGGCCTGACCCCGCGCCTCGCCCCGCCATGGACCCGGGGCAGTCTCAGCAACACAGGAGAGAAGATTGTCCTGTTGGATCCCACGGCCAATGCCATTCACGACTTCGATTACGGGGTGGATATCCCATGGCCGCAGGCGTCCCGCGGCACCGGCCCCTCCATGGAAGTGATCGATGTGAATGGGGACTACAACCTGCCTTCCAACTGGCGCGCCAGCGCGGCCAACGGCGGCACTCCCGGCAGTGAAGGCGGTCTCGATACGGATGGGGACGGCGCTACTGATGCGGTGGAAGCCCTCTTCGGCACCAATCCCAACAGCCCGGGCAGCCTGCCGGCAGCGAACCTCACGGCGAATCCGGGCGGAGACATGACCCTGACCTGGCCAAGTGTGGCTGGAGTCATCTACCGGGTGCAATCCTGCACTCCGCTGACGGGTTGGGTGACGGTGCAGACCTTGACCGGAACCGGTTCCTGGAGCTTCACCCCCACCCCGGGTGAGCCCCGCCGGTTCTACCGCGTCTCTGCCGCTACCCAGTGACTCCCCCCTCCGTCCGGGAATCCCGCTTCCCTGATTGAGTGGTAGAACAAGCGCCTCCCGGGCGTATAGGTCATAGTTGCCCTTTGCTTCCAATGACTCTGCTTTCCGAATACACCCGCTACGAAACCCGCCGCCAGTTCTTCGCCCAAGGCAAGAATGCGCTCGGTTTTGCCGCCCTCACCACCCTCATGCAACGGGCGGGGATCACGGATGCGGATGCCTCGGACCCGGCGGCGGCCATGCGCGCGGTGAACCATTTTGCGCCCAAGGCCAAACGCGTCATTTACCTGCACATGGTGGGAGGTCCGTCCCAGATGGACCTCTACGACTACAAGCCGAAGATGAAGGAGTTCTACGACAAGGACCTTCCTGACAGTATCCGCATGGGCCAGCGTCTCACCGGCATGACCAGCGGGCAGGCCCGCTTCCCCATCGCTCCCAGCAAGTATTCCTTCAAACAATACGGCCAGTCCGGCATGTGGGTCAGTGAGATGCTCCCGTACACTTCCCGCATGGTGGATGACATGTGCTTCATCCGCTCGATGCACACCGAGGCCATCAATCACGAACCCGGCATCACCCTGATGCAGACAGGCACCCAGATCAGCGGCCGCCCCTGTCTTGGTTCATGGGTTTCCTACGGGTTGGGCTCGGCCAACAACGACCTCCCCACCTTTGTGGTCCTTGTCGCCAAGCCCACCAACACCGAGCAGATCCAAGCCATCTCCGCCCGCCTCTGGGGCAGTGGGTATCTGCCTGGCGAACACGCAGGCGTCGGATTCCGCAGCGGGGTCGATCCCATCCTCTATATCAACAACCCGCCCGGAGTTTCCGCCGGTGCCCGGCGCAATACGCTTGATGGCCTGAAGGCGCTCAATGAGATCAATTACCAACAGGTCGGTGACCCTGAGACCCACACCCGGATCCAGCAGTATGAAATGGCCTTCCGCATGCAGAGCAGTGTGCCGGAACTGACGGATCTGGCCAGCGAACCCGCCAGCACCAAGGAGCTTTACGGTCCGGACGTGGACAAGCCAGGCAGCTTTGCAAGGTCCGCCCTGCTGGCCCGACGGATGGCCGAACGGGGAGTCCGCTTCGTTCAGATCTATCACAATAATTGGGACCACCACTCCAATCTCCCGGGGCGCATGAACTATCAGTGCATGGACGTGGATCAGCCCTGCTGGGGACTCATCCAGGACCTGAAGCAGCGCGGCCTTTATGACGATACCCTTGTCATTTGGGGCGGCGAATTCGGTCGTACCATCTATAGCCAGGGCGGTATCAGTCCTGACAAATATGGCCGTGACCATCATCCGCGCTGTTTCACCATGTGGATGGCTGGCGGAGGCTCCAAGCCCGGCACTGTCCACGGCGAAACCGACGAATTTTCCTACAACATCGTCAAGGACCCCGTCCATATCCACGATTTCCACGCGACGGTGCTCAAGCTGCTGGGCTTTGACCATGAAAGGTTCACCGTCCGTTACCAGGGGTTGGATCAACGCCTCACCGGAGTGGAACCTGCCAAGGCCATCGCGGCCCTGATGGCCTGATGGCTCCTGAGCCGGAATCTGCCGGGCCGCCGGACGAGCCGATCCGGGTGCTGGTCTCCGGCGACTTGGATTTGCACACTTACCGCCCCCGCGATCTCCCGGATCTCCTGCCGGCTTGGTTTGAAGAATGCCGGGCCCGGGGCATCCTGACCGTCCGCGTTATCCACGGCAAGGGGAGTGGCAGTCTCCGTATGGGAGTCCACGCCCTGCTGCCGCGCCTCGCCGGGCACGTCGCCTCGTGGACCCACCCCGCGGCCGGCGCGGCTGGAGGCTGGGGTGCCACCCTGGTCCGGCTGAATCCATAACGGCAGGGAGGATACTCCTTTGACGGCCCTGACGGGCCGGGTTGGGGAGTGGTGATGAATTGCAAAAATCACGTGACGCGGGCGTTTCCTGTTTCATGATGGGCGCTGTCTCCACGGATTTCCTCCAAACCATCTTACTGACCCTTTATCCTCCATGAGTATCAGCGACCAACCTTTGGCGATCGGCATCGATATGGGCGGCACCTCCGTGAAATACGGCGTGGTGCGCGGCGCAGAAATCCTGCACACCGGTGACCCGATCATCACCGGCGACTTCAAAGGTCCCAAGGCACTCATCAAGGAAATCACCCGCCGGGTGCATCAATTGCGCAGCCAATTTCCCGCCATTGAGGCCCTTGGGATCGGGGTGCCGGGGTTTGTCGATGTGCAGCGCGGGGTGGTGCATGAATTGACCAACGTGCCGGGCTGGAAGGAGGTGCCGCTGCGCAATCTCCTGACCGAATCTACGGGGCTGCCTTGCTTCGCCGAAAACGACGCCAACGCCATGTGTTTTGCCGAATTTGCCCACGGGGCCGGGCAGGGCGCCCGCAACATGATCGCCATCACCCTGGGCACCGGGGTCGGTGGCGGTTTGGTCCTGGATGGTCACCTGTACCGCGGCAGCAGTTTTGGCGCGGGTGAGGTCGGTCAGATGAGTATCGATTACCGTGGCCCGGTTTTTGTGCACGGCAATGTCGGTGCGCTCGAGAGTTATACCGGGATCGCGCCCCTGACCAAACGGGCCGCCTTCCTTTACCGGAAAGCCAAAATCCAAAAATCCCAGGAAGAACTTACCCCCCGCGGACTCGCTGCTTCGGTGAAGAAAAAGGACCCGGTGGCCATGCAGGTCTGGGATGAATTCACCAGCCAGCTCGCCACCGGTCTGGTCAATACCGTCTGGCTGCTCAATCCCGACCGCATTGTGATCGGCGGCGGCATCGCCAAAGCCGGTAAACTCATTTTCGACCCGCTTTGGAAAAAGATGAAAGTGCAACTCGCTCCCAGCTTCACCAAAAACCTCAAAGTGGTCCCCGCGCACTTCGGCAACGACGCCGGTATCATCGGCAGCGCCGCCGTAGCCGTGGAAGCCACCCGCGCCTGATTCATTCAACCCCGCGAACCATCACATCCCATTCCATCCCACCCCATGAAACGCCTCACCTTCTCCCTGCTCACCGCTACGCTGCTCCTCACTCCTTTCACCACCATGGCCGCTGAACCTGCTCCCTACCGTCATATTGTCATTTTCGGCTTCAAAGAGGGGACTCCTCCAGCGAAGATCGAGGAGATCGCCACCGCCTTCAAAGCCCTCTCCAAAAGCATCCCGGCTGTGAAGAGCTTTGAGTGGGGCCTCAATGTCAGCCCTGAAAAAATGAATCCTGAGCTGACCCACGTTTTCTCAGTTGGCTTCGAGAGCAAGGCGGCTCTGGAGTCCGGTTATCTCCACCACCCGGAACACGAAAAATTTGTCACCCTCATCAAACCCCACCTCGCCAAGGCGGTGGTGGTGGATTACGAGGCAAAATAGCAGGGCTTTCCTGCCGAATTCCTGCGCGGTCATTCAGATATGGAGCCGGCACTGTCCGATATCAATTGCCTGAAGTTGGCGGGGATTCGGCGTTGGCTGGATCGTTTTTGGTATCAATGGCTTCGTCTGCTCAGAAAAGTAGGAATTCCCTGCAAAATCAAGGGTGCGGATTTCCTGTGGACTATTCAATCGGGCTACAACTCATCGGAGTTGCTTCAGATGCCCCCGGATGGTTGTCGAATATTTTGATAAGCTTGTCACCCGGAGAGCATTCAGGATCGCAGATGCGGATCCGGAAGGGAACAATGGGATCAGAGTCGAGGGGACGAGATGCATTCTGGCTCAATTCAAAAATGGCCCGCCGGGAATTGCCAAAGACGGCTTTATCCAAGTGGCATTCAGCGAATACGCAGAGAGATTCATGCTGGATGTCAGGACGGGAGAGGTCGTGGTCTGCCGTTCACCGATGATCAGTCATGAATTGTACGAGTGGGACAAAGCTGGCAGGATTGAAGATGTTGGGCTGGTCGCCGTCCGCAGCGGTGCGGACTATACTTTCAAAGATTTGGCGATGATGTTTTGGTGTTTTGAAAATTTTCCGGAAGACGAGGACCGCGAGGATGAGCCGGACTAAACCGTGGAGGCTCAAAACTTCCCCCTGTAGCCTACGGGCATTCTCGCCTTGCAACGGAGGGGGGGATCACCGATGACTGTGATTCCCCCGTTGTCTGCGGCGGGGGCAGCAGTTTTTCCGTGTCCCCCATTCCCTATGTCCACCGTCCATCCTGAGATTTCAAAACTCGTCGCCAACGGCAAACTCCAAGGCATCCTGGCTCCCCGCATGTCCGCCTTGGAACCCGGCACTTATTGCTTTCACAAGAGCTGGGGGGTAGGCCGTATCGCCGAGTGGAAACTGGATGCAGATCAGGTCATCGTCGATTTTGAAGACAAGAAGGGGCATTCCCTGAAAGTCGAATTCGCTGCCAAATCCCTCGACGCGGTGTCGGATACCCACATTTTTGCCCGCCGCCACGCTGATCCGGGTTCGCTGCAGAAGCTGGCCAAGGACGACAAACCTGCTTTGGTGCGTGCCGTGCTGGAAAGCCATAAAGGCAGCATGTCCCTCGATGCTTTTGAGGCCGTCGTGAAACCGAAGATCGTGGCTGAAGGTGCCTTCAAGGGATGGTGGGAGTCCTGTAAGAAAGAACTTCGCAGCCGCCCTGAATTCATCGTCCCTGCCAAACGAAACCTCCCACTGGAGCTGCGCGGCGGCGACCTCAGCCCCGCCGATGCGCTCCTCTCCGACTTCCGTAAAGCACGTGACCTGAAAGGTAAAGGCAAGGCCTTGGATGCCATCACCCGCGAGTTGGAGCTCTTCCAGGACCAAGCTGTCCTCGAAGCCGTGATCAAGGAAGCCGACGACGCGGCGACCCAGAATCTCCGCCTCCGTCCCGTCGAGGCGCTCGACCTGATTCTTTCCCGCGATGAACTGCGCGACAAGGTGAAGGCGCTGCATGATGACGTTTCCCCGGCCCTCGCCAAAGCAATTGCGGCGGAAGGCCCCCGCCTTGCGGAATGTGTCGGCAGCCTGGCTGTTTCCCGCCAACGCCGCGTCTTCGATGCCTTGGTGGACGCCACGGGCGATGCCGGAGTGGCCAGCCTGCTGCCGCTGATGAACCGCCTCAGCCAGCGCAGCCTTGGCGAACTCGCCTCCGTGCTGAAGGAAAAAGGTTATGATGGTCCTTTCAACAAGTTCCTCCTCACCGGCATCACCCAGCGCAGCCTCTCCTCGGAAGTGCTGGTCTGGCTCGGCAAGGAACGCAAAGGAGCCGGTGCCGCCGTTTTCAGCCTCGAGCTTTCCAAGGCCATGCTCAGCGCCATTGAGCGCGACCACTTCGATGAGGCCAACCGCAAGGCGAACCGCATCAATGACTTCCTCCTCGCCGACAAGGAGATCATCAAGGATTTCCTGGCTCTCGGTGAGATCGCCCAGGCGCGCAACTTCGCCCGTCAGGTGATGCTTTCCCCCGGGATCGAAGAGATGGGCAAACGCTCCCTGCTGGCCCGTTTCATCCGCCTCCATCCGGATCTCGAAGATATCATCACCGAACGTGGCAATGAAAGACAGGAAGAGCAGGAGGAAACCCTGCTGGTTTCCTGGACCAGCCTGACGGAAAAGCGCAAGGTCTACGAACACCTCATCCAGGTCGAGATTCCCAAGAACATCGAAGACATCTCGATCGCCCGCGAATACGGCGACCTGCGCGAAAACTTCGAATTCAAGTCCGCCAAGGAATATTCCCTCGTCCTTTCACGCCGCCGCTTCGACATCGAACGCGATCTCAACCGGGCCAAGGGCACGGACTTCTCCGACGCTTCCGACGCGCTCGTCAGCGTGGGTACCGTGGTCACCTATCTTGACGACGAGTCCGGCAAGGAGGAGACCTTCAGCATCCTGGGAGCCTGGGATACGAAGATCGAGGACAACATCATTTCCTACCTTTCGGTCAGCGCCCAGGCCCTGCTCAATAAGTCCGTAGGCGACGCGGTGGATCTCCCCAGCGAGGACTCCGCCATCACGCGCCACGTGAAAATCACCAAGCTCGCCAAGGTGGATCCTACTCCTTACGAAGCGCAGTCGTAGACGGAACGGAGCGGATTCCGTGATCAGTTGTCAGGGATGGCCTGGGGCACGCGGTGCCCCAGGCCATTCTTTTTGTCTTCACTTTGCGGCCGGGGCCAGTTCCAGGATCCGCCCGGGCAGCCAGCCCACCCGGCTCTTGAAGTCCGTGGGACGGGTGTATTCCAGAATCAGCACCTTGCCCTGACCATTGGCCAGCACATCAATCGGGCGGCCCAGCGGGGCGAGGATGGTGCTTACCCCGGCCTGCCAGCGTCCGCTTTCCCTGGGGGATCTCAGGGCCACCCGGAGCAGGTCAAATCCGGCATCCTGCGGGGTGGCGAGCAGATTGCCAAAACGGGTGACGAGAAATCCGCCGCGCAACGGTTCCGGATAGTCATCCCCACACCACATCATCCCGGCGGGACTGGAGTGGGCGTCAAAGGTCGCCAGTCCTCCCGTTTTGCCTCCGCCGGCCGATGGCCCGAGATTGAGCACCGGCTGGGAAAAAGTCAGGCCAGCCGGGGGCTCCGGCGTGTGCGGGTAGGGCTTCGGGGTCAATGGCCAATCGGAGAATTGATAGGGAAATCCGTAATGGTTTCCGGTCACGATGGCATCCATTTCCTCCGGGGCATCGGCATCCGGACCGTTGCTCACCGTGAACAGCTGTCCCTCCGGGGTCCACGCAAATCCATAAGCATTCCGGATGCCACGGGCGACCACTTCAATCTTGGGTGTGGCGGCCGCGGGGTCCATCCGCCAGAGACAGGCAGTGATATCCGTTTCTCCCTCCTTGGAAATCCGGGGCACGGCGCCGTCCTCACCTCCGTCGGTGCGCGATCCGCTGCTCACGTACAACATGCCGTCCGGGCCGAAGGCGAGGTGGCTTACCCCGTGATTGTAGGGTCCCACGCCCCAGGGATAACGGGTGCGGAACCAAGGTTTCAGTTTCGGGGCATCGGTTCCCTGGATCGGCCCGCTCCGCCAGATCGTCACCACATTCGTCTCTACCGCCACGTCGGCCGAGGTCTTTTGATTGCTCACGACCCAGAGCCTTCCGTCCGGTCCCAGTGTCATCCCCAGCGTGTTGAGAGATCCGATGCTCAGGTCCGCATAATCCGCGGGCAGAATCCATGGCACCCCGGCCCCTTGGTCCAACCGGTAGATGATGCCGTGTTCGCTCAGGACATATACCGGCCCGCCGTTGCCACCGGCCAGCCGGGTGCAAAGCGCGGGGAGTTGCACCACTTCGCGCAGGGTCCAGCCTGCCGGGGCCGGGGGCAGGGGGGGGTAGGCGGAGGCTTTCTCCAGCTCCGCGAAGGTCGGGAAACGCGAACCCGCCCGGGCCTGCTTCACCTCTGCGGTAGTGTAGGGCGCGGCCTGATTGCCCCACGCATTGGTCACGTAAGTCAGGACCGCGGCCACCTGGGTATCGTCCAGCACCTGAGCGGGCATCACGTTGTGATATTCCGTCCCGTTGACCACGATCCTGCCTTCCAACCCTTCGCAAAGGACGCGGATATTCCGGGGCCGGTCCCCCTTCAACCAGTCGCTGCCCGCCAGGGGAGGAAAAGCCGGCGGAGCTCCCTGGCCGCCGGGCAGGTGGCACATTGCGCACTTTTCGAGAAAAATTGCCTCACCCGGCAGCGGGGCCGCCGCCGCCTCGCCGTTGATCAGCGCCACCCATAATGCAATTTTGATTCCCTTCTGATATTTACCGGACATTTCTCCCATCTACTTCATCGGGCTGTACGGTAGCCAGCCAGAAAGTGTCGTCATCCCCGCATAATCCAAGGATTTTTCTGGCACAGCGGATGCGGTGCATCCATAGGTATCCCCGCCTATGCCCCCCCTTCGATTGTTGTTCCTCCTTTGCTCCGTGCTTGCCACGGCAGGCCTGACCGGCTGCGGTGCGGACCCCATCAATGCCCGGGAGGGAGCCAGGGAAAAGATTTTCCTGATCAACAACAAAGCCGAACCCCGCTTCCTCGACCTCCAGCGCTGCAACAGCGTCACCGAACACCACATCATGCTCTCGCTTTATCAGGGACTGGTGAGCGAAAACCGCGACAGCGACAAGGATGTGGAGCCCGGCATGGCCGAAAAATGGGAAGCAAACGCGGACAAATCGGTCTGGACTTTTCATCTGCAAAAAAACGCCAAATGGTCCGACGGCACGCCTTTCACCGCCCATGATTTTGTCTGGTCCTACCGCCGCATGCTGCGGAAAGAACTGGGGGCTCAGTATGCTGAGATGCTCTACCTGCTGAAAAACGGCCTCCCGCTTTATGAAGGCAAGGTCAAGGAAGAGGAACTCGGCGCCCGCGCACTGGATGACGCCACGCTGGAGCTCACCCTTGTCGGTCCCACCCCGCATTTCCCGCTCATCGCCTGCCACACTTCATGGTGGCCGGTGCCCCGGCATGTCATTGAGAAACATGGCGGCATCTACGACGTGATGAATCCCTGGACGGACGAGGACAAGCTGGTGGGCAATGGTCCCTTCAAGCTCAAACGTTATCTTTTCCGCCAGTATCTCCAAGTGGAGCGGAATCCCCACTACTGGGACGCAGCCAACGTGAAGCTCGACGGCGTGCGTTTCTACTCGATCGACGATGATGCCGTGGAGGAGCGCCTCTTCCGGCGGGGGCAACTGCATGCGACCTATTCCACGCCGTTGTCCCGGATTCCGGACTACCTGAAAAACCACCCTGACATTGTCAGCAACTACACGAATTGTGCCTCGTGGTATTTCCGGGTCAATACCACCCGCACGGCTCTCTCGGATGTGCGGGTGCGGCGCGCCCTCGCCTTCGCCCTCGACCGGAAAAGCATCATCGACAACGTGCTGCGGGCGCGCCAGCAGCCGGCCGCAGGCATGGTGCCGCCGATGGCAGGCTACACGCAGGTGAAGGAATTCAGCTTTGATCTGCCGCAGGCCAAGCGCCTCCTCGCCGAAGCCGGATTCCCAGAGGGGAAAGGATTTCCCAAATTCAATATCCTGATTTCGAAAAACGAAGCCTCCCGCCAGATCGCCGAAGCCGTGCAGGCCATGTGGCGGCAAAACCTCGGCATTTCCGTCGGAGTGACCCAGCAGGACTTCAGTGTTTATCTCACCTCGCAGCAGAAGCTGGATTACGATATTTGCTGGGCAGGGTGGAATGCGGATTACTTTGATCCCGCGACTTTCATCGATATGTGGATGACCGATGGTGGCAACAACGAGACCGGCTGGAGCAACAAGGACTTCGATCAACTGCTCGCCGATGCCAAACAATGCGCCGATGCCCAGGAACGCCTCGCCATCCTCACCAAGGCAGAAGGCATCCTCATGCGCGACTCGCCCGTGCTGCCGCTCTACTTCGGCACCCGTACCCGGCTGATCCATCCGGCGGTGAAGCATTGGCCGCAGCGGCTGCTGGACAATCCGGTCTGGTACCACCTTGATCTCGTTTATCCACCGCCGGCGTCCTCCATGGACGCGGAACTCAACCGGAACTGAACCTGTTATGCTCCGATTTACGCTCAACCGGCTCGCCCAGTCCATCGTGGTCATTCTCGTGGTCTTCAGCCTCACTTTTTTCATGATCCGGCTGGCCCCCGGCGATCCCTTCGCCAGCCCCAAGGCCATGCCGCCCGATGTGCGGAAGGTGCTGGTGGAGCGCTACGGTTTGGACAAACCCCTCGCGGTCCAATATTTCACCACCATGGGCTCCTATCTGAAAGGCGACCTGCTGCCCTCCATGAGCTACCAGGGCATGTGGAACAGCAAAATCATCAAGGACGCCTTTCCCATCTCCCTCATCATCGGCCTGAGTGCCCTTGGCGTCGCCCTCGGCCTTGGATTGCCGGCGGGCATCATCGCCGCCGTCAGGAAAAATACCTGGCTGGACTACGGTCCGATGTCCCTCGCCCTGATCGGGATTTGCCTGCCCACTTTTGTCATGGGTCCTATTCTCATTGCCATCTTCGGGCTGAAATGGCGCCTCTTCAATGTCGCGGGCTGGTTTGAGAAAACCGACTGGGTCCTGCCCGCCGTGACCATGGGATTGATCTACGCTGCCTACATCGCCCGGATGACCCGCGGCGGCATGCTGGAGGTGTTGAATCAGGACTACATCCGAACTGCCCGGGCCAAAGGTGTGCCCGGCTGGAGGGTGGTGCTGGTGCATGCCTTGCGCGGTGGCCTGCTGCCGGTGGTGGCCTTTCTTGGCCCGGCTCTGGCCGGCATCACCACCGGTTCCTTTATCATTGAAAAAATCTTCAACCTCCCTGGCCTCGGCCAGCATTTTGTGTCCTCCGTCTTCAACCGCGACTACAGCCTGATCCTCGCCACCGTGGTGCTCTACGCCGTGCTGCTGGTGGCAGTGAATTTCCTGACTGATCTATTGGTCGCCTGGATCAACCCAAAAGTGCGCCTTTCATGAGCACCGCCGTCATCCCCGCCACCCTCGCTCCGGCGATCCGTCCCGGCCGCTCGCTTTGGCAGGACGCCTGGGCGCGCCTTCGCAAAAACCACCTCGCAGTCGCCTGCGGCTTCGTGCTGATCGCCGTCGTGCTTATTTGTTTTGTGGGCCCGCGCCTGTCCCCGTGGAATCCGGAGGTCACCAATCTCGCCCTCAAAGCCTCGCCTCCCGGGACCATGGAAACCCTCGCGGACGGCTCCATGGCCAAACACTGGTTCGGCACGGATACCCTGGGCCGCGATCTGCTGACCCGCATCATGCGCGGCGGCCAGGTGTCGCTCATGGTGGGGTTGGTCGCCACCAGTGTCGCGCTGCTGATCGGGGTCGCATATGGCGCCACCGCCGGCTACCTCGGCGGCCGCACCGATGCCGTGATGATGCGTTTTGTCGATGTGCTCTACGCGCTGCCCTTCATGATCTTTGTTATTTTGCTGACCACCATGTTCGGCAAAAGCATGCTCCTCATGTACATGGCCATCGGCGCGGTGGAGTGGCTCACCATGTCCCGCATCGTGCGCGCCCAGGTGCAGGGCCTCGCCCGCCAGGAATTTGTGGAAGCGGCCCGCTCCCTCGGCCTCTCCACCGCCGTCATCCTCTTCCGCCACATCATCCCCAACGTCCTCGGCCCCGTCATCGTTTACGCCACCCTCACCGTTCCCGCGGTCATGCTGCTGGAGGCTGCGCTGAGTTTTCTCGGACTGGGTGTGCAACCCCCTGACAGCTCGTGGGGCACCCTGATCGATGATGGTGCCACCAACATGGAGACCAGTCCCTGGCTCCTGATCTATCCCGCCGCCTTTTTCTCCATCACCTTGTTTTGCCTCAACTTTGCCGGCGACGGCCTGCGCGATGCGCTGGATGTGCGCGGCGGAAAAGATTGATCCCATGCCACCCCGACCGCTTTCCCTTTTCCTTCCTTCATGAGTGCCGTTCTCGATGTCAAAGACCTCCAGGTCTCCTTCCACACCCGCAATGGGGTGGTGCGTGCCGTGGACCGGGTTTCCCTGAAGGTCGGGGCCGGCCAGACCGTCGGCATCGTCGGTGAGAGCGGTTCCGGAAAATCGGTGACTTGTTATTCGCTGCTCGGCCTGATCCCCCAGCCCCCCGGCCGCATCGAAGGCGGCACCGCCATGTTTGGCGGGCTGGACCTGCTGAAACTTTCGGAGAAGGAACTGCAGAAAGTGCGCGGCAGCCGCATCAGCATGATCTTCCAGGACCCGATGACCTCGTTGAATCCTTATCTGAAGATCGGCAGCCAGCTGGTGGAGCCGCTGCGCCTGCATGAGGGGCTGGACAAGGCCGCCGCCTGGAAGCGCGGCATCGCAGCCCTGAAAGAGGTCGGTATCCCCGAGCCAACCACCCGTATGGAGCAGTATCCGCACGAGTTCTCCGGCGGTATGCGGCAGCGCGTCATGATCGCCATGGCGCTCATCACCCGGCCGGAACTCCTTATCGCGGACGAGCCGACTACTGCCTTGGATGTCACCATCCAGCAGCAGGTGCTGGACTTGATCAAGGATCTGCAAAAACGGCTAGGTATTGCCGTCGTGTTCATCACCCACGACCTCGCGGTGGTGCATGAAGTCTGTGATGTGGTCAATGTCATGTATGCCGGCCGCCTCGTGGAGTCCGCCGCTGCGGCGGATCTGTTTGCCCACCCGCGCCACGCTTACACCCGCGCCCTGATGCGCTCCATCCCCGCCCTGCAAAAGAAAGGCGAGCCCCTCTACACCATCCCGGGCCTGCCGCCGGATCTCAGCTATCTCCCCTCCGGCTGCGCTTTCCGGGCCCGGCAGACGCCCGGCCGGCAGGCCCTCTGCCTGATAGACCGGCAGCCTCCGCTGCAGGAAATCGCGCCCGGTCATTGGGTCCAGGCCTGTCCCGGCTGCGTGGAAGGAGGACTACCACTATGAGTGATTTCCTTGTCATTGATAACGCTTCGGTTTCTTTCCCCGGCCGTGGCCGTGCTCCCGCGAACCTGGCCGTGGACGGCGTCAGCCTCACCCTCGCCAAGGGCGAAATCCTCGGCCTTGTCGGCGAGTCCGGTTGTGGGAAAAGCACCCTCTCCCGCGCCATTATGCAGCTGCAGCCCCTCACCAGCGGGCGCATTATCCTGGAAGGGCAGGATCTTTCCCTGCTCGATGGCCGCCAACTCCGCGCCGCCCGGCTCAATTTCCAAATGGTCTTCCAGGACCCCTACGCTTCGCTGAATCCCCGCCTCACCATCTTCAGCACCCTCGCCGAAGCCATTCAGGCCCGCACCGGAAAATTGTCAGGCCCCGCCTGCTGGACTGCGGTGGAGAAACTGCTGGAGCGCGTGGGTCTCGACCCCACCGCCGCTCTGAAATACCCGCACGAATTTTCCGGCGGACAGCGCCAGCGCATTGCCATCGCCCGCGCCCTCGGGCCGGAGCCGCGCCTCCTTATCGCGGACGAGCCGGTCTCGGCCTTGGATGTCAGCATCCAGTCCCAGATCATCAACCTCCTCCTGAAGCTCAGCCGCGAGCTCCAGCTCACCATGCTCTTCGTCTCCCACGATTTGTCTGTGGTCCGCTATCTGGCCGACCGCACCGCCGTGATGCATCGCGGCAAAATTGTGGAACTCGGGGAAACGGAAGCCCTCATGGCTGCCCCGCAACACGAGTATTCTAAAGCCCTGCTCGCGGCGGCGCCGGCGCTGCGGATGCGTCATTGAAATCCGCTCCTGCCGGGAACAGGGAAGGGACGGCCGCGGGATGTCAGGCCGGGGCGATGGTGGCGAGCCGGCGGCGTTTTTGACCAAGGCGCGGGATGCAGTCGATCAGGGCGCGCGTGTAAGGATGTTGCGGGTGGGAAAGCACTGCGTCCGTGGAACCGGTTTCTACAAGTTGGCCGCGGTACATCACCGCCACCCGGTCAGCCAGTCCCCGGATGATGCCAAAGTTATGGGTGATAATGAGCACCGCCATGCCATGCTTTTTTTTAAGCTGGGCGAGGAGTTCGATAATCTGCTTTTGGATCGTGACGTCGAGCGCGGTGGTGGGTTCGTCCGCGATGAGCAGATCGGGGCGGCCGGCGAGGGCCATGGCGATCATCACCCGCTGCTGCATGCCCCCACTCAGCTGGTGCGGGTAATCATCGAGCCGGCGGGCGGGGTCGGTGATGCCGACTTCGTTGAGCCAATGGAGGCATTCGGCTTCGATGTCGGTGACTTCCGGGCGATGGGTCGTGATGACTTCGGCCAGTTGACTGCGGATGCTGAACACCGGATTCAGAGCACTGGAGGGTTCCTGGAAAATGTAGGCGATCCGGCGGCCCCGGATGGCGCGAAGGGCTTCGCCGCGCAGAGAAAGTACCTCCGTGCCGTCCAGCCGGATGGAACCGGTGATGACGGCAGGGGGCTCGGGCAGGAGGCGGGCGAAGGCGAGGGCGCTGACACTTTTTCCGCTGCCGCTTTCACCGACCACGGCGAGGGCTTCACCGCGGTCCAGAGTGAGGGAGAAACCGTGGACCGCCGTCGTCATACCGCCCCGGGGAGAGCGGAAGGCGACATTGAGGCCAGTGACTTCCAGAAGGGGCATGGGAGGGGCAGTGGCCGGTCGTCAGCAGTCAGACAAACGGGACGGTTTGTGGGGAGCGGGGAGTGTCCTGGTCATGACAGCAGGCTGCGATGATGGGCGGACCCATCCCGCTTTAGCCGTCGGTGCTTTCAGGGGCACTTTCAAGGGCGCGGCCGGCGACCAGTTTGTCCTGGAGGGATTTGAGCTGGAACCAGTTGGCGTTGGCCGCGAGGCGCGCCTGCTCCGGCCATGAGGCGGGGCTGTGGGCGGCGAAGGCCGGGCCGGCTTCGACGAGGATGGCGTGGAGCTGCTCCGGTTCGGCGTTGGCAAGGGATTCCCAAGTGGCGAAGCCGGCCCCGGCGAGGAGGTTGCGGATGGCGGGGCCGATGCCTTCGATCAGAGTGAGGTCGTCGGGTTCGATGCGCTTGCCGAAGATGGAACCGGCGGTGGCGATGGCGTTGTCAGGGATGACCGTGGTTTCGTCAGGCAGCCGGGCGGCGACCGGATTCTCCATGGTCGGTTCGGAGGCCGCGGAGAGGACCTGGCTGGCGGTGTCGAAGCCGAGGAGATTCAAAGGAGCCCCGGCGACCGCGGCACTGGCCGCGATGGTACGGGGAGCACGGGAGGTGGTGGAAAGGGAGCGGGCCTTCTGGGCGTTGACCTCGGCATTGCGTTCCGCCAGTTGGGCTTCCACAGCGCGCAGGCGGGTGCGGATGGTTTCGATTTCGGCGTCGGCGCGTTTGAGTCCATCTGTGTTTGGGTCGGCAAGGGCTTTCAGGCGCAGGATCTCGGTGCGGGCGGCGGAGAGTTCGTTCTCGAGGCCAATGGCGCGGGCTTGGATTTTTTTGCCGGCGTCGTTGGCCTGGGCCTGGAGGGTCGTCTGAACGTCGCGGGATTTCTTGAGCTGGACTTCGAGGGCGCTGGCGTTGGTGCGGGCGGTTTCGAGTTCTGCGGCGAGGGCGGCATGAGTGGCCTGTGGCACACTGGTGGTGCGGAGGGCGCTGAGTTCGGACTGGGCCGCGGACAGGGTGGATTCTGTGGTGCGGAGTTTCCCTTCCACATCGCGGAGGCGCTGGCGTTCGCTATTGGAAGGGGTGGCGACTTTGGCGGCCGTGCTCACGGCGGCGACGGGGATTTTCTTTTTACCACGCAGCCACCAGCCGATCAGGGCAAAGCAGGCGGCTGTGGGCAGGAGGATCGGGAGGAGCTTGGAGAGTTCGGCGGTGGTCATGAGTTAGGCGGAAAGGCAGGTGGGGCAGGGTGCCGGGTTGACACGTATCGACGTCAAGACACGGGGTATTTCAGGACGCGGTCAAGGGGGGACCGGGGTTGGTTCCCTTGATGAAAGCGTCGACTTTGGAAGGATCTTTTTGTCCCGGCGCGAGTTCCACCCCGCTGGCGGTATCGACGGCGGACGGGTGGGTTTGCTGCACGGCGGCGGTGATATTGTCCGGGGTGAGCCCTCCACTGAGAATGACGGGGAGCGGAGCCAGCGCCTTGACGATGGCCGCAGCGTGGGTCCAGTCGATGGTATGGCCAGTGCCGCCATAGACCCCAGGGGCATGGGCATCGAGCAGGAGGGCATCGGCCGGCCAATCCCGCAGACCGGCCGCGGTGGTGGCTGGGAGCAGGGGAAGGGCCTTGATGACGGGAAGGCCGAAACGGCGGGCGGCGGCGATGGTTTCCGGGGATTCGTCGCCGTGGAATTGCAGGACATCAATGAGGCCGCTGGTGGCGATCCGGTGGAGCTCCGCGTCCGGGGCATTGACGAGGACGGCGACCCGGACGAGGCGGGGAGGCAGCTGCTGCAGCCAGAGGGCGGCCTGCTCCAGGGGGTGAAACCGTTTCGATTTTGGATAGAAATTGATGCCGATGGCATCGGCTCCGGCTGCCGCACAATGCAGGGCATCGGCGAGGGAAGTGAGGCCGCAGATTTTTGTGAGGACGTGGCCGGGAGAGGAAGCGGGAAACATGGGGAAAACGGGGGAGTTACGAAGCACGGGAACCGCCGGGGGGCTTTTCATCGAGGATGGGCCCCGCCGCCGTGAGAAGACGCTGGATGTTCAGCGGGGTGAGGAGCAGGGCTTTGGTGCGGGCTTCCCGGGTGAGTTGATCCTGCCGGGGCTGATCGGCGGGAGTGCCCAGCCAAAAGACGGGCGGGGCGGTGAGCCGTCCGGGGTGAACTCTAGGGTAGGCCCGGGAGATCAAATCATAGAGCAGTTCGCCGTGGAGGTCCGGGAGGTGAAGGTCGATGAGGAGCAGGCGGTAAGGTTCCTGCAGGGTGCGGTCGAAGGCGGTGAGCGCGGAACTGGTGGTGCGGACCTTGCAATGCAGGAAGGCTTCAAGGGATTCGCTGGCGAGACGGAGGAGGGCGGCGTCAGCATGGGCAATCAGCACCAAGGGAGGGCCCGCCGGAATGATGCCCTGGGTTGCGGCGGGGGCGGCCTCATCAGGAGCCTGGGCATGGTCCTTGATGGCCACTGCAGGGAGGGGGATTCCGGCTGCGGGTTTGGCTGCCGCGGAGGCAGGATGGCGGCGTCTGGATTTGCTCACCCAGAACCATGCGCTGGGGATTCCCCGTGACAACTGGGGGATGCAGAGTGGGAAAGGGCGGGGAAACCGGCGTGGCGGCATCAAGGAGGAACCAATTTTGTAGCGGGGCTGCCGTTGCGGGGACGTAACTGGTGTGCGCAACTCCTCCTTAAATGTCCAAGGCTTCCCAATCCACAACTCCGGCCCGCTTTTTTCTGGGCGGAGTGGGCCTGTTTTTGCTGATCCTCGGACTGGCCTTCACTTGGTGGCTTTATGGGGCAGGGCAAAAGTCGCTCATCACCCGTCATTGGACCCCTGTGCCTTGTACAATGCTGGTGTCCGGGGTGAAGGAAGGGCAATACAGCCCCAATGACCCGATCCGGTGGCAGCCGGAACTGGAATACCGCTACACCTTTGCCGGGACCGTCTACCACGGCACCAAACTACGGAGGATTGAAGGTCCCACGCCCCACCAGGCGAAAGCTCTCGCCGCAGCAGCGAAGTATCCGGTGGGCCGGGAAACGGAGTGTTTGGTGAACCCGGGAAATCCCTCCGAAGCTGTCTTGGAACACGCGACCAAGGCGGCTTTTTACACCCTGTGGTTTCCGCTGCTGTTTGCGGCCGGGGGGACGGGGATGTTGTTCGCTGCCGTCCGGCGTACGCCGAAAATTGCCCCGGTGATTTCTTAAAGGGGTTGAAATCCAGGCCTTTGAGTCGAGATTGTCACCCAGATGCCAATCCTTGCTGATCAACCCCACGACCGCGCCCGTCAGGCCGATAAAATTGTTAAAAACCCGGCCAACTACAAAATTTGCCAAGGCTGTGATTCTATCGTCCTGATCAAAACGCATACCTGCCCGAACTGCGCCAGCTACCGGTTTGAGGAAGGAGAGGAAGCGGTGGTGCGTCAGGCGCGGATCCTCGGAAACCGGGAGCGCCGCTCCGTGATTCCGGGGGATTTGTCGTAGGGGTTCACGGCTCCGCGGCAGGGGATGGGCCTGCTGCCCCCGAGGCTCAGGGGTTCTTGATCTGGAAAAAATCGGTGGGAATCAAGGGTACGGATTTCACACCGTTCTCCGCCGTCAGCGAGCCTCCCGCCGCTTTTTCCGAGGCCTCCTTGGCCGCGATCCACGCCGGGTCTTTCCGGAAGGCGTCAAACGAGGCATTCATGGCCTCGGTGGAATCGTGCACCAGCAGATAAACGAGGGTGTCCTCCGCTCCCGGCTGCCCCACCGATGGTGTCCAGTAGCCGAAGTGTTTTATCCCGTGCTGGGAAAACAGGCCGACCGTGTGGTCGCGGAAGCGGCTGAGCAGGCGGGGCAGGTTGTTGGGCCCGCAGGTGTAGGTGCGCAGTTCAAAGATGCGGCTGGCCGAGTTGCCCTCCACCACATCGAATTTGGAAAAATCAGTAGCGGTGAGAAACCGGCTTTCGAGCTTGTCCACCAGCTTGCCATCGGCTTCGGAGGCCTTTTGGGCGGCCTTCCATTCGGGGTCGGCCCCAAAGGCCTTGAAGGAGGCATCGCGTGCGGTGCGGTCCGGGAAGGAAAGCAGATAGATCAGCTTCCGGTCGCTATTGTCCACCGGGACCCAGTAGCCCACGTTGGTCATGCCGTGTTTGGCAAAAAGCGCCACGGTGTGATTGCGGAAGCGCTGCAGCAGGGCGTCCAGTTTGCCCGGCGCCGCGGTGTAGGTGCGCAGTTCATAACACTTGGTATCAACTGCCCGCACCGGGGCCGCCGCGAAGGCGGAAAAAGTGGTGAGGACAGACAACAGGAGGGCGGTGCGGCGGTTCATGGTGGGGCAGCATGAAGGGGGACGGCGGGAATGGCCAGTAAAAACTACCCGGGAAACCGGCAGCATGAAATGCTCAGTTTAAGGCAAGTGATGCGCGGACAGCGGCGGAGGAAAGCTTTTGTTTGCCCTATCCTATGAATGCCAAATCATTGACCAGTCTCATCCTTGCCACCACTCTGGTTGCCGCCCGCGCCGGCGTCACTGCCAAGGCCCCCGCGCCGGTGGCACCTGAAGTTCCCACCGGCGACTGGCTTGCCACCACCATCTCCCCGGTCACCAACCCCGTCTTTTTCGAAGATCCCGCCATCCGGAGCGAAGTCCGCCCGCTTTACATGCATCACCGGATTGATGGTGGTTTTGCCACTGGCGCCGGCGAGGTGGACCTCTACGCCCTGCAGATCCGTTATGCTGTGACCGACCGCCTCGCGGTGATCGCCACCAAGGACGGGTACATCGATATCAATTTGGACAATGGCGCGGAACTGGGCGGCTGGGCGGATGTCGCCCTTGGCTTGAAGTATGCGCTGATCGACGACCGCGCCAACGAGTTTATCCTGACCCCGGGCTTCACCTTCGAGATCCCCTTGGGCAACACGGAGGTCTTCCAGGGCAATGGCGATGGCGAACTGAACCTGTTTGTCTCGTCCGCCAAGGGTTTTGGAAAATTCCACCTGACCGGCAACACGGGTCTGCGGGTGCCCTTTGATACGGATGAGGAAAGCCTGATCCTGCATTACGATCTCATGGCCGATTACCGCCTCTGCAGCTGGTTCCAGCCATTTGTCAGCGCCAGTGGCATCACGGTGCTGAATGAAGGCAGTGGCCCTGCCTTCACCACGGAAGGGTATGACTTGATCAACTTCGGTAGTTCCGAGGCCGGTGGCGAAACCCAGATCGTGCTGGGCGCCGGTTTCCGCAGCCAGTTGAGCCCGTCCCTGAGCTTGGGCATCGCTTATGAAAAGGCCGTGACCTCGCCGGAAGGCCTGTTCAACGACCGCATCACCGCCGACCTTATCTGGCGGTTCTGATAAAACAGTTTAAGGGAAGCGGTTCCCTTGGTTACAGGTCCGCCGGCAGACTTCGGTCTGCCGGCGGATTCTGCTTTTTGGGGTCAGACGGTGGGGGCTAAAAGCCGGGAAAAATATCTGCCAGCTTCACCTTCAGCCGCTTTGTGATCTGTTCCAGTCTGCCCAAGGTCAAACTTTGCTGCCCCTGTTCCAGACGGAACAGGGTAGAAGGAGGCAAGCCGGTCCGCCGCCCAAAGGCAGCATAGGTTTCCTCCCCCCGCTTTTTGCGGAGAAAATCGGCCAGTTGCTGCTCCATCGACTTGCGCACCTTGGCAACCTGCCCTGCGGATTGTTGCGTATCAGGAATTTCCCCTCAGCTTGAAGTTGCTATATCCGCGGGACCTGTAAGGGTCCGCGTGCCTCTCCCAGCTTTGCCCCGAATCGTTTTTCCAAATACCTGAGCCATCTTCTCCTTTGCGTGCTGACCACGATGTCAGTTCCCCTGCCGCTTTGGTCCCAGGCCACTCAAGGGAGTCTCACTCTTTCGCAGGTGGACGATCCCAATCTCGTCAACCCTCCCTACCTCAAGGCCACGGTGGAGCGCACTGCTTATGCGCCTTGGGTCGTCGAACGCAGTCTCGCCATGACCACTGGTGCCAACGGTTCATGGTTTTCCTACTACCAGGAGCCCGGGACGAGGATCAGCGCATTCGCGGTGTCGACAAGTACGGGTCCCAACGGACCTATCGTCGATCCCATTACCCTGAGGTTGCGCGATCTTCCGGCTTATCCGCCGCCCTTGCCCGCCAGTTCACCCACTCCGGGCTGGACCCGTCCACGCTATCTGCATGCCCACACCATTCTACAACTGGCAGCCAACGGGACGGTTTATGCGCGCTGGCCTTCCCTTGGGTCCGCTACCGTGGCCGAAACGGTCTTTAATGTGGTTGGTGGCGTGCCGGAGTTGAACCTGCTGAATCCGGACCCGGAAGCTGAGAATCAGAACCGTCCCATCTTCGGAGTCGGTATCCGGCATCAGAACGCCAGCGCTGCGTTGCCGCCGATCATCATCAGTTAAAGCGTTTCTCAGCGCCCGGCTTCCAGCCCTATGCCGACCAGCCTGCCGGCCCTCACTGGAGACGACGCCGTCATCCGGCAAGGTCTGATCGCTTTCGGCCTGGCCATCAGGGCCGATTGCTGGCCTGAACTCGGTCCTGCTGGTCCACCCGCCCCGCCGCCCCCATTGAATGACCGGAGCTTCTACCGCCTCAAATCCTTAGCCGCCCTGCATGATGCCAACGGAAATCACTTTCCGGATGAACTGGAAGGCTACTCCTCGAATCTGATGATCAGTGAGGTCTGCTATGCCAGCCTTACCGCTGTCGATGCCCATCAGCCCCATGAGTTCCCCCCCGCCGAGGTCGGCAGCCTTCCCCGGCCAGCCTACCTGAATCGCCCCCCGGATTGGGTGGAGATCCTCAATCCCACGGGCCAGGCCATCTCCACCGGCAACTACTTCCTGACGGACAAAAACACCAATTTGGGCCGCTCCAGATTGCCCAATGTTTCCATCCCGGCCTACGACACTCTCATCCTGCTGCTCAGTGACAGCCCACATCCTTTGTTCGAGACCGAGGGCGATCCCGCATCCATGGTCCGGAAATGCTGGATCCCGTGGCGGCTCAAAGACGAGGGAGAATCCGTCTATCTCAGTCAGGACAACACTCCGACTGTGACCACCGATGCGCTTGCTTTGGTGGATACCCTCACTCCCCCACAGATCGGCACTGCCGCCCTCACCGGTTACAACGTCGGAAAAGTGCCCCGTGCCGACCACACCTGGCAGACCGTCTTTCTGCCTGCCTCCAGCGTGAACCAGGTCAACCAGGGCTGGAGTCTTACCCGCATCCTCTCTGCTCCCGTAGTGACGGAAGTGCCTGCTGCCGGAGGCTCTGGCAGCCCCGCCCGCAGCCGCCTCTTCCGCCGGGCGGCGGACTTGCCCCGCCTCGTGCTGAGTCATCCCGAGCCGGATGCGGTCATCACTTACACCCTCGACGGCACGGAACCCGGTGCGGATGACGGCATCTACGAAGGCCCATTGGAAATTCACGATACCACCGTGCTCCGTGTCCGCGCCTTTGCTGCCAACGCCGTTCCTTCTCCCATCATCACCCGGACCTACATCTCGAGCGAAGGCGTCCTCACGCAGCTCGCTCCACCCAGCCTGCCCTTGGAAATCCCGAATGGCATGGACCGCTTCGATCCCGCCATCGCTGCCGCCTGGGGGCACACTGCGCCGCCTCCGCGTGCCGGTTATCCTTCGACTAAAACGATCCTGGATCAATTGGAAGCCCGCCCGGCTGTCTTCCTCACCTTCAGCCCTGAAGGCGTGACCTATAACTCTCCGGGAGGATCGTCCGACCCGGAAACGCCCGGTGCCTTCGAGTGGACGAACCCCGCCCGACCCGGCGACTACCGGCAGGAAAACGTTTTCATCCAGAAAACCGGCGGCAATGCCAGCAGCCTCATGGTCAAGAAAAGCTTTGATGTCCTCTTCAAAGGCAGCACCACTCTCACCGGAAAATCCTCCTGGCAGGGGCCGGTGCTGGACACTGGTGCGCAGAGCGGCACCTCGGCCCTCTTTCCTGGTTCCAAAGTCACCTCCTTCCCCCGCCTGTTGCTGCGCAATCCCTCCCAGGCGTCATTCGTGAACTCCCACGGCCCCTCCCCCAAGACCTACATCAACGATGCCTGGATGAAGGAAACCCAACGAGCCCTCAGTGCCAACCTTCCCTTCAGCACCGTGCAGCGCAGATGGGTCCACGTTTTCATCAACGGTTATTATTGGGGGGTGTATGACATGGAGGAACATTTCGACGAGGACACTATTTCCGCCCACCTCCTCGCCGCTCTCCCCGCCAACGCGACCAACACAGAAAAGGACATGTATAAACCTTCCCTGATCTACACCGGTCAACCCAGTGGTGTTTCGGCCTACGAGACATCCGCAGTGGAAGCGGTTTGGTGGTATAACACAGCAGCAGTCAAAGCCGCACAAGTTTACTCAGCAACACCATCTGCCCGGCCTGGAAAATTTGCGGAACTGGAAGGTGTCGTGGATCTTGATGCATACATTGATTACATCACCACACTGCAAGTGGTAGACCAAGCGGAACCGAGTGCCGATAACGTTCGTGCGTGGCGGCACCCTGGATCACAAAAGTGGTTTATCACCGCCTGGGACGGTGACCTCTTGGGCTGGGGATATGGCAGTGCGAGCTACATCAATGCGACACCGCCATCTGAAATAGGGATATCGGATCAAGCGATCCACGATGCCGCCAAACTTACTCCTGAATACATTATGCGCTTCGGAAGCCGACTCCAGGCACACCTTGCTGGGCCCCTATCCTTCAGTGCGATGACATCCCGCTTCAACGCCTTGGTAGAAGACTTCCGTCTTACGCTGGAATGTGAAGCGTTGCGCTGGGGGCGCCCACCTGTTGACGGGGATAATCGTATATCAAGGTGGGAGGAGGATATCGCTTATCTCAAGCCCTTGCTACTCAATCCCCATCCGGCGCAGGATGAGGGTTCGCTCTACAACAATTTGATTAAATCCGCCAAACTTCCCGGATATCTGCCCGCCAATTACCCCCTGCTCACCCCGTAGCCATGACCTCAGCCAAATCGCTCCCTCTTTTACTCTTCACTATTCTGGGCACAAGTGTTTCTGCTTTTGCAGCCACCGTGACCTACACCAGCCTGCCTTACCGCAGCCGGGCGGACAGCCCGTTTTATCAAAGTATCCAAAACGGAACGACTTACGTCGAGGACTTTGAAGACAGATTCGCCAATACGCCCGGCTTGAGCACGTCCACGGGGAAAACTTTCGATTCTCTTGGTCAAAGCGTGGATGAAGACGAAGGCCTGCTGAATAATTTGGGTCTTGGAAGGGCTTGGGTTGTTCCCAATGCGTCCTTGGTCCCGGAAGGCCCCCCTTTTTCGGTTCGGGCTAGCTTCAGGCCGGATTCTTCCGGCAATTACCCGACTCACGCCGGTGCAGTTATCTTGGGATACACTTCGTTAAACGTGGGACTTCTTAGATACTTTCAAGCCTTCGATGCGAATGGCACCGCCATCCCAAACTCTTTTCTTTCTGAACTGATCCCTGTTTTACCAAACACAACTTCTCAGGCCTCTACATTAGGCGACCGCTTCTTCGGCTTGAGCTACGATGGCGGGATTTCCAGTATTGTGCTGGGAAGCTCCCTGTATTTCGATCACATCCAATACGGTTATGGTGCGATCCCGGAACCCTCCACTGGAATGCTGGCCGTCGGAGGTGTTCTGGCCTTGGCCTTGCGGCGCAAAAGGATCGCGTCATGATCACTTTGACGCTGCGTAATGCCTGCTTCATTTTCCGCTTCGCCACTGCCCTGCCGGTTGAGGCTGCCACCGTGACCTACACCGGACTGCCCTACCGTGGCCGCTTCGATAGCCCGTTTTATCAAAGCATTCAAAACGGAGCGACTTACGTAGAAGACCTGGTGGGGAGAATGGACCCGGGGCAGCCTTCTGAGGACTGCAACCCCAGGTTGAATGCCGTGACGCCCTTCGCAGGGCCGTCCCGGCCTTGTCCTGTTGGTGGCGGATCATGCCGGGACGGCTTGACTACAGCTTCATGCCTAACCCCTTAACCCAGGCTTGCCGAGGCCGGCGCCCTGGCGGAAACTCAGGCGATGGATCTTGTATTGGTCAGCTGCTCCTTCCCCGACGAAACCCTCGCCTTGGCCGCGGCCGGAGCAGTGGTGGACAAAGGGCTGGCCGCTTGTTGTCAGGTCAGCGCTCCGGTGACTTCCCTTTACCGCTGGGAAGGGAAGACAGAGCGGGCTGCCGAAGTCATCCTCGCCTGCAAGACCACTGTGGAGGCCTCGCCGGCGCTTTGTGATTTTCTCAAAGCCCGGCATCCCTATGAGGTGCCGGAAATTATCGCCTGGCCCATCACCGCCGGGCTGCCGGCCTATCTGGATTGGGTGCGGCTGAATACCACGGTGGGGCCGCCTTCCTGACGGCAAGGACGGGACGCTTCAGCCGGAGATCACTTCGCCGAGGGCGGAGGTTTTGCTGATAATCAGGTTTCCTTCCTCGGCCCGTTTTTTGAAGAGCAGAAAATGCGGCGTCAGGCGGTGGGCTTCGAGGGCGGCGTAGTCGTCGTAGAGTTCCGCCAGGGTGAAGACATTGGGCTGGTCCGTGAGGCGGGTGACTTCAAAGCGGCGGCAACCCGGTTCCTTGGTGCGGGCGTCATGGGCGGCTGCGGTCATGAAGCGGATGAATTCATCCACGCGGTCCGGTGGGGTTTCGATGGTGACGATGAGGGAGGTCATGGGGGCAGAGGGCAGAGGGCAGAGGGCAGAGGGCAGAGGGCAGAGGGCAGAGGGCAGAGGGCAGGCGCGGTGAGTGGGGGTGAGTGGGGGTGAGTGTCTGATGATTTTGCTAGAAAATGCCGGGCTGGCCTTCCTCGGGCGTGGTCACGTTTTCGGTCAGGGAGCGTTCCGCGGCGGTGGTGTGCAGCCGTTCCAGCGGTTCGTGCATGGGTTCGCCGCCGAGGGGGAAGGTGCCGTAATGCATCGGCATCATGTGTTTGGCCCCGAGATCGGTGAAGGAAGTGAGGGCTTCCTCGGGATTCATGTGGACCTCCCGGCCGCTCATGGAATCGTAGGCCCCGATGGGCATCAGGGCGAGGTCGATGGCGGCAGTTTCGCCGATGCGGGTGAAGCCTTCGAAGTAGGCGCTGTCCCCGCAGTGGAAGACGGTGCGGCCGGCGGAGTTCTGGATGAGAAATCCCCCGAATCCGCGATGGGTGTCATGCACCACGCGGGCGCCCCAGTGTTTCGAGGGGGTGAAGGTGATGGTGAGGGGCCCGCAGGCGATCTGTTCCCAGTATGCCAGTTCCACTACTTCGCCATACCCCCGGTTTTTGACGAGCGAGCCGACGCCTTTCGGGACGATGATCGGCTGGCCGTTGGCGACCTGTTTCAGGCTGGTGAGGTGCAGGTGGTCGAAGTGGGCGTGGGTCACCAGAACCAGATGGATCGGCGGCAATTCGGCGATGGCGAGGCCTGGCATTCTGACCCTTTTGACAATGCCGAGCCAATTGGCCCAGACCGGATCCACCAGCACATTCACCCCCTCGGTTTGAATCAGCCAGGAGGCATGGCCGATCCAGGTCACATGGAATTCCGGGCCCCCCGGGGTCGCGAGGTCAGGGCGCAGGGTTTCTCCCGCCCGTTTGGAGAAGATCTGCGGCAGCAGAATGCGGCGGATGAAGCGGTAATTGCGTCCCAGGGATCCCTTGTTAGGAAGCAGGCCGACCTGAAGATCATTGTCCGCCGATTTCCCGCCTCGCCGCAGGGCGTCCCCCTTTTGGCGGAGTTGCGCCATCAGGCTGCGCGCGGGTTTCTTCGGGGGATCCATCAGAAGTTATGAATGGGTCGGAATGACAACGGCAGCCGGGCCGGGACTATTTCGCCGGGGCCGGGGAAGCGGCCGGTTTTTCGAGGGGCAATCCGGCTTTTTTCCAACTATTCAGGCCGCCATCGAGGTGGATGATGGACTTGAATCCGAGTTTCTCCAATACGCTCAGACTGCGGGTGCTGCGGCCTCCGGCGGCGCAGTGGACGAGGTAAGTTTTGGAGGGGTCCAGTTTGGCAAGATTTTTGGCGAAGTCCGGGGAGGCGATGTCGACATTCTGCGCGCCTTTGAGGTGGCTTTCCGCAAATTCCTCCGGAGTCCGGACGTCGATCACGGCGATGGGTTGGGCGGGCGATTTGGCGGCATCCGCCAGGAGCTTGGCTGCTTCGGGCGCTGCCACATGTTTTACCGCAGCAGCGGCTGGGGCGGCAGCCGGGGCAGCCGGTTTGGCCGTGGCCGGGGTTTCAGCGGGAGCAAGGGCGGCCAGGAAGGGAAGAAGCAGGGTGGAGAGGAGCAGGGTTTTCATACAGGTTCAGGAAACTGCGGAACCAGCGCTGCGTCGAGCCTTGATTTGTCTATCGGGGTATTAGGGTGTCGAGGAGCTTCAGACCGCCCTGTACCCCTTGGTTGATCACTTCAGGCGCTTTCTCCAGGACCGGCGGGGCCACTTCCAAGAGGGTATTCGCCGCACCCGCAGCCGCCCGGGCGGCGGTGGCGGCCGCTTCCATGGGCAGCGCCAGGACTTCCTCCACCGTGGCATTGAACCACGCTTGGGCCAGCCGTTCCGAGAGATCCTCCTGCGGTTCTTCCAGGGTGCCGGTCAGTTGAAAACGGGTCCACAATAGGCCGGTGTCGTCAGGGCTGAGCGCCCCCGCATTGCCCGCCGCAGCGGTGAAACGGTCCGCCGTCAGGAAAACCGTCTGTTCCGCCCCCGCCACATAGCGCAGGGTGCCCGGCACGATGCCCAACAGCAGCGATCCCTGCAGCGTGCCGCCCTTGGTGACGTCCACCGCGCCCTTCAGTCTCAGCAGGCCGGGGGCATCGGCCCGCAGTTGCCGGATCTGCCAATCGTCGGCCTGGCGCCGCTCAAACCGGCCGGTCGCTTCCTTGATCTGCATGCGGAGAAACGAGGCGTTCTGCGTTTTTTTGGAGATGATATCCAGCAGGGGCAGGGCTTGCAGCATCGCATCCTTCACCTGGAAATCGCCCGTGGCCTGAACCGTCTCCGGCAGCCGCCAGTTGCCCCGCACGGTGGCCTTGGCTGAGGCTACACCGCTGCACCGTTTCAGCCAGTCTTCGGGCAGCCACTGCTCCAGACTGGCTCCGGCGAGGCGCACATTGAGCCGCAGGTTGCCCGGGGTATTTAATCCGATGGTGCCTTCCGCCGTCAGTACCGCGTTTTCGAGCGTGCCCTCGAGGTGATCAATCGCGGCTTCGTCCGGCCGCAGCGTCGTGCGCAACCGGCTCACCCGCAACGGATGCGCCATGTTCTCCAACTGCGCTTCCCCATCCCGCCCTTCGATCTCCAGGCTGCCCAGTTTCAGGTTGGGTTTCAGCACGAGGGAAAACCCCCGGCCCTCCAGGAACGGCACGCCCTGGCCGGCTTTCCTTGTAAAATCAAACCGGTCCACCCGGATCGGGCCGAGCTCGCTGCGGTTGGGCAGCCAGCGTTCCCGCCAACCGCCGGATTTTGCGGCCGCACCGGATGCGGTGGCCGCGTCCGCCTGCGGGACCGGAGCCGGGGCCCGCCCCCCTGCGGAAAAATCCGCGGTCACCTGGGCTATTTTAACCAGGGGTACCCGCCAAACCCGGTCCCAGATCGCCCCGGCATCCACCTCCGCCCGGATGTCGGAAAGGGTCAGCCGCCGGAAGGCCGCCTGCTCCAGCCCGTTCGCGGTGAAGGTCCCGGCATACGCCGCCGAGTCCTGCCAGCTGAGCCCCTCGATCAGGCAGGTGGACTCCAGGGTGCGCCCCGCGGTGGCATTCAGTTGTTGGGTAAACGTCTCACTCTTCAAATACCGTTCCACCCATAACCGGAGCGAAAACACGCCGGCCAGCCCCAGCCCTGCCAATGCCCCCAGGGTCCACCCGATCCGCCGCGTCCACGGGTGGCGTGCCCGGTGCCGCCGCCCTGTGGGAACGCGTCCAGAGGGAGCAGCATCAGTGGGCGGGGCAGGGGCTTCATTCATGGCAGTGCGTAATAGGTTGCCTGCTTCCTCCCCGCCGCGCAAGGTCGCTCCGCACCGCTTTGCAAGCTGCCCTGGATTTTTGTGACGCTCTGTGTTGTGCTGCTTTCCTCCCCCCTCCCCCCTATGAAAATGCTTCCCCGCCTCCTGCTGCTCTGCCTGGCTCTCTGCACTGTCGTTGCACCAGCCCGCCTCCGCGCGGCCGAGGATTGGCAGTCCGCCGGCCGCGATCTCTTCGCTTTCTACGCCGATGCCATGCAGGGGAAAAACTACTCCACCTTCATCTCCAACTGCGAAAGCAAATCGCGCAGCCTGTTCCGCGAGTTCACCCTCTGGCAGATGGACCTTATGACCGATGAGGACCTCATGGGCGTCCTCCCCTACAACAAGGACAACCAGCCCATCCCTCTCAAGAGCCTGCTCGAACTCACCGACGAGCAGTTCTGGGTGCTTTACACCGACTGGATGCGGAAACGCGAACTCGCCCTCGCCGACAAGGCCCGGGCGCTTCAAGGCCAGTCCGGCCTTCCTCTCTACAAGCTCAAGGTGCTCACCCGCTACGAGGACACCCTCTACATGGTCGCCGAGCGCACCTACGACAAACCCTCCCCCGTGCCGATTCCCCTGACGGTGCTGGAGGCCGTGCTGGAGAATGGCAAATGGAAGCTCAAAATCCCCCGCGAAATCATCTGGGATGCCCTCGAATCCGGTCGCGCCCGCACCGCTGAGATCGAAAAGGAAATGAGATACAAACCTTACGACGTGCAGGTCCCGCTTCGTCCCCCCGTCGATACGCCCCTCCCCGCCGCCGCCCCGAAATAACCAAAAGTCCCCGCCATCGGACCCCGTCCGTCGATTCCATAAACTTCCCCACCAACAACCCTCCTCCCATGACCGACCTCTGGCAGCAAGCCAACCAGCAACTCCGCGAACTCGTCTCCTATGAACCCGGCAAACCCATTGAGGAAGTCGCGCGCGAACTGGGATTGAACCCTGACGAAATCGTCAAACTAGCTTCCAATGAAAACCCGCTCGGCCCCTCCCCCAAGGCGGTCACCGCCATGCAGGAAGCCCTGCTCCAGGCCCACGTCTATCCGGACGGCGGAGGGTATAAACTGCGCACCGCCATCGCCAACAAGTTCGGCCTCGAAATGGGCAACATTGTCCTCGGCAACGGATCCAACGAAATCATCGAATTCATCGGTCACGCCTTCCTCCAGCCTGGCGATGAGGTTATTACCGCCAAGCACGCCTTCGTGGTTTACAAACTGATGGCCACCCTCTTCGGCGCCACCACCATCGAAGTGGATGACCCCGGCTTCAAACACGATCTCTCCGCCATGGCCGCGGCCATCACCCCGCGCACCAAGGAGATCTTCGTCGCCAACCCCAACAACCCCACCGGCACCCTCTGCCACCAGGCCGAGATCGATGCCTTCATGGCCCAGGTCCCGCCGCATGTCATCGTGGTGTTTGATGAGGCCTACTACGAATTCCTCGAAGAACCCCTCGACACCCTGAAATACGTCAGGGAAGGCCGGAATGTGGTGGTCATGCGCACCTTCTCCAAAATCCAGGGACTGGCCAGCCTGCGCATCGGTTATGGCATTGCGCCGAAGCACCTTGCCGACATCCTGCAAAAGACCCGGCAGCCCTTCAACGCCAACGCCATCGCCCAGGCTGGAGCCCTCGCCGGTCTGTTGGATGAGGACCACCAGGACCGCACCCGCGCCGTGAACAAGGAAGGCAAGCAGTTCCTCGAAGCCCTCTTCACCCGCCTCGGCCTCGAGTTCATCCCCACCCACGCCAACTTCATCCTCGTCAAAGTCGGCGACGGCGATGCCCTCTTCCACCACGCCATGAAAAAGGGCGTCATCCTCCGCGCCATGCGAGCCTACGGCCTCCCCGACTGGATCCGCGTCAGCATCGGCACCATGCCCCAAAATGAAAAATTCGCCGCCATCCTTGAAGCCTGGCTGCCTGCCCAAGGGGTAGCGTAACTTTTGTCGCAGACGGAACGTGGGCCGGGTAGAGGATCGGCAATGGCAGGGTAAGCGGCAAGGCAGCGCTGGGAGAGTTGGTCAGACCGACCTCCACGCCCTTGGCCCGCGCCCTCCCTTTCGGAATTGCCATGGGGCGCGTCTTCCGTTCAGATGATTGAATGAACCGGGGATTCCTGCTTTATCTGCTGACCTCGTTTCTTCTCCAACCCGCCGCTGCGCGACAGCGACTTCGACTACCGTGGGATCGAAAAAGCTGCCCCGCAGGCGCGGAGAATCCACGAGCTCCACGGGGTCCCGGAGAAACTGCGGATCACTTATCCTGAGGACGGGTAAGATTTTCCGACGGCGGAGCGGGTAGAGTTGTACTGGTTTTTGGAGAAGTGGCTTAGGTGAAGGAACGATCCCGCAGGGCAGCCGTCCAGAGCGCCGGCAATATTTGGGAAGCACGTGGTATCACATTCCTTTGATTTCGACGCCGCCCCAAAGCATGGGGGTGAGCATGGCTTCCGAGGGCACGTCGGAGGTGATGCCGGTGGCTTTGTTGCTCCAATACACCCGGGCGGTGGTTTCGGTGCCATTGCCCCGCAGAATGCCGATGTCACCGCGGAGCGACTGCCCGGGTTCCGGTTTCAGACCGAGGGTGGCCAGCGGCACGGAAAATTCATACTGGCCTGCAGCATCCCCGGCGAGCTGGATTTGGGCGCTGATGTCATCGGCCCGGTCCAGGGTGATGGTGCGCCACGGTGAGGAGAAGGGCACTGGAGTTTTCGTGCCGGGGACGACGGGGCGGTAGAGCACGGCCTTGGGCTGGCCTTTGACCATGGTGACCAATAGCCGCAGATCGCCCTCCACGGGCCCGGGGCGGGCGGGATCGGCGGCGGCATTCACTCCCAGCATCAGATCCAGCCCGCCGCCGGTTTTGAAGGGCGCCTCCGGCACCTCGCCGGAGTTCTGCAGCAGCCGGGCATCGCCGGTGCGGAATGCTGCATATAACCGGTCTCCCGCAATGGCTGCGGCCGCCGTGATATCGTAAGGTTTGGAGTCTGAATTGAAGTTGGCCGCCACTCCGTTTTTATCAATATCCACCCACTCGGCATCAGCCCAGTCATCAGTCTTTCCATCCACGAGGGGAGCCTGCGGGCGCAGGGCCACTTGGAGAACCCCGCGTCCCTGGAGCTTCTGCCGGTGGGCCTCCCGTTTGGCCAGCCAGGTCTGCGATTTCTGCAAGTCCTCCGCGGTGACCGGCAACGGCGCGGCCGGGATGCGGCGGATGCTATCCAATCCATCCAGCCGCACCAGCGAGGCCTTGGCGCCGTTCATCAGATAGACATTTCCGTCAGGGGTCTGGCTCCAGGTGGGCCAGAAGTTTTCCTCACTGAGGGTGAATCCCTTCAGACTCATGTTCCGCTCCGGCGCGGGCATGGACCACGGCTTGCCGAGGCGCTTGTCCTCAAACACGGTGGCCACATACAAGCCATCGGCGGTGAACAGATGGATCGTTCCCATGTTGGCGTTCACCGCCCAGATTTGGCCGGCGTCCGAATCCCTTGGTGTGACAAATCCCCCCAGCAGGCGGGTGGTGCCGATGAGTTGTCCGGGCCGGTCCGGGGCGGGGGCCTCGTGACCGGCGTGCAGACCGGGCCACAGGCTGGGATAACTCCACATCGGTTGGCCATTTCTGGCACCGGACAGCGAGTGCTGTGCAAACGGGGCCATGCCCAGCGTCACCGCGCTCCATCCCTCCACGCCGGCCAGTACCTGATCCCCCCCTGACGAAGCCGGGGGCTGCACGCCCTCCGCCAGCGTCTGGCCGCTGCTTAAAAGATAGAGCGGAGCGCCGCCGGGAGAGAATCCGGTGGGCGCAAAGCGCATCGCCTTCTCCCCGAGGCGGGCCGCACATAACGAAAGGTCCGGCATGGCCGTCACTCCGCCGATCACCGAATCCTGAAACTCCACCTCATCCGGCTGCACCTGATGGTCGTCATTGGCATCGGACCAAAGGAAGGCGGGCCCGCGGTTTTTCCAGTCCGTCCCGGCGGGGATGCGCGCGGCGAACGCCGGGGTCTGCAGCAGCGGCCAATCCGCGGCCCGGCCGAGGGCGGCTACCGGATGGGCCCGGCCATCACGGTCCAGAAACAGAAACGCCGCGCTGCCGCCGGTGGGGTTGGAGTTGTAACAATTGGTGAAATACCGGCGGCCTTCGTGATAAAGAGCCAGTTCCGGCGCGGCGGCATGGTCCGGCAGTTTTAGATCGCCGGGGCCCGGACGGTAATAAACCCTCACCACCTTGGATTCGCCCTTCGCCCAGTCGAGTTGGAATTCCATCGCGCCCCGAGCCTCGTCAGCGTAATAGAACCGGGTTTTATCCTGAGGATCAAGCGTGCCGCCGCCGCCGTATTTGGCCGGGCCGTAGAATGCTTTCCAAAGGGTGCCGTCCGGGTTCCAGACCGAGACCCGTTTGGGCAGGAAATCATTTTCCGTGACCCACAGGCGCTGGTTGGCGTCGATGGCCAGACCGGCGGGATGATTCAGGTGCAGCGGGTCATAGACCCCGGCCTGGGAAGTTCCGGCTTTGCCAATGGCGTGCCGGAACTTTCCGTCAGGATGGAAGGCCTTCACTTGATGGAATCGGCCGTGATCGCTCACAAAAAGATTGTTCTGCGGATCCAAAGTTAGCCCCTGGGGGTCTTCGAGGCCGTCCGCAATCAGCGTGTCCGGAAGGGGCAGTTTTGCCGGCGCGTCAGCTTTGACCGTATAACGCAGCAGCTTCGTTCCCGAAAGCACCAGCAGGCGCCCCTGGGCATCAAAGGCCAGGCCGCGCGGGCTTTCCACGGGAGCTTCCCCCCGCACCGCGCCGGTTTTGATATCAACAAACAGCAGCGTGCCAACTTTATGCAGGCTGGCCACCAGCAGTCCGTTATGGGCGGCGATGCCGCCGAGCTGTTCGATCCAGTGACGGTCCTTTTCACCGGCGGCCGGCGGGCTGAAGGCATATTTGATGACCGGGCGGTCCCCCTTGTCCGTCAGGGCGGTGATGCGCAGTTCACCGTGGGTCCGGTCTTCATTGTTGCTGGAGGCGGTCCAGGTGGATCCGACATAGGCATAAGTGTCAGGATCTGCGTCAGGCCCGCAGTCGGACGCGAGGTGAGGGGCGGCGGTCCAGTTCCCCCCCACCCATCCCCGGCCGCCCTGTTTCCGGCCATCCAGATCCACCCAGGCCAGACCGGAGCCGCCCTCACTCACCGCGCTTCCCAGATAGACCATGGCGGCACCCGTGGGCGACTTCCCCGCCGGCACAAACAGCGCGGCCTGCGGCGGAGTGTGATTGGTCAGCCAACCGCCTGTTTTATCGGCCGTCTCCCACGCGGGATTCCCGTCCGCATACACGGGAAATTCATAACGGGGCTCGATTTCCCCGCGCACCAGACCGCGCATCTGATAGGCTCCCGGCGTCACAAACTGCGCCGGAATCCGGTAAACGCCGTGCCTGGCTGCATCCAAATCCCGGCCGAGGTCATCGGTGCCATCCCACCAGGCCACGTTGTCCCCCGCAGGGAAGGGGGTTTCCGAAATCAGATTGCGCACTCGTTTCCCAGTGCTGTCCTCGATCACCAGGGTGACAAATCCCGGACGGTCCAGCCTGAAAGGCACGGGGATGGGAGGATGAGGTTCCGCTGCGGCCACCGGACGTGGCGCGGCCTGCAACGGGGCGTCGCCAAGGGACTGCAGCGCCATCAGCTCCCCTAGCCACACCCGTTTTCCCTCCCGGGTGCGGCCCTTCAAATGGGAATGCCCTGCTTCCGTGGTCGGCGCGGTCATCTGCAGGCGCAGCGCGCGGGTGGTGACGGGCTCACGGAGGCGGAGCAGATTGGGCCAAAGCGGCAGCGGATAGCCGTTTTGCAGCTCCGCAACGTTGCCCAGACTTTGCCAGTCGCCGTCCGCCGCATCGCGCGGATGCCGGTCCGCCGGTCCGGTGTAGGTTTGGATTTCCCCAGCGGAAAACCCCGCCCCGATCACATTCAACGCCTCCAGACGCACCGGGGCGGGCCATGTGAGCATTACCCGCTGCGAATACTGCGGCGACACCGCAGGCAGCCCTGCGGGAGCCGGTGCCTCGCTGCTCAGATTGTCCCACTCGGCAAAGGTATTGCGACGGCTGTTATTCAGCAGGCCGGCTTTTGGCAGGTTGGCGGCGGCGCCGGCCAGCGCTTGTGGCGCCAGGTTATTCCAGCGCTCCCTCGAAATGAAAGCGCCCTCCAGATGCCCGGCGTAAGCCTCATCCGACGCCTCGGCGGCATGGGAAAAACGCAGCGCGCGCGTAGACGTCCCCGGCGGCAGCACCCACACCGCCAGCTCCCCGGCAGCGACTTCCTTTTGCGAGACTTCACCGTTTTCCATCCGTGCGGCCTCCACCCAGTCCCCGTTGTTTTCCAGTCCGCCCGGATAAACCGCCTCCGGCCGGAGCACGCTCAAGCGGCCGCCCCCGCAGACGAGGACACTGCCGGCAAGAACCGGGGTTTTAAATCCAATCCGCAGATGCCTCACCCCGGGTTTGTTGGTATCGCCGAACTTGCGGCCGGAATGCCCCGGCCGGGTGGTGTCCGTCCAGAGTGCCCACCCTGGTTTTTCCGCCTGGTCCGCACCGGAAACCGGAATTTCCCGCCCGTCCACCCACTCCGCAAACGCCGTCGTATCCAGATTCTCCGCCTTGACCGTGGTCTCCATCACCGGCTTGCCGGTTACCAGCAGCGTCTGGCTGAGGCTGGCACTGATCGTGAAAAATGGAAGACAGGCAGCCGGCAGCAGCAAACGGAGGGAAAGGAACTTCATGGAAAAAGATTTAAATGGCCGCAGCGGAGGGCTCCTTTCTTTTTTTAAAGGAATTCGTGCCTCGCGCACCAAGGGAGCGGCTTTCATCAACCAGTGTGGCGGCGGCTTGCCCGATCCGTCGGACTCCCGGAGCCGGGAGCCGGTTTTTAGTTTCCTGCAGGCCTGTCAGGGAACCAATCATCCGCCGGGACGGGGGAGGGATGGGCCGTCCCCGGGGTAGATTCAGCAAGTCTCCGGTTGAGCCAGCCGGTTAAGCCGCAAGGGTTGACCCACTAAATCCCAACCTCTCCCCCCTAATTTTATGCACAGCGAAATCGAACTCACCCGCGAGGTGGAAGCCATTCAAATCCCCAGCGGCGACATGGTGCTCCTGCCTGCCGGGATCAAGGTCATCATCACCCAGAGCCTGGGCGGCAGCTACACCGTGGCCACCGAGCAGGGCCTCGCCCGCATCTCCGCTAAAAATGCGGATGCCCTCGGGATCGAGAAAAAGGACGGCCCCGGCGGGAATACCGCGGATGCCCTGAGCGGCCCCGAACTGGAAGCGGCGATCTGGGAGCAGCTCAAAGGCGTTTTCGATCCGGAAATCCCGGTCAACATCGTGGACCTCGGCCTCGTCTATGGCTGCGAAGTGACCGAAGAGGACGGCGGCAAAGTCGTCGACATCAAAATGACCCTGACCGCTCCGGGATGTGGCATGGGCCCCACCATTGCGGCGGATGCCCAGGGCAAAGTGATGCAACTCCAAGGCATCGCCAACGCCCGCGTCGAACTCGTCTGGGAACCCGCTTGGAACCAGGGCATGATCAGCGAAGTCGGCCGGATGCAGCTTGGGATGGTTTAGGGCAGGGTGGGTGGCACCGCCCGGAGGGATACAAAAAACCGCAGAGGCGCAGAGGGCGCGGAGGGAGGGAAAGTTTTGGATAAGTAGGTCCGGCCCCTTTGGTGCCCGCATGGCGTGGCCGGGGCTTCCATCCTCTGCGAGATACGTAACTTACAACACCCGGGCCATGAGGCGGGAGTTGCGGCCGCTTTTCTGGAGCTTGGCGAGACGGTCGGCGGGGAGGAGGTCCTCCTGGGCGGGGAGGAAGCCCAGCTTGTTGCCGAAATAGTTATAGGCCTGGGTGCTGAGGGCAAAGAGGATGCGGGCGCCGCCTTCGCGGGCGCGCTTCTCGGCGAATTTGACGAGCTTTTTCCCATACCCCATGCCCTCGTGGGAGCGGCGAATGTAGAGGAACCCGACCTCGGCGAGTTTTTCGGCGGGGTAATGGCGTACCATCACGGTGCCGACCAGTTGGCCGTCCACCTCCAGCACATTATAGTCGCTCAGGCGCTCGCGGATTTCCTGACGGCTGCGGGCCACGATTTCCTCGTCGTCCACGGCGCGGCGCACGAGGCCGATGATGCCGGGGATGTCGGATTTCCTGGCCGGACGGATTTGTTGATAGGCGTCGGCGTAGATCATGGTGCCTACGCCCTCGATGCTGAAGAGCTCGCCGAGCAGGGCGTCGTCGGTCCGGCCATCGAGGAAGTGGGCGCGGGGCACCCCTCCTTCGCAGGCACGGGCGGCGTGGCGGATCTGCACCAGCTTCAGGCTGTCGGCGGAATCCGGGGTTTGGGCGGCGAGGGCTTTGGCTTCATCGACGGAAAGCTGGCGGATGCGCGTGCCGGTGGCGTCTTCGATGGCCCCCGGGCCGACAAACAGCAGCTTGGAAGCCCCGAGGGCGATCGCGACTTCGACGGCGGTGGCGGCGGAATTCACCCGGAGCACGCGGCCCTGCTTTTCATAACCAAGCGGGGGAATGATGGGCACCATGCCATCGCCGATGAAGAGCTTGAGCGACTGGGCATCCACCCGGTCGATGGTGCCGGTGCTGCCCAGATCGCGCCCGCGGATCACGCCGGCAGGATGGGCGGCCACGGCATTGGCCACGGCGGCGCGCAGACCCACCACGGTGAGTTGCTGCATAAGGTCGGTGGTGAGGCGGCTAATGGCATCGAGGGCGACTTCCAGGGTAGCTTCATCGGTCACGCCGGTGGCATCGGCATTGGATAGGGTCAGGCCGCGTTTCTGGGCGAGTTCGGAGATCTGGTGCCGGGCGCCGAAGACCACCACCAGCTTGATGCTCAGGGAATGCAGGACGGCGAGGTCGAGCATGACGTTGGCCATGTTTTCATGCTCGATGATGCCACTGTCGATCAGGACGATAAAGGTCTGGCCACGGAATTGAGGCACATAGCGGAGGATACCTCGGATATCGTCGTATTTCATCAAGGGGGGCGTCATCAGCGGGAGTGGAAGAGCATTGGGGAAACTGGATATAACGGCCCATGACGGGCAAAATCAAGACCCGATCAGATGGCGGGGAGCAGAGTCCAAGCCTCCCGGAGGGTTGGCATCCGGTGAGGGTATTTCCAGCCCGGCAAGGGAGGGGTGCCCGCGCCTTCCACGGTGGCGCCTGATCCATCGCTCAGGCGATGGGATCCGGGCAGACGTCGCGGCGTTGGCAGGAGGGGCAATGCTCGCCCCGCCAGAGGGTATCCAGTTCCTCCATCAGCGGCAGGACCAACTTCGGATCATCGGTCAGGATGCCGGCCTCCCAGTTGCGCCGGTGATCGCTTTTGGCGCCAATGCCGGCCCCGGTCAGATTCGCGCTGCCGAGGTAGGCGAGGCGGCCATCGATGATCACCGCTTTGGTGTGCAGGCGCGGGCAGAGAATGCGCTCGAACAACTCCGCATGGAGCAGATCCGGATAGCGGTCGAAGTCCTCGCGGAAGCGGGGACCGGGCTCTTTGGCATGCATCAGCCGGACATACACCCCCTGCGCCACCAGATCAGCCAGCACCGCGAGGAAGGGCACAAAACGTTTTCCCCGGGAGACGTGCAGATCCTTCAGGTCCGCCGTCGCGATCCAGAGAAACTCCTTCGCCTGGGGCACCTCCTCCGCGATGAGCCGGGTGTAGTGGTCGCGGTTGAGGATGAGTTCGGTCACGGGAGCAGGCAGGGGTCCGGCGGGGTCAGGGACTCAATGGACGGCAGCGAGGGTCTCGGGCCGGGCGGCATCAAACTTGAAAAGCCGGGTGGCCTCCTCCAGCAGGAAATCCGGCCGCATGAAGGGTTCATAACCGCTATGCTGCCAGCGGATGCGGCCGGTGCCATCGACGATGACGGTCGTGTGCAGGGGCTGGTTTTCAAAATCATCCCAGGCGTCGAGGGCTTTGTAGGACGATCCATCGGCGCCGCTCCAGGTGGGGTAGGCGGGGTGGGCGACGAGGTCGTTGGCCGGGTCTGTGGTGACCACCACCACGGGCAACTGGGCTGCGGCGAAGGCGGTGGATTTATCCCCGAAGGCTTTCAGCTGTTCATTGCAGTGGGAGCAGGAGCCGCCCAGCACAAAGAGCGCCACGTAAGGCTTTCCGGCGAGACCGGCATGGCCTTGAGCGGAGCCATCCGGAGCGGTGGCGGTCCAGGCGGGAGCCATCCAGCCTTCCCAGCGCTGGGGCCCGAGGGACTCCATGGGCGGGTGTTCGCCGAGATCGCTGGCAGGGGCGGCGGGTTGACGCCAGTCTCCTGTGACCCCGGCGGCCTCGGCGACAGGGGCCAGCCGGGCCAGCAAGGGAGTATCCAGATCCGCGGAGCCGGCGAGGGGGCGGAGGGCTGCGAAGGCTTTGAGCGCCTCGTCCTGCTTTCCGGCCCGCCAGAGGACATCGGTCAGGATGGCCTGGGGCTGCACCTGGGCATCGCTGCGGTTGGCATAACTGGTGGCCAGTTCGACGGCCTTGTCGAAGTCGGTCAACTCCAGCCGGATGGCGATGAGGCGTTGGTCGTGGATGCCTTTGAGGCGGTCGAGTTTGGCCCGGGCGGCCTCGCGCTGTCCTTGCCCGAGGTCTGCCAGGACCTGGAGCTCAGCCAAGGCAGGTTCCAGCAGATCAAGCTTCTGGGTAAAGGGTTTCAAGGCATCGGCCATGGCCTGTTGCAGGGCATTGGCGTCCTTTTTTTCATCGCGGGCCTTGCGGTCGGCGGCATCGATCGCGGCGGCGCGGTCCGTCCTGACGGAGTCGAGCATTTTCCCGAATTCCGTGAGGAGAGAGGCGCCGCGGACGGTGTCGCCGGTGCGGAAGGCGGCGATGGCGAGCAGTTGGTTGCGCTTCCAGCGGTCGGTGGAAGCGCCGGCGTTTTCCAGCCAGGGTGTCTCCGCCAGCTGTAGCGCCAGTTCCCAGCGTTCCCACATCAGGAGAGTGTCGCGCAGGCGGTTGGTGCCGTGTTCCCAGGCCCCGCGGTCCTCCTTCAATTGCTGGTCGGGCAGGTCCGAAACCTTGGCCGACCGCGGGATGCGGGGCATTTCGATCAGGTTGGTGGAAATGGTCAGGGCGTCGCGCACCCTGCCGAGGTTGTTGAGATTGCGCACCAGCCATTCGCTGTTGTGGGCGAAATTGTGGATCTGGTCCGGCATGGTGTGGGACCGGATCATCTGTGCATGATCCACCCTGGCGGCCGCTTCCTGCTGCCAGGCGGCATCCGCCCAGCGTTGCAGGCCGGAATAAATATGTCCGGGCATGTGCCACATGTGGGCGATGCCCGGCGCGGCCGGCCCGCACATGGCCGCGGCCTTGAGGGCGCGGGCGGTCTTGCCGCCATCCCAGAGGTGAATCAGATAGTGGTGCGCCGGGTGCAGCGGATTCTGCGCGAGGATATTCTGCCCGATGGCATCCATGCCGAAATTACTGGCGCCTTCCAAACCCAACTGGGAGCGTTTGGCCCATTGCAGGCCGAGCACGAAAGCCCGCGCTTCCAGCTCTTCCGGATGGTTCATCGCAAGATCCTCAAGGTCACTGAGAAACTGCTTCACCGCCTTCTTGCGGTCCTCTTCGGTCTTTTGGGGCTGCAGGTAGTTCCGGGTCGCGGTGATCCAGTCGCGTTCCCGGGGGGTGAGTTTATCCAGCACGGCGCCGGTATCTTTTTCGAGGAAAGCCCGGGCCCGGTCGGCATTGTCGAGGCAGGCCATGGCCAGCCCCCAATGCGCCATCAGGCAGCCGGGATCCAGCGACAGGACGGTCCGGAAGGAGCGTTCCGCTTCCCAATACCAGAAGCCATGCAATTGCCCCACTCCCTGGTTGAACCACTGCTGGGCTTCCGGACTGGAGGTGGTCACGGGAAAGGACACCGCGCCCATGCCGGGCAGCAGTGGTCCCTTCCGGCGGGGGCCCTCGCTGAAGTTGTTGCCATGAAGTGAATGCCCCGGGGCCGGGCGGGCTTCGGTGTCCTGTGCCATCACGGGCAGGGCAGATACCAGGCTGAGGAAGGGCCAAAGGAGGAGGACAGGGCGGAGGTTCATGACGGAAGAGATTCTATATTCTATAAGTGGGATTACGGGGTGGCCAGAGGATTCCTTCCCTTTTGTCCGGGTCCCCTTGGTCCCGGTGACGCTCCTGATAAAGCTTCCACCTGTCCTTGGTATGTTCTGCATGATCAAAATCCCGTATCTTCTGCTCTTCTTCTCCCTCGCCCTGGGTATCTCGGTCCGGGCAGAAGAGCGGCCCGCTTCGTTCACTGGCAAAGGGATCTCTCTCGAATTGGTCGCGGATGCGAAAGTCATCCAGCCTGGCCAGACCTTTCATCTCGGGCTGTGGCTGGAGCACGAGCCCGGCTATCACACCTACTGGCAGAACCCGGGCCTGGCCGGCGTGCCCACCAAACTGACCCCGGAACTCCCTCCGGGATTCACGGCCGGCGCCCTGATCTACCCGCCGCCCGACAAGGTTAAAATGGCCGCGATCAACGTGCACGGGTACGAACGTGCGGTGCTGGTGGCCCTTCCCATCAAGGCTCCTGCGGACCTGAAACCGGGGCCAATCGCCTTTCCCGTCGAAGCCACCTGGATGTGCTGTTTTCGCACCTGCAATCCCGGTCATGCCAAACTGTCCCTGACCCTTCAAGCCGGCGCCGCCGCTGCCCCTGATGCGGTGTGGGCTCCTGTATTTGAAGCCCTCGCCAACCAACAACCCCCGGCATTGGAAGGGTGGACTTTGACCGCCCGCCGTTTTGAAAAGGAAGTCGAGCTCACGGTCGCTCCTCCTGCCGGCCTGGCCTTGCCGTCGGCCCCGCAGTTCTTCTCTTCCGACAACCTGATTTGTTCCCACCCGCCGCAAAACTGGCAACCGGACGGCCGCGGATACCGCGTGCGGCTCAGCTTGTCTGATTTCCAGCCGCCGGATGAATCACATCTGCGCGGCTTGTTGTTTGGCAAAGGCTCATGGTTGCCTGGCCCACCGGCCCCTTACGTCAGCATCAGCGTGCCGATCACTCTGGCCGGTCCTGTTACGGCAAAGTGAGAAGCATGGCTTGGGATTAGCCCGGGCAATATTCACCTGGGCGGGTCTGATCCGGGACTCTGGCTGGACCCATGGGCGCGCTGGCGGCGCGGCAGCAGCAGAGCCAGGGCGGTGCCTCCCATGGTGGGGGCCTTCCCATGTTTTCCCAATCCATCATCGTGGGGAATGGCAAGCCGCGGGAATGGACCGCTTGTCCCTTTTTGGGGGCCGGCCTTTGATGATCATTTGGTGTAACAGGACTTTCGTCCTGGCTGGCCGGTCCGCCCGCCTGAGGCCCTGCTGCCATCTTGACGGAGCCGGCGCGGCGTCCTAGTTTCCGCGCATGAAAAATATTGTGGTAACCATGGGGCATGGCCCGGGCCGTGACTCTGTCAGGAATCAAGGGGTCGCGGACTTCAACAGATCAGCCCTGCTTTGCCTCCGATGAACCCAATGGAGAATCCTGACGTAATCTTGATCGGGAGCGGTGTCATGTCCGCCCATCTCGGAGCGATGCTCAAACAATTGGAACCACGTTTGACCATCCAGGTGTATGAATCAGCGGACGGACTGGCCCGGGAAAGTTCCGATGGCTGGAACAATGCCGGCACCGGCCATGCGGGCCTCTGTGAACTGAGTTATACCCCGAAACGCGAGGCGGACGGATCGGTGAATGTGGGCAACGCCATCGGGATTTTCGAGCAATTCGAGCACACCAAACAGTTCTGGAGTTATGCTGTTGCCAGTGGCATGGTGGAGAGCCCCGGCGAGTTCATCCAACCGATTCCGCATCTGAGTTTTGTGCACGGGCAGGAGCAGGTGGATTTTCTCAAGGCCCGCCATGCCGGGCTGGCCGCTCATCATTTTTTCTCCGGAATGGAATATACCACCGACCGCGGGACCATCGCCGCCTGGGCACCGCTGTTGCTGGAAGGTCGCAGCGGAGTGCCCCTCGCCGCCACCAGGATGGAGGGCGGCACGGATGTGAATTTTGGCGGGATTGCGCGCAAGCTGCTCAGCTGGCTGGGTCAGCAGGAAGGCTGCGGGGTCGCCACGGGACATCGGGTGACCGGACTGCGTAAAAAGAAGGAGGGGTGGGAGGTCAGCATCCGCCATCTGGCCACCAACGAAGTTCGCCTGAACTACACCAGGTTTGTCTTCATTGGCGCGGGCGGGGGCAGTCTGCCACTCCTGCAGAAGTCGGGGATTCCGGAAGCCAAGGGCCTCGGGGGTTTTCCGATCGGGGGGCAATGGCTGATCTGCGACAATGCGGAAATCGTGGCGAGGCACTCTGCCAAGGTCTACGGGCAGGCGCTGGAGGCCGCTCCGACCATGGCGGTACCGCATCTCGATACGAGGATGCTGGATGGGAAAAAGACCCTGCTATTTGGGCCCTTTGCGGCGTGGACCTCGAAGTTCCTCGGCAGGAATGGGAGTTTTGCGGATCTGCCACGGTCGATCCGGCCTGATAATATTGCCACGCTGATCAGGATCGGCTTTCACAATCTCGAACTGGTGCGTTATCTCATCCAGCAAGGCACCCAGAGCATGGCCGACCGCATGAAGGTCCTGCAGGTGTTTTATCCTGCAGCCAAAGCTTCCGATTGGCGTTTGATCGACGCGGGGATCCGCGTGCAGGCCATCAAGAAAACCGACGGACAGGCGGGAATTGTCCATTACGGCACGGAGGTGATCACCAATGCAGACGGCACCCTCTCCGCGCTGCTGGGTGCCTCCCCGGGGGCTTCGGTTTCAGTCAATATCATGTTGGAAGTCATCCGCAAATGCTTCGCGCACCTGCTGCTCACTCCCGAAGGGCATGCCCGCATGAAAGCCATGATTCCCACGTTCGACGAGGACCTCAAGCTTCCCTCAAACGCGGCCCGTTTCCGGGAAATCAGCGCGCGGGCGGAGGAATTGCTGCAACTGCGGCCGCCCGCCGGGACTTGAAGGCCTTGTCCTCGCCGAAGGGCCGGGTCAAGCCAGGATCGGCTTCACCAGATGGCCCGCGATATCAGTCAGGCGGAAGTAGCGGCCTTGGGTCTTGTAGATGAGTTTTTCATGATCCACCCCCATGAGATGGAGCATGGTGGCATGCAGATCGTGGACGTGGACCGGGCCCTCGAGAATGTTGTAGCCGTAATCGTCGGTCAGCCCATGGGTGTAGCCAGCCTTCACCCCGCCGCCCGCCAGCCAGAGGCTGAAACAGCGGGGGTGGTGGTCGCGGCCGTAGTTGTTACCTGCCATTTTCCCCTGGCAGTAGGCGGTGCGGCCGAACTCGCCGCCCCACACCACGAGGGTGTCATCGAGCAGCCCGCGGCGCTTGAGATCAGTGACCAGCGCCGCCGAAGCCTGGTCGGTCTGTTGGCCCTGGCGGGTGATGCCGCCGACGACGTCGCCATGCTGGTCCCAGCCTTGGTGGAAGAGTTGCACAAACCGGACATCGCGCTCGATCAGGCGGCGGGCCAGCAGGCAGTTCGCCGCATAGGTGCCGGGAGTGCGGCTGTCCGGGCCGTAGAGTTCGAAGGTTTCATCGGTTTCCCCTGACAAGTCGGTGGCTTCCGGGACGCTGGCCTGCATGCGGAAGGCCATCTCGGCCTGGGCGACGCGGGCGTCGATCTCGGGGTCGAGATGTTGCCCGGCCTGATAACCGTTCAGCTTGCCGAGGGCGTCCAGCATCTCGCGGCGGACGTGCGGGGAGACCCCTTCGGGATTGGTCAGATAAAGCACCGGTTCCTTGCCGGCGCGGAACTGCACGCCCTGGTGTTCGCTGGGCAGAAAACCGGAACCCCAGAGGCGGGAGTAGAGCGGCTGATCGCGCGAGGCATTTTTTGACACCAGCACGATGAAGGAGGGCAGGTTTTCATTGAGACTGCCGAGGCCGTAGGAAGCCCAGGCGCCCATGGACGGGCGGCCGGGAATCTGATTGCCGCAGCAGAAGAACGTGATCGCGGGATCGTGGTTGATGGCCTCGGTGTGCATGGTGCGGATCAGGCACAGGTCATCCGCGATTTTCCGGGTGAAGGGCAGGGCATCACTGATCTCCATGCCGCAGTTTCCGCCGCGCTGGAAATTGGCGAACGATCCGGCCATGGGCAAGCTGCTTTGGTTGCCACTCATGGTGGAGAGGCGCTGATTGCCGATGACCTCTTTGGGCAGGGGCTTGCCTTGACCCTGACGGAGCACGGGCTTGTAGTCGAAGGTCTCCAAGTGTGAGGGGCCCCCGGCCTGGAAAAGATAAATGACCCGTTTGGCCTTGGGGGCGAGATGGGGGGCCGCCAGCACGCCGGGGGAGGCGTGGGCTTTCGTCGCGAGGAGTTGGCTCATGGCCATGGCGCCGAGGCCGAGGCCGGATTGGCCGAGGAAATGGCGCCGGGTGGAGCGCATCACCTGATCGTAGGTTGGCAGGAAAGGATTCATGGGGGTGGGTCCGGTGGAACTGTCAGCGGTTGGTCAGGGCCGCGTCGGAAGTGAGCAGGGTGGAACAGACAATGGTGAGGGCAGCCAGTTCCGGCTGGGGAGTGCCCGCCACGGAAATGGTGCTGGCCGGGTCGGCGGAGAACCGGGCGATCTGGAGGGCATGCAGTTCTCTTAAAGTGTCCATTTCCGCCGGGGCCGGGGGCCGGGAAGTCAGGAGGAGGAAGGCGCGGGCCAGCTGCGCGCCGGGGTCGCCGGGTGCTTCCCTGATAGCGCGCTGGGCGAGGCGCCGCGCGCATTCGAAGAAGCTCTGGTCATTCAGGAAAATGAGTGGCTGGAGGGGGGTGTTGGTGGTGAGGCGGCGGGGCTGGCAGATTTCGCGGCTGCCGGCATCGAGCGTGAGCAGTCCGGGCGGCGGAGCGGTGCGTTTACGGAAGGTGTAGAGACTGCGGCGGTGGAGGCCGTCGCCTTCGTCAGGTTGGTAATCCCCGCCGGAGGCGCCGGCTTCCGACCAGATGCCGGCGGGTTGCCAGGGTTTGACACTGGGGCCGCCGGATTTTTCCACCAACAGCCCGGCGGCAAACAGTGCCTGATCGCGGATGGCTTCCCCGGATAACCGGTAGGAGGGACCGCGGGCAAGCAGCCGGTTGGCCGGATCCTTGGCCCGCTTCTCCGGGGTGGGCGGGGAAGCCTGACGGAAGGTGGCGCTCATCACGAGGCGCTTCAACATCCCCTTTACGTCCCAGCCGGTGCGGGCAAATCCGTAAGCGAGGGTGTCGAGCAGTTCCTCATGGGAAGGGGCGTCGCCCTGCAGGCCGAAGTTCTCCTGGGTGACCACGATGCCGCTTCCGAAACACATCATCCACAAGCGGTTCACCGCGACACGGGAGACCAGCGGATTCTGTAAATCGGTCATCCATTGCGCGAGGCCAAGGCGGTTCTTCGGCCGGGTGTCAGCGAAGGGCATCACGGCTTCCGGCGCGCCAGGCTGCACCGGGCGGTTGAGGTCCGGGGTGGCGTAGTCTCCCCGGGTCAGGACATAAGTGGGCCTGGGGTTGGGTGGGTCCTTCATCACCATGATGAGCGGCAGACGGCCGAGGAAGTCATCCTCCAACTGCTGCCGGGCGGCGACCACAGCCTGGCGGGCCCGGGCGGTTTCCTCATCCACACGGCTCAAATAATGGGTGCGGACCAAGGCCACCGCAGCGGCATCGCCCGATTTGGCGGCCTGCAGGGTTTGAGCCATGACAGGCTGATGCAGATCGGCCACTTCCAGAGGCGAGAGCGCTTCGCGGAAGATCTTCAGCTCATCCATCCGGCCTTGGGCGAAGCCGCGGTCATCGCGGGGCCGGGCACCAAGGCGCATGATTTCAGTGGTGATATTTTTGTCGAGATGGTCGTGCCGGACGCGGATCGGGACCGGCTGGCCATCGTAGTGGATTTTCAGGCCGCTGGCCGAGGAGGATCCGTCGTAAGTGACCGTGACTTCCACCCAGCGGCCGGCGGGGAAGTCGTCCAGCGTTTCGACGGAAGCGGCGCAGCCGGGCCAGAGGTGGATGCAGCTCCAGCGCAACTTCCCCTCCTCCAGCAGCAGTTCAAAGCCGGCGCCGTCGGCCATCTGGGAGAACAGGCCGGGGCCGGTGTGCAGAAGGGCCGCCCTCTGTTTTTTGTCAGGAGAGAAGAGCCGGACGGAAACGCTGAGCGGCTGGTGCCGGGTCAGGTCCTTTACCCCATCCAGCTGAAGGAAGGTATCGCCATCAAATTCCATGGCACCATCCACCATGCCGGGCACCGGGATCAACTGGCCGCCTGACATCTTGCCGGGGGCCTGTTTGCCGATGGCGTTGGCGAGCCCGCCCTCCTTGATGGCGTCGAGCGGGAAGTGATCGGTGGGCACCGGGGTGGCGATGGTTTCCGTGGCAGCAAGCCATCCGTCGAAGGCGGTGGCGCGATTGGTCAGGACAGTTTGCGAATGGGCAAGGGCAGCCTCCAAGGCGGAGCGGAGGCGGGCTATTTCCGGTTCCTGCCCTGGCTGGGTCAGGCGCATGGAGGGCTCCGGTGCGGTGGTGGAAATGGAATAGGGGAAGAGGCCGTTTTCATCGATCTGCCCGAACATCGCGGCCATGCTGTAATAGTCCTGCTGGGGCAGGGGATCATACTTGTGGTCGTGGCATTTGCAGCACTCCATGGTCAGACCCAGGAAGGCCGTGCCGGCCGTGTGGACGCGGTCCGAAATGTATTCCTGACGGAATTCCGGCTCAATCGATCCGCCCTCCTGGGTCTGGCGGTGGAGGCGGTTGAAGAGGGTGGCGAGGCGCTGTTCCGTGGTGGCGTTGGGCAGGAGGTCCCCTGCGATCTGCCACGTCAGGAACTGGTCGTAGGGCAGGTTGTCATTGAAGGCCTTGATCACCCAGTCACGCCACGGCCAGACGAAACAGCTGTTGTCGGATTGATAACCATAGGTGTCAGCAAAACGGGCGATGTCCAGCCAGTCGAGCGCCATGCGCTCGCCAAAACGGGGCGAAGCCAGCAGGGCATCCACCTGTTTTTCGTAGGCCTGGGGGGATTCGTCCCGGGCAAAGGATTCGATCTGCTCCGGAGAGGGTGGCAGGCCATTGAGGACGAAGGAAACCCGGCGCAGCAGGGTGGCCCGGTCCGCTTCCGGCGCGGGAGTGAGTTGCTGGCCCTCCAGTTTGGCCAGGATGAAGCGGTCGAGGTCATCTTTCGGCCAGGCCTGATCCTGGACCGCCGGCGCAGGGTGTGCCTGCGGCGGGAGAAAGGCCCAGTGCCGGGCATAGGTGGCGCCTTCGCTGATCCAGCGGTCGAGGACGGCGCGCTCCGGTTCCGTGAGGGGCCGGTTCAGTTTGGCGGGCGGCATCAGATCGTCGGGATCGCTGGTGTGGATGCGTTTGAAGACTTCGCTCTCCTCCGGTTTGCCGGGCACGATGGCGCGGGCGCCGCTTTTCAACGCGCCGGTGGCACCCTCGAAGGTGTCGAGGCGCAGTCCGGCTTCCCGTTTGGCCCCATCCGGACCATGGCAGGCGTAACAACGGTCCGAGAGGATCGGGCGGACCTCGCGGTTGAAGTCCACCGCGGCACCGCTCTCTCCGGCAAGGGAATAGAGGAGAAAGGAGCAGGCAAGGGGCAGGGAGACGGGGCGCATCATGGGGATATAATACCAAATATTGAATCGGGACTCCATCCCTACAGCAACGGGCGCGGCCGTCTTTCAGACGGGTGGATGCCTTGGTGCAGGGGCAATGATGGACCCGGGTTTTGCCCGGGGCCGTGGTTGGATCCTGATGGCCTCCCTGATGCGGGACAAGGCAAATCGCGCCCGCCTTGGATTCAAATTGGCGGTCCGTCTCCATGGACCCCTTCCAGCCGCGGTGGGGGCACCTCAGCCGCGGTAGCTGCCGAGCAGGCCGGGAATCTTGTCGGCGGTGACGGCCTCATGGAAGTCGTCATTCACCATGCAGACGGGTCCGGAGCCGCAGGAGGCGAGGCATTCGGCGAATTCGATGCTGAATTTCCCATCCGGGCTGAGCGCGATGGGATGATGATGGTCGGTATGGGAGCGGTCGATCCCGGTGGCCTTGCACAGGTTTTCCATCAGGTCATAGCTGCCAGCCATGGCGCAGGAAAGCGTGCGGCAGACGCGGATATGGAACTTGCCCGGGGCCGATTGGCGGAATCCGGGGTAGAAGGTAACCACTTCCAGCACTTGAACCGGCTCCAAACCGAGCTTGGCGGCGACCCAGTTGACCGCCTCCGGTTGGATGTAACCAAACTGATGCTGGATCAGATGCAGCAAAGGCAGGACCGCGCTCCGGGCTGAGACGGGATAGTGGGTGATCACTTCGTCAATTTTGGCCAAAAGCTCAGGTGGAAGGGTCATGGATCGGGGCGGCAAAATCAGTCTCCCCATGTATCAAACGATGGAGCAGGAGCGGCAAGGCGATTTTGTGAAATTTTTCACAAGCAGGCAGTTGGTGCTTTTTGACGGCATCGGAGGGTCGTGAAATCAGAAATTGGTTTGGAAAGATTTAATAAAAAGACTGGAGATTACAGTAATTATAATTTAGATTGGATCTGCTGACGATTAATCCTTTGACGCTTTGCCTATGATTTTCCGAACTTTTCGTTGGGTGGCAGCCCATTTGGGCGGGCGCTCTGCCTCATGCCTCAAGCTCAGCGCCCCTTGGAAGCGGCCACGCGGTGGTATTTACCTCTGGATGGCCGCACTGGGGGCATGGGGATTGACGGGGGCCGCGCTGGCGGGTGGGATTGGAAATCTGGTGTTCCGGGATGCGGACGGGAACCGCTATTATGATCCGGTCGGGGGCGATCAGCCGGTACCGGGAGTCACCCTGCATTTGTATGTGGAGGGATCGGTGCCTGGGACGGATCAGCCAGTGGCGGTGCAGATTACCGATACGAATGGGCATTATCTTTTCAGCGGACAGCCGGATGGCAATTATTTTGTCTTCATTCTCCCCACCGCCTTCACCTCGGGCGGGGCTCTGATGAATACCCGTTCAGTCCCCGGCACCTATGGCGCCGCCAACTCGGATGATGACGCCGGGGAGAATGGTATTGATTCGAACCTGCCGACCTCCCAGGGCGTGAGGTCCGGGCTGATCCTGCTCCGGGCAGGGCAGGCGCCCCTTTCCAGTGGGACGGAAACGGGAGCCAACCACGAAAGTGATGATGGCGCCGACAGTGACACGGATCTGACGGTGGATTTTGGTTTCGAGGGTTTCACGACCCGGGTGGGCGATTTCGTGTGGCATGACTTGAACCGGAATGGGCTGCAGGATCCTGGGGAACCGGGCATGGCCAACGTGCCGGTGCAGCTGTTCAGCGGCGATGAAAACTTCATTTCGTCGACCACCACGGCGTCCGATGGATTCTACACCTTCACTGGTCTGAGCACGGGGTCCTATTATGTGCAGTTTCCGCTTTCCGTCTTCCCGATGGTCCTGACCACGGCGGAACTGGACCCTGCTGATTTGCTCGACAGTGATGCTTCGGTGAACACCGGACGCACCCCGGTTTTTACGATCAGCAATCTGGAGCGCCGCACCCAGCATGACGCGGGTTATGTGGTGGACCGTCCGGATATCGGGAATTTCGTTTTTGATGACCGGAATGAGGATGGCGTGCAGGGCGTGGGGGAAAACGGGATCGAGGGCGTTCCGGTGGAATTATACGCTGCGGGAGGGGGCGCTCCGGTGGCGGTGACGGCTTCCGATGTGTCAGGTTTCTACCAGTTTGCCTCGGTGGAGCCTGGCGATTATTACCTTCATTTTCCAGCCACCCGCAGCAACGGCTGGGTGCTTTCGCGCGCCGACCAGTCCAACGATGATCTGAATGACAGTGACCCGGACCCGGTGACGGGAAATACGCCGGTATTTACTGCCGAGGCCGGGCTGGATGATCAGACCCGGGATGCCGGGTATCATTCGCCCCCCGCCTCCATCGGGGGATTGGCGTGGCATGACGTCGATAAAGACGGCATCCGCAGTCCGGCTGAGCCGGTATTGCCGGGTGTGGCGGTATCCCTGGTGGACGGGAATACCAATCTGGTGGTCGCCACTACCGTGACCGGTGCGCTTGGGGACTATCAATTCACCGGACTGGTGGCCCAGCCATGGAGGGTGGAATTCCCCGCCCTCGCCGGTGTGGATTTACGTTATCAGTTGACCATCCAGGGAGCGGGCCCGGACCGGGCCCTCGACAGTGACGCGTCCGTGTCGGATGGGCGGACGGTGCAGGTCAGTCCGGTTGACGGGGAACGGGTGGTAATGGATGCCGGTTACCGGAACGTGCGGCTGGGACTGGGGAACGGCGTCTTCAAGGACTCCAACAAAGATGGCAATTTTGATCTGGGGGAAGGGGTCAGCGGAGTGAAGGTTCAACTCTTCCCGGCCTCGGGCGATCCCCTGACGGATCTTCCGCAGGCGGTCACCACCACTTCTTCCACCGGGGTCTATACTTTCCTTGATCTGCTGCCAGGGCAGTATTTTGTGCGGATTCCTCCCACTGAGTTCGCTCCGGGAGCGCCGTTGTCGGGCTGGATCTCCCTGACGGGCGACGGGGTGGACGATGGGGTGGATGATAACATCGGGGAGAACGGCAACGACATGCCCTATCCGGCGGGCGGTGGCATCCGCAGCAACGTGGTGATCCTCAGCACCGGGAACGAGCCGGTCTCCACTTCCGGCACCGAAAACGGACGTGAGCGCACTGCTGACGATGTTGACGATAGCAATATCGACCTCACGGTGGACTTCGGGTTCACCACCGGCATGACCCTGGGCAACCTGGTCTATGCGGACGCCAGCCGGAACGGCGGCCACAACGCTGGAGAAGGCGTGGCGGGTGCCACGGTGCAGGTTTATGGATCCACGGCCCTGCCAGGAACGGATACCCCGCTGGGCACCGTGGTCACGGACGCCTCTGGATTCTACCGGTTCATCGGGCTGGTCCCGGGCAACTACCGGGTGCATCTGCCGGCAGCCAATTTCCAGGCAGGGCAGCCGCTGGCCGGCCATCTGTCCCTGCCGGGGCATGGAACTTCCGCGACGGTGGATGATCCTCTGGATGAAAATGGCATCGATGACACCGAACCTGCCAGTAACGGAATTTCCTCGCCTCTCTTCAGCCTGCTGGCGGGCACTGGCCCGACTGCGGCGCAGGGGGAGAACGGGGCCGGCAGCACCGTGGATGACACCAATGAAACCAATGGGAATCTCACGGTGGACTTTGGATTTGTTCTTGGGCTGCCCGTTTCCTACACCGCGTGGCAGCAGCAGTATCTGCCGGCCGGGGCCAACAGTCCGTCACAGGATGCGGATGGTGACGGTCTGATGAATGCCTGCGAATACCTCTTCCATCTGCCGCCGTCCGGTGGCGTGGC
>CAIZWU010000098.1 GCA_903936775.1 uncultured bacterium | reverse complement strand
TCTACAACACCGAGGAACTGCTCAAGGAACACCCGCTGACCAAGTAATTTCCGCGGCGGTCGATTTTCCCAGCCTTCCCTGGAAACCTCCAGCATGTCATGGATCGAATGGTATAACACGCTTGAGAAGCCCGCGTGGACCCCTGCGCCGACGGTCATCGGGCAGATTTGGGGGATGCTTTACCCGATCCTTTTCCTGAGCTTGGCTTTCGTATTGATCCAGGCGATCCGAGGGAAACTGCCTTGGAAAGTGCTGATCCCGTTCGGCATCAATCTGGTCGCCAATCTGATCTTCACGCCCATCCAGTTCGGTCTAAGAAACCTCCCGCTGGCGTCCTTGGACATCCTGCTGATTTGGGTGACCATTCTTTGGATGATAGTGGCGGTTTGGAAATTCAGCCGGTGGGTAGCGGTCGTCCAAGTGCCTTATTTCGTTTGGGTGTCCATTGCCACCGTCCTGCAGTTGACGATCACGTGGAAGAACTGGTGATTGGTGAAGCCCCGGGCCGGGCTAAAAACAGCTGCGGCTGCTTTCGATGGGTGCCCCGGCGCGCGATATTCCAGCTGCAGAAAACTCCTATTGTCATCCGGATCAGGGCCGATATTCTCCACGTTCCGCCAAATCGGCCCCCTCTCTTTCCAAACCTCGTTTTCCCATGAACATTACCGTCGAAAAACTCCCGAATTGCATGGCCAGCCTCAGCGTGCAGGTGCCTGCTGAAAAGCATACTGCCGCCCGTAACGCGATCCTCGCCAACTACACGAAAAACGCCGCCATCCCGGGATTCCGTAAAGGCAAGGTGCCGCGCAGTGTGATCGAAAAACGATTCAAGGAAGAAATCGAAAAGGAAGTGACGGATCAGGTCGTCAACGAAAGCCTGAGGGAAGCCATCAAGCAGGAAAACCTCAATGTGCTGAATGTGGCCGACTTCCAGGCTGGGGATTCCACCGACGGCAATGTCAATTTCACGGTCCGTCTGGTGCTCGCCCCGGAGTTTGAGCTCCCCGATTACAAAGGCCTCAACATCACGGTGCCAAAGCTCGACGTGACCGACGAACAAATCGACCAGGTGCTCCAGCGCCAGCGTGAGCAGATGGCCACCCTGAAGCCTGCTCCAGAAGGGAAAACCGCTGCCAAGGGTGATTTTGTCAGCATTGATTACACCGCCACCCTGGACGGTCAGCCCCTTACCGGAATCCTCCCTGAAGCGGAGCACTTCATCGCCAGCAACACCGGGTTTCTCCTGAAACTTGCGGACGACAACTTTGTTCCCGGCTTTTGTGCGCAACTCGAAGGTATCGCCACCGGCGAGTCCCGCGAAGTAAAAGTCACCATGCCGGAAGAAGGCATCAATGACCTTATCTCCGGCAAGGACGTGGTATTCTCCGTGGTGGCCGGTCCGATCCAGGAAGCGGAATTGCCAGAGTTGAATGACGAATTCGCCGACCGCCTCGCCGAAGGCAAGACCCTCGCAGAACTCCGCACCTTGATCCGTGAGAACTCCGAGGTGCAGGCCAAACAGAAGGACCTCGAAAACAAACGCATCGCCGCTATGGAAGCGCTGCGCGACAAGATCGAATTCGACCTCCCGGAAAACGTGGTCAACAACGCCGCCCAACGCCGTGTCAATGAACTCGTGAAGATGAACCTCGAGCGGGGTCTCACCCAGGACATGCTGGTGGAAAACGAAGCCTCCATCCTCGAAGCCGCCGGCAACCAGGCCAAAGTGGACGTGAAGGATGAGTTCCTCCTCATGGAGATCGTGAAAAAGGAAAACCTCCAAGTCACCCAGCAGGACATGATCGGCCGCATTGGCAGCATCGCCTACCAAGCCCGCACCACTCCCCAGAAGGTCATCAAATCGCTCCAGAAAAACAACGGACTCGAGAACGTGCAGCACTCCGTCATCCTGGCCAAGGCGCTCGACGTCCTCGTCCAGCACGCCAACGTAGAATATAAAGCAGCCGAGGCTCAGGCCGACGCTCAGGCTTAAGGATCCGGACCGCTCCGGCGGCCACCGTTTCCCGGCCTCATTCCAACCTATCACTCCGCTCCCTCCCATGCTTAATCCTCTCCGTGAACTCCAAGACGACCGGTCCCGCTTAATGATGCTCCCTGCCCACCTGCGTGACCGCGCGATGGATGTGGTGAAGAGTGTCACTGTTTACGAAAAGGAGCCAGGGATTGGGATGATGGGTTTCGACCTCCTGTCCCGCCTGATGAAAGACCGCATCGTCTTCATCGGCGAGCAGGTCAGCGACGGCTTGGCCAACTACGTTATCGCCCAGTTGCTCTACCTGCAGATGCAGGACCCGGGCAAGGACATCAACATCTACATCAACAGCCCCGGTGGCAGCGTGACTGCCGGTCTTGCGATGTATGACACCATGCAGTTTATCACCTGCGACGTGAACACTTACTGCATGGGCATCGCCGCCAGCATGGGTTCCGTGCTCCTCACCGCCGGCACCAAAGGCAAGCGTTTCTGTCTCCCTAACAGCCATGTCATGATCCATCAGGTCAGTGGCGGCGCCCAAGGCACCGCCTCCGATGTGGAGCGCACCGTGGAGTTCATGTACAGCCTGAAAAAACGTCTGAACGGCATTCTGGCCCACCACACCGGCAAAACCATCGAGGAAATCGAGCGCGATTCCGACCGCGACAACTACATGACCGCCCAAGCCGCCTGCGCCTACGGATTAGTGGATAAAGTCCTTGAAAGCCGCAGCGAATTACCGGTTATTTCCGGTCTCTGAATTAACCTCCGATGGCCCGCTCCTCTAACATCACAATGTGTTCCTTCTGTGGTAAAAGCCACTCGGAAGTCAAAAAGCTGATCGCTGGACCGGGCGTTTACATCTGCGATTCCTGCATCGTCGTCTGCAAGGACATCCTCGACAAGGAACTGGAGGAGGAGGGCCAGCCCCCGCTGCCCAAACTCACGGTTCCCCGGCCGGGTGATATTTACCGGCATTTGGATGATTACGTCATCGGCCAGGAGCACGCTAAAAAAGTGCTTTCGGTCGCCGTGGCCAACCACTACCGCCGGATCCAACAGAAGATGAAGGATGACGAGGAGTCGGCGAATTTCACGCCCAAGTCCAAGTCAGACGACAAATACCCCGATGTGGTGATCGAGAAGAGCAACGTGCTCCTGATCGGCCCCACCGGTTCCGGGAAGACGCTGCTGGCCAAGACCATGGCCAAACTGCTCAACGTCCCCTTCAGCATCGCCGATGCCACGACCCTCACCGAGGCCGGTTATGTGGGCGAGGACGTTGAAAATATCGTGCTCCGGCTCCTGCAAAACGCTGATTTTGATGTGCGCCGCGCCGAAATGGGGATCATTTACATCGACGAAATCGACAAACTTGGCCGGAAGACGGAAAATGTCAGCATTACCCGGGATGTCAGCGGCGAAGGGGTGCAGCAGGCGCTCCTGAAAATTCTCGAAGGAACCGTCTGCAATGTCCCCCCTCAAGGTGGCCGCAAACACCCACAGCAGGAGTATATCCAGGTCGATACCTCCAACATCCTTTTCATCTGTGGGGGAGCGTTTGTCGGACTCGAACAAATGATCACCCGCCGCCGGGGCAAAAACGTCATGGGCTTCGGCGCCGTCGCTGACAACAAAGTCCGCGTGGAAACCCCCGCCAGCGATGCCCTCAAACATGTCCTCCCCGAGGACTTGCTTGGTTTCGGCCTGATTCCGGAATTCATCGGCCGTCTCCCCGTTATCAGCAGTCTCAAGCCTCTCACCGAGGAGGACCTCCTGCGCATCCTCACTGAACCAAAAAATAGCATTGCCCGGCAATACAGCAAGATGTTGGAGCTTGAAGGCGTGGAACTTACCGTCACCCGCGACGGACTCCAAGCCCTCGCCGCCGCTGCTGTCAAACGCGGCACCGGAGCCCGGGCTCTCCGGTCCATTTTCGAAGGACTAATGCTCGACGTCATGTTCGACGTCCCTGGCCGCACCGACATCGCTTCGGTCACGATCAACCGGGCCGTGGTCGAAGGGGAGAAACCCGCGCTTCTCAAAAAGCGCAAACGCTCCGGCCGTCACGCCGCGTAAAGCATAGGAATTATGCCCCTTCCGGGGTGTCAGTTCCAAGCACCGGCGCCCGGCCGTCAGGCGAACAATTTCGACACCGCCGCCGCCTTCACAAGTTCCCGGGGCTGGTTAAGGTGGTTGTAAACGATGGTTTCGGGGGCGATCCCGACCGCATGGTAAATGGTAGCCAGCAGTTCCCCGGGATGGACGGGATCTTCGGCTGGGGCAGAACCGGTGGCGTCGGAGGCGCCGTGGACGTAGCCGCGTTTGATGCCGGCTCCTGCCACCACGGCAGTATAACAATAAGGCCAGTGATCGCGGCCATCGGGTGAGTTTCCGTTGCCGGAGGTGCTGACGCCTTTGACGGGGCTGCGGCCGAATTCCCCCACCGCGACCACGAGGGTGCTGTCGAGGAGTCCGCGTTCGTCGAGGTCCTCCAGCAGAGTGGAGAGCCCATTGTCCATCATCGGCGCGGCCTGATCCTTCATGCGTTTGAAGAGACCACTGTGCACATCCCACGAATGATTGTCGGAATTGGCCACTTTGGGCCAGATCACTTCCACCACTTTGGTGCCCGCTTCGACGAGGCGGCGGGCGAGCAGACAGCTTTGCCCGAAGGTGTTGCGGCCATATTTGTCGCGCAGCGCGGCCGGTTCCTGTTCGATGGCGAAGGCCTCACGGGCGCGGCCACTGACGATCAGATTCAGGGCGCGGTCGTAATATTCGTCCAGTTGATAGGAAGCCACCGCTTTTTCCAGTTCCGGCATCTGTTTTTCCAGGCTCTCCCGGAGGCGGGCGCGGCGTTGCAGCCGCACGGTGAAGACATCCGGGCGGAGTTGGAGATCCTCGATCCGGATGCGGCTCATTTTGTCCATGTCCATGTCATCGCCGTCCGGATAGAGGGTGTAGGGATCGAAGGCCTTGCCGAGGAAACCGGCGGTGCCGGACTTGCCTACCACATTACTTTCCTGGAGCGGGCGGGGCAGCATGACAAAAGGCAGCATCGGCACATCCGAAGGTTTCAGCCGGATGATGTTGGAGCCGAAGTTGGGGAAATCCTTGGGGCTCGGTGGCTCCAACTGGCCGGACGGGCTGACCTTGTCCGTGGTGTAGCCGGTCATCATCTGGTAGATAGCGGCGGTGTGATTGAAAAGACCGTTCGGCGTGTAACTCATCGACCGGATCAGGGTGAATTTGTCATTCACCGTGGCGAGGCGGGGCAGCAGCTCCGTGAAGTTCACCCCGGGAATTTTGGTGGGGATCGCTTTGAAGTCACTCTTCACATTGGTGGGCACATTTTCCTTGGGGTCCCAGAGGTCCAGATGGCTCGGACCGCCTTGGAGATAGACCAGGATCACGCTTTTGGCTTTGCCCCAGCCGGGCCCCCCGCCCGCTCCGGTGGCTTCTGCTGCGGCCTGGGCACGGAAGAGTTGATTCAAGGTCAGTCCCAGCATGCCGCTGCCGCCCACGCGGAGAAAATCACGCCGGGTGGCTCCGAGGTGGGAGTCGCAGAGGTCTTTGGCAGGGGCACCGGGCAGACGGAACATGGCGGGAAGAGGTAAGGGATGGAATGTCCTGTGACCATAAGCGGCACCGGACCCATTTGGCAATACGCCCGTATTGCGCCACTTTTTCCGCTCGATCGCGCAAATCCCAAACCGCCACAGAATCCACGAAACCACTTGCGGTGCCGGTTTTCACGTGTAGGGAATCAACTCGCGCAAAGCCAACCCGGCGGCGAAGCGAATGGACAGGTAGCTCAGTTGGTAGAGCAGGCGGCTTTTAACCATCTGGTCCTGGGTTCGAGTCCCAGCCTGTCCACCACCTCTTTTACGGGGTTCCCCGGGTTCGAAAGTCAATTAAAGCGTCCAGCATGTTGCCCGTTTGCTGAGCGCGTCAGGGACAATTCCCAACCACTTTCCTAGCCCTCTTACGGCAGGGGTTTCAAATTTTCGAAAAGGGTCTGTGCCGCTGTCAGAGGAGCGTCGAGAGGTGCACTGGTCTCCGCCGCGAGGGGCGGGCCGCCGTGGTCGGGGAAGACGAGGGCTTTGAGGTGCAGGGAAGAACCGGTGATCCAGGTGTGGACGCCGACCGGGGTTTGGCAGCCGGCCTGGAGGAGTTCAAGGAAACGGCGCTCGGCGGTGATGCGGGCGAAAGTTTCCGGGTGGTTGAGGGCGGCGAGGGCGGCGGCGAGTTCCGGGGTTTCTTCAAAGGTTTCGAGGGCGACGGCACCCTGGCTGGCGGCCGGGAGGAAGCGTTCCGGGTCGAGGATGCTGAGGTGCAGCGCGGTGACGTATTCCGTCAGGATTTCGTGATACAGGCCAAGGCGGAGCAGGCCGGCGCGGGCGAGGATGATGGCATCAATCTGCGGCTCTTCGGCGGCTTTGCGGAGGCGGGTGGGGACATTGCCGCGGATTTCGATGGTTTTCAGATCTGGCCGGAGGTGCTGCAGGAGCCGGACGCGCCGCACGCTGCTGGTGGCGACGGTGCTGCCCGGGGGCAGGGCATCCAAGCCGCCGGGAGTTTTGGAAATGAGCACGTCCTCAATGGGCGCCCGGGGCAGGACGGCGCTGATTTTGAACCCGGGATCGAGCAGGGTGGGGACGTCCTTGAGACTATGGACGGCGGCATGGATGCTGCCGGCGCGGAGAGCGGTTTCGAGTTCCTTGGTGAAGATGCCTTTGTCGACCACCGGGCTGTCGCCTTTGGAGAAGTCCGCCAGGCGCAGGTCGGGCCGGAGATCGCCGGAGGTTTTGATGATTTCGCGGTGGATGGCAAGTTGCGGCCAGGCGGCCTGCAGGGCGGCGGTGGTGAGCACGGTCTGGGCGAGCGCGAGTTCGCTGCCGCGGGTTCCTAAAGTGAGGGAGAGCATCAGGGAGGGATAGAAGGAGACTGGAGGATGAAAGGAAATATTCCGGGAAGTGCTAGGTGGAATCGGCCAGAGTGGCGCGTTGGGGCGGGTAGGGATGATGCGGCCGGAAGAGGGGAGATGATCCGATGTTCTCTTCAATGATGGCGAGGCATTGGGTGATTTCGTTCTCGCGGCGTTGGCGGGTTTCGCTGGCGAGGGCCTCGAGGGCGTCGATGTCGTAAAGATAAACGCCTTCGATATCGTGGACGAGGGGATCGACATCGCGGGGAACGGCGATGTCGATGATGAAAAGCGGGCGCCCGCGGCGGCGGCGCAGGGCCGGCAGGACCTGCTCCGGATGGATTACGGTATGCGGGGCAGCGGTGGAGCTGATAATGACGTCCACGTGGGCGGTCTGGGCGGGCCACTCCTCGAAGGTGATGGCGGTGCCGTTCATTTCGGCAGCGAGTTCGACGGCCCGCTCATGGCTGCGGTTGGAGACGATGATGCCTTTGGCCCCGCGGCTTTGCAGGCTTTGGGCACAGCGCCGGCTCATGTCGCCGGCCCCGAGGAGCATCACTTGGCTGTCCCGCAGGTCGCCGAAGATTTTCTCAGCGAGTTCGACGGCGACGGAGCCGACGGAGGTGGAGCCGCGCTGGATGCTGGTGTTATTGCGGACGGCTTTCCCGACGCGGAAGGATTCCTGGAAGAGCTTGTTCAACTCCCGGGAAGTGGTGCCGGCGGCATGGGCGGCGGCGTAGGCATCCTTGATCTGGCCGAAGATCTCGGTCTCGCCAAGGACCATGGAGTCGAGCCCGCTGGCCACGGCAAAGAGGTGGCGGGCGGCATCCTCCCGCTGGTGTTGGAAGAATTCGATTTCGCTGCCGAGATGGAAGCGGTCGCGCAGCCAGGCATCGACATGGGCCGCGGCGGTGGACGGGGACGGGCTGGAGGCATAGATCTCCATGCGGTTGCAGGTGGAGACGATCACGGCCTCGTCGACGTCCTCCAATTGGGTCAGGGCCTTGACCGCATCCGGCAGATCCTTGCCGGGCACGGCCACGCGTTCGCGCACTTCCACGGGAGTGCGGGCGTAGCTGAGGCCGAGGCAGAGGAGCATGATAGGAAAACGGGAGGAGGGGAATGTCAGTGGCGTCCGATGAACCAGAGGCTGATGACGGGGATGAGGAATCCGAAGGCAGCGGTGGCGGCGGCGCGGCGGGCGGACATGCCACGCCAGCTTTCGTAGAGGATCAGGCTGGCGTAGAGCGTCCAGACAATCCAGACGATGGTGAGTTTGCTGGCCGGCGGCAGTTTTTCCATGCGGTAAGCACTGACGATGCCGATGGTGAGGAGGCCCGTGCCGGTGATGAGCAGGCCGCGGATGGCACGCGTGAGATAGTGAATGGGGGGGAGTTGGCGCAGGACGGGGGAGATGCGGTGTTGTTTCAATTGCCGGTCCTGCAGGAGAAACATGATCCCGGCGGCGCAGGCGAGGGCAAAGGCGCCGTAGGACACCAGCGCGAGTGCAGCGTGGAGTTCCCCCCAGAAGGAATGAGTGGATTTAGGAACCGCGGGGGCGAGGGACTCCGGAAGGAGCAGGGCGGCGATTTGGAAAAGAAGGGCGAGGGGTGAGGTGAAAACGCCCAGCAGGGAAAGCCGGTAGGCGGGTCCGATGATGAAATAGAGGACGACGATGGACCAGCTGATGAAGGTGAGCAGTTCGAAGGGATTGGTCATCGGGCAGCCGCCGATTTCCCGGCCGCGCCAGTGCAGAAAGACGGTCTGGCACAGCCCGCCAATCGCCATGATGAGGAGGGTCCACCTTCCTGGGCGGTAGGTGCCTTGCCGCAGGGAGCGCACGGCATATCCAAAACCGCCGAGGTAGCACAAGGCGGCCAGGATGAGGACGAGGAGTTCCCGGGACATCAGTAGTTGGAAGAAACGGTCAGGAAAGGGGTGGAGACGGGCAAAAGCCGCGGCATGGGTCCGGCGGGAGTAAGCCGGGAGGGATGAAACGCGGCCGGAAGGCGGCTTCAATCATCCACTTGGGCGCGCCCCGGGCGTGGCGCCAGCGGATCGGCTCCTGGATTGAACAACGGAACGGGCGGAGCGGACGGTGGTTCCGGTGCTTCGGTGACGATGGGAGCCCGGGGGGGCTTGTCGGGATCACCGGCGGCGATTCCGGTCCCAAAGTCCGACTCATAGGGATCTTTGCCGATCACCGTCGGGGCCTTCAGGCGCACCGGGACGGACTCCTCCAATTCGACATTCACCCCGACTCCGGCAGGCCCGATGATGGGAGGCGTGTCCATCAAGGTGCCGGGCAGTTCGATGCCCGTGGTTTTGCTATGGACATCGCAGGTCAGGGTCATGCGGAAGCCGGGGCGGATGAATTCCAGGTAGGAACTCTTGAAAAGTTTATTGCGGCTGGGGTCGGAGGGATCCGGACGGAGTTCGAGGCAGGCTTCGGTGGCGAGCTTGCCAGAGACGGTGCAGAGTTCCACCTGCTGGATTTCAGCAGGCGCAGGGAACGCGGTGCCGGGGAAGTGCTGCTGGCTGGCGTTCATGATATCGCTCCAGATGGGCAGGGCGACCCGGTTGCTGAAGGCGTCGGGATAGATCGTATCCTTGCGGTCGAGTCCGGTCCAGACGACGCAGGTGACGGCGTTGCTGTAGCCGGCGAACCAGAGGTCGGTGGATTTGCTGTGGGTGCCCGTCTTCCCGGCCACCGGAAAGTCTTTCAGACCGTAATCCTTGGTGGCAGGGTGTCCGGTGCCCACCGCGAGGGCGTCGTCCAGGCAGGAGTGGACCATCCAAGCCGTGACCGGATCGGTGACGCGGACCTGCTGATAAC